>JAQBZB010000139.1 GCA_027622275.1 Planctomycetota bacterium | reverse complement strand
ATGATGGCGGAAGATTACCCCAATCCTCAAAACGTACCAAGATCGATTCTTCGCCCGTGGACGGTTACCCCTTTTGGCCCTGCTTATATTCTGGCAGACCAGGGCCTGCGCCAACATGGATGGGAACGCGTCCCCGCAAGTCGGGCAGCGCAAATGTCGTCCGTCCATCGCCGCCATACGTCGTGCCGTAAAGTGAGTACAAGGCCTGGTTCTGGTCGATTGGCAACAATTGCCCATCGCAGTTGGCCCAACCACGTGGCGCGAAATTGAATCCAAACATTTGAATTTGACCGAGAAAAGGTTCTGCCATGGTCTTAGTCCCTGATGGAGTTGGTAAGGAGATTGGAACTCGAAAACGTTAGAAGCAGGCCGCGAGCTGTCCTTGCTGATACTTTGTAAAGACGTTGCCAGACGGACAGTCTCGCTTAGCGGACTTGCGAGCCGAACAAAACATCAAGCGATAATAATCAAACTCGAAATCTTGACTCCTCAGGTCACATTGTAATAACTTACCCATCTCGATTGAATTATCAAGCATCTTGAGAGGAAACTTTTGACTTCGAGTCCCACATGCTTTCGCGTTACCTTTGCAACTGTTTCTAGTCAACCGGTGGAGGAAGCGATGACCCGTAACAGCAACACGTCACTGCCGCGTCGCGAGTTCTTTGGACGAGTAACGGCCTTCGGTGCCGCAGCGGCCTGCGGAACCGCCCTGCCAGCGCTCGCGGATTCGAATTCGGTCAACGCCTCGACGTTCAAAACGCATCTCGGCGAGTCGTTCTACCTGACCGGCGAAGAATCTGAGGTGCGTGTCAAACTCGCTAGTTCGGACGCACAGCGGCACGATCCAGGTCGGCCCTTCCATGTTCGACAAGATCCGTTTTCACTGATCTTCCACGCGCCGCGCGGCACAGAATTCAACGACCAGATGTGTCAGATTCAGCATCCTGAGTTAGGCTTGATCGAGGCATTCGTCTCGGCTGTCGACCGATCAAAGCGGAACGTCAAGTTGCAAGCTGTGTTTGGTTAGCAGAGCAACTCCGTTCCTAACGAATCTCTCATACGTGACGTGGTCCGATCGGTTCGTTGACGAATGACGTTTGCGGGATTCCGGCTCAAGCACGTGGCAGCAGCTCGATGGGCACACGGATCTTGGGGTCTTTGGCCCACGGCACGTCCAACTGGATTTGCACGAACCATGCAATGGAAAACAGCTTGCCGCGTGCCGTTAGCGGAGCCGTGGTCTCGGCGGGAAGCGAAAACTCTTGCGTGTAGTTCCCGGTCACGGTTCCCGGTGAGCCGAGGTCGTGGGGGGCACCGAGGTGAACGTGCGTGTCCCGGTGACCGTGAGCCTCGCTGCTTTCGATCCCTACGAGTTGGACAAGAATTCGACGGCAGTTGATGGATTTTTGAGTTTCGACCGTAAAGATCCCTTCAATCAACTCGTCCGGTCGATATTTGTCCGCCGCCAGCGCCATCTCCAGGCTTGCGTCGGGACTGACCAGCGAATCGAACAGGCCACGCCCCGCGTCGTCCGGGTAGCGCGTGCGAACAGGTGCGGTCTCGTAGGAGGTGGCTGGCAATGGTTCCACCGGAAACGACTGCGCGGCCTGCAAGTCAAACCCGGCCGGCACGTCGACGTGAATCGACAGTTCATAAAAGATGCGAGACTTCTGCGCAACGTGAGTCGCGGGAGCATCGTCGGGAATCGAGACCTCGACCTCGAACGGATATTCGCCCGGTTCCAGCGTGTCGTGCTTGCCGCCACCGAACACAGTCGCCACGGCGTCGGACATATTGCCGAAGAACCCCTTCTTCTCGTTGCCCGCCAGCAGTTGGACCTGCGAGACGATCTCAACCTGTTGCACGGCAGTGTGCGTGTGCGTCGTCACGTGTCCCTTGGAATCCGTGCTGGTAGTCGTGTAGACCGCCGTCGTTTCCTCGGCACCCAGGAACTTTGCGTGAATACCACGCACTTTCAATCGCCGCTCCAACACCAGCAAGACCGGTACGGTCATCGCCTGGCCACGAATCAACGTCTTGGCAGGTGGTTGAATCCGAATTTCATTCGCCATCTACGAGCGATCCTCCCATGGAATGTCAGAGCCATTGCCAATTAGTCGCATGCACATGATCGTCCGGGATCTCTAGCAGCATTTGACACGCAAACGAAACGCGGATCAACGTGCCCTATTTGGAAAGCCGTTTCCGCCGCTTTGCGCTCGACAGCGAGGAACTAGCTTGTCGCCGCGTCCGCGGTTCGTGTCGCGGATCGAATCATCATCACGACACCCCACACGACCAGGATGATTCCGAGTATCGGCAGCACTCCGCCAACGAAGCTGACCACGCCCAGCAAGATGCTCACAATTGCGCGGGTTCGCTGGCTAGTCCGAGCAACAATCGCCTGGCCGATCAGGTAAGCGAGCCCCAAGGCGATCAAGACAGCCAGCATGGCCAACAGACTTAGAACTCGATTGATCTGCTCGCCGGAGACGCTTTGGGCGGTGATCTGAATGTCGCCGCGGGGAGTTGCAAAGAGGTATTCGACACCCCGTTCCGGCAGCGTGACATCAAGGCTCGTCAGTCCCGCATCGCCGGCCGCCGCCGGGACTCCGTACAAATCGCCCATCAAGACACCATTCGCATCTGCGCCGCCAACGCCTCCGCCGCCGCCAAAGCCTTCGCTACGGTCGCGAGCGAACAATCCTTCTGCTGCCTGCGCGCCGCCCTCGTCCAACGACTGCAACCCTTCCATCATCGTTCCTTGTGGGAGATTGATGCTGTCTTGTGATGCAGCTTGTCCACCGCGACTTTGTTGTCGAGATTCGTTCTGCATTTCCAGCCGCTGTTGATAGCGTTCGATCTGCGATATTTCATCGACGAGACCCTTTATACGCTGCTCGTCGGAGAGTTTCTTATCCTCTTTGTTCTTGCTCAAGAAATCTTTCTCAATTCCCAGGCTTGGCTTTGACGCTGGCGCTTTGCTGGGGCGGGCGATGATGCGCGACTTGGTATCCGCCTCCTTACCGCTCAAGCTCTTTTCTCCAAGCTGATTGCTGTCGAACCACCTTCGGTTGAAGACCTGTTTGCCGTCCGCGGTCTGTTCGCCAGCATCGCGAGGTACGCCATCGAAATTGTTGGCCAGGCTGCTGACCACGCCTGTCGCGGGATTGAGGGCCTGCCCTTTGTACAGCTCCTTGAAGCGGGAACTGTTTCCGAACTCGACCGCACCGGACTGCGTCTGCGCGTTTTGCTCGATCAGCCGTTCCGCCTCTTGGACGACGACGAAATTACTGTTCAGCTCGCGATCCAACCGTGCATTCGCGGGAAGGCTCTTGTAGGTGTCCTGGAAGTCGTTAGTTGCAAGTCCCAACTGCTTCAAATTGTTTTCACAACGCATTTTCGTGAAGGCGTCATAGGCGTCGCTGTTAATGACTTGCATCAGCCGTTGCATTTGCGTCGTTTGATACGAGACGTAGTCCGCCGCCAGCTCTCCGGCGTCGGTCACGCGACTCATGCTGCCCGCGAAGTTGAACCAGCGTTGCGACTCGGGCAAGCGCAGCCGCACGTGGCTTTGCTCGACGTTGATGTTGATCGTGCGCGTTAAGGGGAAGCTAATCTTGCGTAGCGTGCGCAGCTGGTTCAAATCGCCGCCGTACTTGAGCACCACCGAATAATCCAAGTCGCCCGTTTGCGTCTTGATCAACGGCACGCGCACTCGGCCGCTGGTGGGAGCGTTGGGAACCGTCGTCGGCTTCACCGCTTCTCCCGCGACGAGGACGGTCCACAGCTCGGCACCTTCCGGCAGCTCGATTTCCAGAAACTGTTCCGTCTGGTTATCGATGTGGTACTCCTGGATGCCGCGATAGGCCCCGTTGGCATCGACCAGCAACAGCGTCTCGGCCAGCCCGATGCTGGCCCCCGCCGTTTCGACCGTCTGTCGCGGTTTCGTCGTGATCGGCAGCCGTAGCGTCTCGGCACCATCACGCGCGACATAAGCTTGCGTGATATTGCCGGCCAGAATCTGAGCCAGCTGTTTCCACTGGGACAGCTGACGATTCAGTTCGAGAAAGCCCTCGCTCTTGGTCTTGTCCACAATGACTTCATCACGCCCCGCACTCTCGATCACGACGTAGCGGAAGTCGGTCGTCCCCGTTTCGATCGTCGGGATCGGAGCCAAGTATTCGCCGGACGTCAGCGAACGCGAGTTTTGAACCAGCACGATCAGTTCATCGATCACTTGATCTTGCAACTCCAGATGCACGCGAATCTGGTCGGGGTCGCCCTCGGCTTCCGTGATCGTCTTCTGTCGCAGCAGCGGCACGGTGATCCGCGAATCGCGGAGCGACGCGGGCAACACGAACGAGACCGCGCGGATCCCCGCGTCACGGACCAGGAACTTCAAGAAGACCAGCTCTTCGATCTCGCGCGACGTGATGCGAACATTCGTCACGCTCTGCGCGTTGACCTTCGGCTGGCGCGGCGTGACCTGAAAGCCGACGCTGTAGTCCGACGTGCGATGGAACATGACCAACCGTGTCAACGATCGCTGTGCATCCACGAGCCAGCTCGCGACCCGCGCTAACGGTACTTCCTCGATGTCCTCGGGCTGGTTGGCAACCACGTCGACCGCCGGATCAACCTGGACCGCGATAAAGCCGGATTGCTGCGTCGCATTTCGGACCACGAATCGCGGGTTGGCGACCGCTTCACCCTCGACGCGCGGCACGCTGCCTCGCAGATCCAGATCCAACGTGCCAATCGCGCCGGCAGCCAAATAGACGGTCAACAATCGTTGGTCGTCGGCGGAAGTGATCGCCCAGTCCAACAAACCTGGAGCGAGGACTTCCTTCAATTCGAATCCGTCCGGCAGATCGACTTCGAGCTGATGCACCGGGCGGCCGCCGATCGCGAACTTGATCCGCGCTTCGAGGTTTGTTTCGCGGTCGCCGATCCGCAGCACGGTTTGTTCTTCGACCAAGATCCGAGACGCATAAGCGCGTGCCGAAAGCTGGAGCTGATAAGTCGAAGCGCCGAAACGATAAGCCTCGAACGGTTTCAAGCCTAACGGGCTCTCTTCGACCACCGAGCCCAAGACGCTCGCCAGCGTCTCGGTCGCGATCTCGACTCGGCTCAACCCAGCAGCCTGCTGCGTGCGGAGGTCCAGCAGCGGACTGCGCCGAATCGCCAGTTGGCCCTGGTGCAGCACCGCGTCGGGAACGGCCACGGCGGGGGCGACAAGATCCGTCGGCTCGTCGAGTCCGACGACCGATCGCCGCGAGAGAAGTAGTGTGATCGTTTCCGTGCCGGTCGCAGCCTTCAACAACGTCACGTCGATCTGCTGCTGGTCGCCGTTGGGCCGCGATTGCCAGCCGCGGACGTTATCGCCGGAGACTCGCTCGACAAGATAATCTGGCGGAACGACGAACGTGAATGTCTCGCGTTGATTGGTGCGAGTTTGCAGTTCCAGCCGCCACGTCAGGCGGCCGCCGTCTTCTTGAACGTCAAGCACGCCCAGCGAACGAGCTGTCAGCGTTTGGTCGACTTGCCCCGCGGCAACCGCCGGCCGCCACTGCAAGCTGAACTGGCCGTCGGCCGGCAACGCGGTCGCGATCGATTCGTTTGGCTGTGTCGTCTCGAAGCTGGCACGGTCGAGTGTTCCGGACAGGCGGAGTTCGGTGTTTGCAGCGGGAACCGCCAGCGTCAATTGCGTGGCCGGAGCCGTTGGCAACTGGCCGCGGACGATCCGCCATCCGCCGCTCCGCGCGATCGGCAAGCGAATGGCGAGTTCGAGTCGTTTGCGCCCGGGCGACGAAACGTACAGCATCGCGAAGGCTTCCGGTCGCGCTTCCGGGACTTGGGCTGCTTGCTGCACCTGCTGGTTTGCTGGAGGCGCGTTCGGCGGCGGATTGGCCGGCGCGATGATTCGCAGGCGTGCCGGTTCACCGTCCAGTGTCGCCCGCTCCAAGACGCCGCCCACCAAGTGCAACGGGATCTCGACCGGCGATTGCTGATAGATCTCCAGATCCATTTGGCCCCGAATCACCAAATAGTCTTCACCTTCGAGCGTCGTGGTGTAAGTGGCAGCGGCCAGCGCGTAGGGTGCCGGAGGCTTGACGGCATGAAGCGGCTTGTCGGGGAAAGCGAGATTCCACAGACGAGTGTACTCGGCATAAGGCACGAGGACTTTCTCGGCCTTGGCGACGCCGTTCTCGTCGCTGGGATCATACGGAATGATCACGGCGTCGTCAGGAAGTTTGACGGGCTTGTCGGGGTGAAGCAGCAGCAGTAGCTCCGCCGGATCGATCGCCGCGCGGTTTCCTTGTTCCTGCGACAACGCGGGCGAAGCGGACATGACCAAACAAAGGATCGCCGCAGTCGTCGCTACAGCCGCGTTTGCCCCGCGCGGAGTACACACCGACGCCAGCCACTTGGCGGCACCGGCGACAAGATAATAAGGAACGAGCAACAGCGCCGCGTACAGCATCGGCGCGAACAGCGGCGTCAGGGCTAAGCCGGAGAACAGACCGATGACGATCGGCAACGCGACCGCCAACACACACGCGGTCAACACGAAGCGAGTCTTTCTCCCGGCGTTTTGATTCGTCTTGGCGATGCCCCAGACCGCGGTGATGATCGCCAACGCCAATGACAGGAAGGCGAAACGATCGGTGCGAATCAATGTCGCTCGCAGTTGTGGTCGCACGCCCATGCTTTGGAAGGTGACTTGCTGGCCCGAGCGTTCCAGTTCGATCTGCAAACTTCGGACGCCTTGCAATGCCCAGTACTGCTCGACGCGAGCACCACGAATCGACTGGAGACGGTCCAGACGCGGAACCTCCACCGCGGCGCCGATGCCGGGGACAGCTTCAGGTACCTCTGCTCGCGGTGCTGGTGCATCGCTTACCCCAGACTCCGGCTCGGCTGTTTCTTCCGGAGCCGCCATCGGCGCAGGCGCAGACTCGGCCTGTGCAAAAGCCATTTCGAAGCCGTCTTCCACTTCGCTGTCGATCGCGCCAGACCGGTCCATGGACTGAATGTCGTCGTGGAGGTAGACAGTCGAACGGCGCGTCGCTGACTCTCTCGGTTGATAGTTATTATGCAACAGCAATCCCGGCAGAATGCCGAACTCGCCGATACCGCCACCCAGCCGATACAGGACACCGCCGATAATCGATGCGGAGTCGCCCCCGCGAGAGGCATCCTCCGTAAACACCGTCCCATGACTGCGCACGATCCGATGTCCTTCGGGCAAGACGAGATGCCACACAACGTCCGCGGTTGGCACTTCGTAACGTTCGTCACTGTTGTCCATTCGCACGACCAGTCGCGGCGCGGCCGCTTCCACATCAGCCATCCACTGGATCGAGTTGGCTTGGGTCTCATAGACGATCTGCAGATCGCGAAGTGCGTGGGTGGCGGTCGGCGGCAGACTGATCACGAGGTCGTCGCCGTCGCGCTGAGGCGTTGAGGGCTTGCCATCGACGGTTGCCGACCAGAGCGTCGCGTCTGTTGGCAGACTGATTTGCAGGAAAGCGGCTTTCGTCCGCAGCAAGTAACGCGCCGCCGTTTGGCTGTCACCACTGGCCGCAACCAGCGTCACCAGTTCGGCGCTCTGCGTGATGGCAGCTGGCAATCCAAAGCCGGGACGTTGAAACACGTCGATCGTGACTTGCGGATCGCTCACGAATCCAAACGCACCCAACAGTCGCTTGCCGACTTGATAGTCCGCGTCCACCAACTCGCCGACATCAATCTTGCGGCCGTTGGTTTCCACTTGCGCGTCGAACTCGGGACTTCCCTCGACCGCGACGATCGCGGATTGATAGGCGACATCCATCGCCCGCGCCAAAGGCAACTCCCAATCTTGCGGTTCGTCTTCCGCGAGCGGCTGCTCGAAATCGATTGCCAAACGGACTCGGCCCATCGCCGAATCGGCTAGCGACGCGGTCCATTGCCGTTGGCCGTCCACGACCTGGCTCGAGTGCTCCTTCACCTGCGTGCCATCGAGTCCTCGGATGGACAACGACGCGGGAGTCGCCGCCGGCAATTGAAACTGTAGTTTTCGCGTGCGTGCCTGCTGGACGTCGTACACGAGTTCGTAGTGGGCCGTGAGGCCGTCCGGTTCGACTTTGAGGAAGCTGAAGGCGCGGGCCGTGATCCGCGGCTGCACTCGTTCGACCGTAAACGACGCCGAATAGTCCGCTTCATTGATCCGATAAACCAACGTCCCCGCCGCGTCTTCCAGCCCGAGCGTGGCGCGATCGGCGTCGCCCAGGGTCGTCAAACCGTTCAATTGGTCGGGACGCGCCGCCAAGTCGTCTTGCGATTGGACTGCGATCGCGCCGGTGATTGTTGCGATCCCTTCGACGCCGAACACCGGGAAGCTCGCCGTGGTTTCAGTCCAATCTTCCAGCCAACCTTCAGGAACGCTGGTCGCTTCGATCGTCAGCTTCGCCGCGGTTCCCGGCGGAACACCGGCCGGCAACTTCACGTGCAGCCGGGTCGAACCACCGTCGGCCGCCGCAATTCGCTCGAACGGAACCGGCGAACCATCTGCCGCGTTAATCGTCGCGACGCGCCATGCCTCGGGCACCGCGACATCCACCGTAAACAGCTTCTCGTTGCTGGGAATCAACGCGATCGTTCCTCGCACACGCTGCTCCTTCTCGCCCAGCGTCAGCAGCATCGTCGTGTGAGCATCCACCCGCGCGGGAGGGCGTGTGAAACGAGCGGTTAGCTCGTACTGATCTTGCGGGGCAAAGAAGGCCGCGACGGGGCGAACCTGCGGCGCACCGGGATCAACTCGAAAGACGCTTTCCGGCAACGCCTGCCGCAGGACGTCGTTGTCGATTGCGATCAGATCGGTCGTGGCGATCGAATCGGCGGCCAAACGATCTTCGATCAACATGCCAACCACCGCCACGTGATTGGCCACCTCCAACGGCTCGAGCCGAGGCATCGTCCAGTTTTGCAGTTCAACCGTGTTGTTGATCGCCGAGATGTTCAGCACTACGGTTCCGGTTGTCGGTTCACGCAGATCGACGACGAGTGTTCGAGCGCCGGCATCGTCGTTGACCAGCCACCGCGCGAGGGTTGGCGACTCGACATCCGTGATCTCGAAGCCCGCGGGGACTCGAAACCGAAACTGATCGACCGCACCGTGCAGCACACCGAGCGAGACCGTCGCGTGCAGGCGCTCGTACGCCTGCGTCATCTCGTCGACGATCACGCTGCGAGCCATGACGACGCGCCGCTCCAACAGCAGTTTATTGTTCAGCGACATCACCAGCGCCAGCGGCCCGCGCTGCGGCAGCAACTCGAAACGCGTCACATTTGCTTCTTGATCCACGCTCCGCGAGACAACCGCGGCACCGCTGCGGACCTCGACATTTCCCGGGACCGTGACGCGCAGCTTCGTCGCGGCGGGCGTTGGCAGTGTGAACTGGAGCGACTGCTGGGCGGCAGACGTTTGCAGAACGGTCACGAGATCGAGTTCAAGTTGCCTATGGCCAATGCCTTCGACGAAGACAATGATTTGTCCTTGATCGTTGCGGCCCAGCGAGGCCGGTTCACCGTCCAGCATGGCGGTGCGAATGCCGACGGCGCTCAAGTCGAGCGGGATGGCGTGCAAACCTGCTTCGAGTACCTCGATCCATAGCTGTCCCCGGATCGAGGCGCGCTCTTGCTGGATCGTCGTGTCGTAGTCGGCCGACAGCAGCAGAAGCTCGTGCGGCGCGTGTTCGACCGGCGACTGCTTGGCCTTGGCGATCAGGTCTTCATACTCCGCGCGCGTCAAGAACGCTCGCTCGGCATCGCCTTGCAGCAAGACGTTCAGGTCATCGAACGGGACGAAGATTTCGCGGATCGGTTTGTCGTTCGGTGGGGCGGCGTGGGCGGCGGGAGCCAGCAGACTGAGGCTGCCCACTAGAGCCACTATGAGGTACAGCTTACGCATCACCGCGCCCTCCTTCGTCCGATCCGCTTTCGCCTTGCTCTTCATTCGAGCCACTCGCTTCGAAAGGAGATTGCCCTTCGTCGCTCGTTGGCTCGGCGGCCGCGGGTTCGCTCGGCGTGGCGGAGGATTCGGTTGCGGCCGGCGGCGGGACGGGCCTTGGCTTGCGGCTCAGCACGCCTGATACAGCCCAGGCAAGCAACACCAACAGCACAGCCAACAGTAGGTATGCGTCGATCAATTGCATCGCCAGCGTCGGTGCGAAGACTCCAATGAGGACCAGACCGATCGTGATCAACGCCAACACAACCAGTTTGTTGTTGGCGGAGCGTCGGACGAAGACGAGGCCGACTAGCGCCATGCTCCCGAACACGAGCAAGTTCAGCGCTCGCGCGTCCCAGGCGACCAATTGCAACGACCCGTCCGGTGGCGGAGCAGGCCGCAACGTCGTAAAGCTGTAGAGCCGTCCGTCGACCGCGAAGGTTGTGGCGTGTTGGCTCTTCATGCCAACGCCTTCGGTGACCCACGCCAGCAAAGGCTGATCGCTCGCGCCGTGGCCGGGATGCCGATTCAGTTTCGAGTACCAATCTCCTTGCTCGTTCGTCCACGGTCCTTTCGAATCCAACAACGCCAGCTCATTCGGCAAGTAAACGGAAAGCTCAACCTTTTGTACGGCTGGCTCGGTTTGCAAACCTTCATGGCCGGGGAACGTTGGCAGGTCGAGCTGGCGATGATCGCCAGGGACCGCGTAACGAAGTTCGAGGACAAACGGTGTCTCCGGGTTTTGATTCACCAAGGGGATGAACAACTGGTTCTTGTCGCCGTGCTCCAGCGATTTGGGTTCGCCGTTGATGTACAGCGGAGCATTGTCGAAGTAGCTGTCGGCGGGCAATGCGATGGCTAGTCGTTGCACGGCGCTGCGAATGCGATAGAGAGCCTGGACCGAAACCGTATCGCTGCGCGTCACGACCATCCGCACCAACGCGCGTTCAATGCTCGTACGCTTCACCTCTTCGAGTTCGTATCGTGTTGCCGTGACCGAAAGGCTCCACGCATCGTGAAACTCGAAGGCTCGCGCGGCATCGGCGACGCTGACGCCGGGCATCAGATCGTGTTGCGGATCGATCGGCCGCAAGCCGTCGAAGCCCGCGGCAGCTCGAATGTCGAGCGTCTCGGCTTTGCTGACGACGATCTGGCCCCACGCCCGATCGACGTTCATCGGCCTCAAGCCGGGAATCGCATAGTCCGTGCTCTTGCCGACTTCCAGCTCCGGCGTGCTTTGCTCCCAACTGAGCACGAACTGGCGTTGTCCAAGGAATTCGCTATCACCGCTCAAATTCCACGCGATGTAGCCTGCTGGGACATCGTCCGGCTGAGGCGTGATGGTGGTTTTGCTGATGCCGCCGGAGGCAACGCGAATCTCGCCAGCGAGCGCTTCTGGAACATCAAGCCGCAAGGACTTTACGGCGCTGTACAGGATGTCATAAAAGAAGCGGGCTTCATACTTCACGACGCCGGTTTCGATGCGGGCCGTCAGCAGTAGACGCGCCGTCACGTGCGGGCGGCGGCGCTCGGCGGCGATGGTCAGCTCCGCCGGATCATGCGTGAATACGAACGCCAGTACCTCGCGTAGGCCCGGGAAGCGCCCATCGCGGATGGCTTGAACGTCCTTGTGAGCCTCGGCGATAGCCACGTTTCGCATGCCGCTGACGGATTGCGATGTGATCTGGAGACTCTCGGGGCCGTGAACGATCAGACTGCCCGAAACGTCCTCGACATCGGTCGCGATCCGCGGCACCACGATTTGAATCTCGGCGGCTTCTCCCGTCGGCGTCATCAGATTGGGCTCGGTCAACGTACGCCGCAACGTGGCTGTGACGCCGACGCGGCCGATCGCCTTCCGCAAGAGGTTGATTTGCAACCGAGTGTTGTCGTCCCCTTCCAGATGATGCGAGTCGACGGCCACGAGTTGAGCGTCACCCATTTCGCGACCCACCACTCGCTCGACCTCGTAGCCGGCCGGGATGTCGAAGGCCAATTGGAATACGCCCGCTTGTTGGATGTCGAGGATGGCAGAGATGTCGAGCGTGATTCGTTCCGGTTCAAGATACGCCTCGACGAGCTGTTGCACGTGAATCCGAGGCTTCACCTTTTCGACGCTCAACGCGAGATCGAAAGGCAACGCGGCATAGCGATAGGCGAAGGCCCACTTGACGCTTTGCAGCGGTTGCGGCAGCTCGGCGGCGTCGAGCTGCAACAACCCGTCCTTGGCCGTCGCCTCCGCTCGTAACTCGTCGCAACCGTACGACGACAACGCCTTGCTGCCGACCCACGTTGGCCGCTTGGATGACCGGAATGTCTGTGTCGCGAAGAGCCGCTTCGTCGCTGAATTTCTCGCAGTCGACGGTGATGTTCTGGATACCACGAGCTGGCTGGAACAGATCGATGGTGATCGTCTGTTTCACATCGTCCTTCGCGACTTCCCACTTCTTCACGTTGGGATCGATCACGCGCGTCACCTTTTGGTCGAGCGGAACTTCGACGACCAGCTGCGAGAGTTCGGCGCGACTGATTTCGTAAGCCAACCGCGTTCGTGTGCGGACGACGCCTTCATCGATAGAGACTTCCTGCTGAGCTTGGACCGTGGCGAGTGCTTCGAGTCCCGCCGCGCCTTCGGTTTTCGGCGTCCAATCAACTTGCACCGTGCTGGCGGCTCCGACGAAGGCCAAGACGACCGTCTCTTTTGGCGGTTCGTCATCGGCGGCCGCGTCGGCGGGCGCTTCAGTCGCGGCGATCATCGGTTGGATGTTGACCTTGACGCCGCTCTGCGGAATGCGAATCAACCAGCGATTAACCGAAGCTTGCGGAGCTTCCAACGAGACGCTGTTTTGCCCCGGTGATTTGGCGTAGGCCTTCGAGTACTCCAGTTCGAGTGTCAGCCGCTGCGCTGCGTCTTCTTTGTTCTGCACCAACAGCTTGTAACCCTGCTCGCTGGCGGCGAGGATTCGCGCCGGCTGATCGCCGATCGTCGCGGATCGAATCGCGGCATCGCTCAACCGCAGCGGCACTTCATGCCAACCCTTGCTAAGCAACTCGATCTGCAAGCTTGCCTGGACGTTGATCACATCCCGCCCGACCGTCGCTTCGCTAGCGATCTCGGTCACGATGGCTCCCAACGGCGGTCGTTCATCAACCGGCTGCGGCTCGCTCGCTTGAGCTTTCTTCCACAGTTCTTGGAATTTTTCGTAGGGCAGGAAGACGCCGCGGCCTTGCTCCTCGAAGACCTTCTGCAATTGCTTGTAGGGGATGTAGATCGTTTGCTCTCGCCACGGAGTTGGTTTCGCCTCGCCCGCGGCCAGAGCCGCCGCTTCCGGCGTTTCAGGGTCTTGAGCCCAACTCGGCGAACTGAACGACAGGATCATGAGGGCAAGCATTGCGACAGCGAAGCGGTTCATTCTCATCTGTTCTGTTCCTCAAGCGAGCACAACGCGTCAATACACAGACGCGTCGAGATTGGACGGCACATTCTCCGCAACGAGTTACCTCTGTGGAATGAGACGACTCGCTGTTTGATTTTGTTTCGCTACGCCGCCGATGCGCGTAACGGGTTTGTAAATCGTAGGTTGCAGTGTACGCAGTGCGTGCCGCGAAGTGGCCCCTGGGGGGCAAGAATGCCCAGATAGTCGGGATGACCGGTATCGCCGGTGCGAACGAACCGGCGAGGGGAGCGGGCTCCGCGATTCGACGTAGAGTTGCGTGAAACTGAAATCGGGGCTTCGAATCCGCAACCATGACCCACAAACCACCGTCTCAAGCTCGCGTCTTGCTGCTGCTGGCTGCCAGTTTGCTCGCGGGATTGCTCACCGCGACATTGTTCAGTCCGCGCGAGGCCGTTCGGCGGGACGAGCCGATGCCGCTCACCGAACAGTCGTATGTCGCGGAAAGTCCATAAAAAACGCCTCACGATGACAGGACATCGCGAGGCATATTCTTAATTACACGTGAGCTTTCAGCCACTGAGACCGATCATCTTTCGAGGTAGACCTCGCGGTGGATGTAGATGCCCGTGCCACCTGGGGCACAATACGGCGATCCGTAGTTGGAGTAGCCGCCACCGTAGTAACCGTAGGCCCGATTTCCGTAGCCATAAGAATTGCCGTAGCCATAAGGATTCACCGAGTAAAACTGAATGTTTTGGCCGTGTGAGGGATGGTAATAACTTTGGTTTGTCGTCACTCCTCCCCAATGGCCGGAACCGTTATTCGAGGCACCGAAATGACCGCTCGAACTATGCCCGTGATTGAGGTGATGCTGAGCAGCCGCGAGGCGGGCGGAAGCTTCTTGTCGCTGCCGAGCGAAGTGATTGTTAGTTTGGGCCGACGCATTGGAGGCGACCAACGCTACGACGGCCAGCGCGATGATTGTTGTTGTGCGTTTCATCATGAATTCTCCCGTGTGTGATGGTTTGGCTTCGAGCCGGGTCATTGCCTGTCACCTATTTGCACGCTGCGTGCCAGCACCGCAATCGGCCCGATTATCGCGATTTTTCATAGTATGTTGACAAATCGCGGGCATTCTCTCCCCCGGCGATGTCATCATGTTGATAGCGACGCTTGTTCAAGTTGATAACGAACCCCAGCTGGCTGGAGTGATAGACACGCGATAATCGAGTTGGCATACTGGTTCCGGTCCTTCCGCACGCATCCCACCTTTTTGCGAGAACCACAATGGCTCGTCCCTCCCTGTTCGCCGTCGTCTGTTTGGCGTGTGTTTTTGTCTCATCGGCCAGTGCCGAGAACTGGAACGGCTGGCGTGGGCCGCGCGGTGACGGTTCGAGCCTCGAGACAAGCGTTCCGACCCAGTGGGACGGTAGCACTGGCAAGAACGTCGCTTGGAAGGTGCCAATCCCGGGCGAGGGCCATGCGTCGCCAATTGTATGGCAGAATCGCATCTTCGTCGTGTCGTGCTTGCCCAACGAGAAGCAGCGCGTGTTGATCTGTCTCGATCGCGCGAGTGGCAAGACGCTGTGGCAGCAAGCCGTCATGAGCGCACCGCTCGAATCGAAGCACAGCCTGAACAGTTTCGCTTCCGGAACGCCAGCCACAGACGGCAAACTCATTTACGTATCGTTTCTCGAAGTTGACGGCAGCACGGTTCCCGCACCGAATGTCGGAACTCCGCGCCCGATCACGCCGGGCCAGATGGTGGTGGCGGCTTACGATTTTGATGGTAACCGCAAGTGGATGGTGAAGCCGGGAAGCTTTGTCAGCGCGCACGGCTTTTGCAGCTCACCGGTCCTCTACAAGAACTCCGTCATCGTCAACGGCGATCACGACGGCGATTCGTACGTCGTTGCGCTCGATCGCAAGACCGGGGAAACGCTTTGGAAAGTCGATCGTCAGCACAAAACTCGCAGCTACGTGACGCCGATCATTCGTGAAGTTGCGGGCCGCACCCAGATGGTGATGTCAGGCAGCAAATGTATCGTCAGCTATGATCCCGCCAATGGGAAGCAGCATTGGGAGATCGATGGCCCGACGGAGCAATTCGTCGCATCGATGGTGTTCGATGGCAACCTTTTCTTCATGGCAGCCGGTTTTCCGGACTATCACGTGATGGGCATCCGCCCTGACGGCACGGGGCTCGTGACCGACACACACGTCGCGTGGCACCAGACTTCTGCGAAGTGTTACGTCCCGTCGCCCGTCGTGCTGGATGGCTATCTGATCGTGGCCGATGATGGGGGGACCGCGAATTGCTTCGACGCGACCACGGGCGAGCCGCAGTGGAAGGAACGCCTCGGCAAGCATTTCAGCGCGTCATTAATCCATGCGAACGGACTTGCGTACCTGATCGCCGACGATGGCATCACCACGATCGTGCGACCTGGAAAAAAACTCGACGTCATCGCCGAGAACCCGCTGGGCGAGTACTCCTTCGCGTCGCCAGCGATCAGCGACGGGCAACTGTTCATTCGCGGCGAGAAGAATCTGTACTGCATCGAAGAGCAGGTGGCCGCGGGGAATTAGGCCTCCAACCGCTTCAACCCGCACACTCGTTTCAATCTGGGTACCGCTGGCAGGAAAGATTGATTCAGTTGGAGTTCTGGATAATACCCGTGCGATCGTTTTACGATAGATAGGGTGTGGAGGGGAGATAGGAAGTCTGCCTTCCGCAAGGGATGTGAAGACCGTTATCCGCCTGCCGGAAGTAACGGTGGAAATGGGTGTCGTGCGGGTCGCGAACAGGACGGTTCGATCTGGAGACTTTCTGAACAAGCGGGGCGTTGCTTCCCTCGCGGCCAAACTGGGGGTCTGTTCGGCGAGCTGCGAATTCCAGACATATCGCCCTGTTCCGACCTTCCCATTTCCTTCGATGGCGTTTCACATTGATGGCTGGGGATTCACGAACCTCGCGATCGTTGAATCGATCACACGCAAGATCGCCGCGCTTTGTTCACACTTGCCGCACCTGCAAACGCGGCTTCCGGAAGGTCACTTCCGGCGGAAGTGACCTACTGGTTCATTCCCGAAGTTCTTTCGAGAAGCTCCGCGTATAGCTTGTCAGCAAAGAGGTTCATGTATTCGAAATCGTTGCCGACTTGAAGCCAATGCACGCCGATCTTGGCGTTCTTGATCGCGAACTCAGCGGACGCTCCCATGCCCATGCCGACATACAGTCCCGCGTCGCGGGCGGTCCTCACGATGCGCTCGATCGCCTCGACAACGGTCGGATGCTCGACCTGGCCGAGCATACCGAGCGAGCCGGACAGATCGTGCGGGCCGACGACGACCGAGTCAAGTCCCTCGATCCGCACGATCCGATCGATATCGTGCAACGCGCCGGCCGTTTCGATCTGAGCCACCACGAACAGTTCGCGATTCGCGCTGTCGAGATACTCTTGCCCGACGATGCGGCCGTAGTTCGACGGTCTGCGTGGCCCGAAGCCTCGTGTCCCCAGCGGCGGGTAACGGCAAGCCGATACGAACGACGCGACCTCCTCGTACGATTGAGCTTGCGGCAGAATGATTCCCTCCGCGCCGCTGTCGAGCACGCGTTTGATCCACCCGAGTTCACCGGAAGGAACGCGCACGATCGCCATCGTCCCGCAAGCTCTGGCCGCAATCAAGTGGCCGAGCATCGACTGGAGGTCCGTCGGATTGTGTTCCAAGTCGATCCAGACGAAATCCGCCGTCGGCGCGATCGATTCGGTAATCGCCGGGTCGGCGAACGTGATGCCCGGGCCGAAGCAAGGCTGGCCGGAGTCCATCTTGTCGCGGAACTTCTGGGTGTTGCAGTACATGAAGTCGCTATGCTCCTATCGCCCGATTGAACGCGGGCAGAACTTCGCTGGTAAACAACTCCAAATTGCGCAGCCAGCGTTCGCGATTGTCCCAGTCGTGAGCGACATGCACAAGCTTGCCAAACGGCCCGACGCGTTCCCGTAACTCGACGAGTTGGTTCGTGACGTGTTCGGGATCACCCGCAATGACGACCTGATCCATGAAGTAGTCCAAGTTGCAGTCGGCTTCCGGCATTTCCGCGCTCCGCTTCCACATCTGCAAGCCTGTGGGCGACGTCCGCGCCGTGAGATCGAGGATGTATTGGATGCACTTGCCAAGCGAGCTGTTGCGCGCAAACCGCTTCGCCTCCGCCGTCGTCTCAGCGACGAAGATGTTGCGAGCGATGGACCAATCGCGCGGTTGAGTGGCCCGGCCCGCAGATGCGGCACCTTCCGAATACGTTTTCCACTGGTCAACCAACACGTCGGTGTGAATCATGTGGTGGCTGATGAACCGGAAGCCGCGAGCCGCGGCGGCAGCCAGCCCCTTCGATGCCCGGCTGATGCTGGGGACGTAGATCGGTGGATACGGCTGTTGCAGCGGTTTGTGCAACGCACCGATGCCCATCTCTTCGTCAACCGTCTCCGACAGGCTCATGCTCCAAAACTGTCCGTCGATCTTGTACGGCGGGTCCGACGTCCAAATCTTGAGAATGAAGTCGATCGCTTCCGCCACGCGGGCACCGGTATCGTTCGCGTGAACGCCATACACCTCCATGTCGGTTGGCACGGCACCGGGTCCGAAGCAGACGTTCAATCTGCCGTGAGAAAGATGATCCAAGAAAGCAAGTCGACTCGCGACGTGAACGGGGTTGTGGTACTGCAAGCAAACCGGAGCCGGCCCGACGCGAATCGAGTTAGTCTGTCCAAGCACCTTCCCGAGGAAGATCTCCGGCATGACGATATTCTCGTAGGTCGAAGAATGATGCTCGCCGACCCAGAAGTCCTTGAAGCCGAGTTCTTCACACTTGATCGCAAGTTCCAGGTCCTCATCGAAACACTGAGCCATCGGCTTCGTCGGATCGTGAATGGGCATGACGAACATGCCGAGTTGCAGCGATTCTGTCATGTGCGATCTCCTCTGATACGCGGGAAGAATACGGGACGATCATTGTAGCCATCCCATTCGGTGGGATGACTGGCAATGTGGCGATGTCGTCTGGTGCAACGACGACGGGAGAATTCGGATCACCCGCCGCACTGCGCGCTGAACGTCAGAAGCTCGATGCTGCACTTTTGCATCCATGGATACCGATGTATGATGGGAACGCTATCATTTGGCAAGGAGAACAGTGGCATGCTTTCGATCCTTGGTGAACGACGCACGGCGACCTGTGATGGGTCTCGGCGGCACTTTTTGAAGCTCGGTGGACTGGCGTTGGGCGGGCTGACGTTGCCGCAGATTCTGCAAGCGGAAGAAGCATCGCCCCGAACGCCAGGGAAAGAGCTGTCGCACAAGGCGATCATCATGATCTACCTGTCCGGCGGGCCGTCGCATCAGGACATGTACGACTTGAAAATGGACGCCCCCATCGAGATTCGCGGCTCCTTCCGGCCGATTTCCACCAATGTGTCGGGGATCGAAATCTGCGAGCACATGCCGCGGCTGGCAAAGATGATGGACAAATTCGCCATCATTCGGTCGTTGTACGGTGGACCGGATCAGCACGCTTCGGACCTGTGCCTGAGCGGCTATCCCATCGGTTCGAAAGGGCGTCAGGACAATCATCCATCGCTCGGTTCCGCAGTCGCGAAAATTCAGGGGGCGGTTGACCCCGCCGTCCCGCCGTTTGTCGGGCTGACGACGAAGACCGGGCACGCCCCGTATTCGAATCCGGGCCTTCCGGGATTTCTTGGGCAAGCCTACGCGCCATTTCAGCCGGATAGCGAGGGAATGGCCAACATGCGTCTCAACGGAGTCACGCTGGACCAGCTTCGGAATCGTCAGTCGCTCCTGTCGAGCTTCGACAATTTCCGGCGACAAGTTGACGCCAGTTTGGCGTTGCAAGGGGTCGACGCCGTGACGCAGAAAGCATTCGACGTGCTGACCTCTAGCAAGTTGGTCGACGCGCTGGATCTCGAACAGGAAGATCCTGCATTGCGGGATCGTTACGGCCGTGGTGCTCCGTCGCCGGCGTTCGGTGAAGATGCGGGGCCGCACTGGATGGATCAGTTCCTGATGGCTCGGCGGCTGGTCGAAGCGGGGGTCCGCTGCGTCACGCTATCGTTCGGCAGTTGGGACCGTCACGGCGGAAACTTTGAACGCCTGCCCGAGCAACTTGGCAAACTCGACCAAGGCGTGACCGCTCTGGTGGAAGACTTACACACGCGCGGTCTCGATCAGGACGTCAGCGTTGTTGCTTGGGGCGAGTTTGGTCGCACGCCGCGCATCAATCCGGGCGGAGGCCGCGACCATTGGCCGCAAGCCTCGTGTGCGCTGCTGGCCGGCGGCGGCATGCGGATGGGACAAGTGATCGGCTCGACCAATCGCCTGGGCGAAGTCCCACAAGATCGGCCGATCCATTATCAAGACGTGTTCGCAACGCTCTACCGACAGCTTGGCATCGATGTGAACAACGCCACCATCACCGATCCCAACGGACGCCCTCAGTATCTCCTCGATTGCCGCGAACCAGTTCGAGAACTGGTGTGAGACTCGGTGTGAACGGACGGCTGCAATCTGGAGGATGGTGCCGGGTCTTGACCGGCAACACTCGAACCGATTGACACGGCGGCGATTCCTGAAAGCCAGATCGCCGGCGTCGATGCAGCGGCACCGTCTTCATCACCGGCCATCTCCTGGCGCAGGACGTGCGAAACGAATGGGGCTACACAACCGGTTTTCTGCATCGCTCGACCGACGGCGGCCAGACCTGGGACAAGTCGCTGAAGTGCGAGCCCAAGGATTTCAAGAGCCGGTACGGCTTCCTCGGCGGCGAGACGTGGTTGTGGCAGGCGCGATCCGGAAAGGTTTGGGCCTTCGTGCGAGTCGACAGTAACGAACTGCCGATCAAAGACCGGCCGATCAAGGCTGGGAACGATCAAGCCGACCATTTCATTCTGTTCTCGTCGTCCGACGGCGGCAGGGCGTTCGATCGTATCCGCGACCTTGGCGACTATGGCGAGATGTACATGTCGCTGCTGCGTTTGCAAGACAAGCGGCTGCTGCTGACGTTCACAGTCCGCGATCTCAAGCCGCCGCTGGGAGTGCGCGCGATCGTCGGCACCGAAACCGACGACGGCTTCGAGTTCGATTTCGCGCACGATCGCATCATGTTGGATACGAAGACTCCAGTTGGGCAACCTCAAGGGGGAGGCTTCGGGCCGACGGTGCAGCTCGACGATGGAACGCTGGTCACGTCTTATTCGTATCGCGGCGAAGACGGACATTCGCACTTGGAGGTTGTACGGTGGAAGGCACCATAGGATGCTGTCGCGAGTCGATACTCCTGTGCCTTCCTTGAACTCGATCGGGATTGGAGAATCGACAACTGTTATACTCACCCAGTCGCTTCCGGTCCGCGAAACGTCCAGGAGTCCTGCATGTCCTTATCGCTTCCTTACCATCCCATGACGAGTCGGCGGACCATGCTACAAGCTGGCTCTTTGGGGCTGCTCGGACTTGGCATGAATCACGTTGCCGCACTCCGCGCGGTCGACGTGGTTTCGCAATCGGGAAGTGGCGGCACGGCGAAATCCGTCATCTTCGTGTTTCTATCCGGCGGCTTGACGCAGCACGACAGCTTCGATCCCAAGCCCGATGCGCCGGTGGATATTCGAGGTGAGTTCTCGCCGATCGCCACGCAGACGCCGGGCGTCTTGATTTGCGAACACTTGCCGATGCTCGCGGCTCGCAGCCACAAGTGGAGCCTGATTCGTTCGCTCACGACGCCGTACAACGAGCACTCGCAAGGGCACACCGCGATTCTCACCGGCCGCACTCCCATGCCTGTCGGTTACAGCCCCGTCAAACCGCAGTCAATCGATTGGCCGTCCATCGCATCGGTCGTTGGCGACGCTGTGCCCAAGCGGACCAACAACCTGCCGCCCGCCGTCGTCCTGCCGGAGCGGCTGGTGCATAACACACGGCGAGTCCTCCCCGGCCAGTTCGGTGGACTGATGGGAAGCCGCCGCGATCCATGGTTCATCGAAGCTTCGCCTTACAACCCCAAGTCCTACGGAGCGTATCCCGACTACGAGTTCCACTTCGTCCGCGGTCGCGAACGCAACAAGGATCTGGAATTCCAATCGCCCAACCTTAGCCTGCAGGAAGGACTCAGCCGCTCGCGGTTGGGCGACCGCGATGGACTGCGTGTGCTGTTGGATCGGCAGCGTCGTGATCTCGATCGAGCCGCGTCGATCGAGTCCTTCGATCGGCATCGTCAAGCGGCGATCTCGCTGCTGACCGACGCCAGTGTGCAGCGCGCCTTTGACGTGCATAATGCCGACCCTCAGACGCTGGATCGCTACGGTCGCAACGCCTTCGGCTGGTCGCTGCTGATGGCTCGGCAACTGGTTCAGGCCGGAGTGAACCTTGTCCAGGTGAACCTCGGCAACAACGAGTCGTGGGATACTCACGACAACAACTTTCCGCTGCTGCGCGACTGCTTGCTGCCACCGACGGATCGAGGGATTTCGGCGCTGCTCGATGATCTTCATTCGCTGGGCATGTTGGATGAAACGCTGATCGTGATGGTGGGCGAGATGGGCCGCACTCCCAAAGTGAACGCCGCCAACCGCAGTCCCGGTTGCAAAGCGGGTCGCGATCATTGGGGAGCGGTCCAAACGGTCCTCATCGCCGGAGGCGGCACACAGGGCGGAGTCGTCATCGGCGCGTCCGACAAGAACGGAGCCTACCCCGCCGCCGACGCTCAGCAACCAGAAAACCTCGCCGCCACGATCTATCACGCGCTGGGCATCCCCCACACCGCCGTGTGGAAAGACGAGCTTGATCGCCCGCACCACATCTATCATGGCGAGCCGATTCGCGGACTCTCTTGAAAGCACGCACCATGACTTTACGAAGGTCTCATCAACACTCGATCGGCATTGACCGGCGCGAGCTGTTGCAGATCGGCTATACCGGATTGCTGGGGTTTGGTCTGCCGAGTTTGCTCGCGCGTCAAGCGCCTGCCGCGGAATCTCGGCCAGTTGGCGAGACGCGTGCTCGCAGTGTGATCTTGATTTTCTTGACCGGAGCTCCCAGTCATCTCGACATGTTCGATCTAAAACCGGAGGTTCCGGCCGAAGTGCGCGGCACGTTTCAGCCGATCGCCACTCGTACGCCGGGGATGGATGTCTGCGAGCACCTGCCGAAGCTGGCTGCTCGATCCGACAAGTACGCGGTGATTCGCTCGATGACGCACGGGTTGCCAAGCCACGAACACGCGACACACATGGTTCGATTGAACCGCCCCATGCACGCCAGCCAAGGCGAACCGATCGCACCGCTCTTTACGGGCGCGGCGAGCTAGAAACGGTCCCAACTTTAGCAACATCGAAGAAAGTGCGCGAGATGACCATCACGCGACGTCAATTCATTGAGGCAGTCGGGCGCTTGGCCACGGTCGCGAGTGTTTCGTCGCTCGTCGCGAGCGACGACTTGCGGCCCGTCGATCGCGTCCGCTTGATCGGCTCGAACAAAGTCATGTTCGTCGATCACGAGTTCATCGCGAAGTCCGACGGCGTGCGGCTGAAGCTGCATCCTCCGCGAAAGACCGGCGAACGGCTCGTCGAGTCGGAACACCCGTGGGAGAGTGCCACGCTGAACTGGTTCAGCGTGCTGCGCGACGAGGACCGCTATCGTATGTGGTACGAGTGCTACGACGTTGAGGGCTGGCCGACGGCGGACGACACTTCGTTCTGTTACGCCGAGTCGACCGACGGCATCCGCTGGACCAAACCCAAGCTCGGACTGGTTTCCTATCGCGGCAGCAAGGAGAACAACATCCTGTTTCGACAGATCGGCACGGGCAAGCACCGCTCGCGCGTGCACGGCAGCGGCGTGTTCCTCGATCCCTCAGCCCCGCCGGAAGCTCGCTATAAGTGCGTTTCGCAGGGACTTTTCCAGGGCATCGGTGATCGACCGCACTACGTCGCCGGGATGACCTCGCCGGACGGATTGCGCTGGACGCGAGTTCCTCAGCCGATCTGCCCTGTCTTCGCCGACAGCCAGTATTCGGGATTCTGGGATACGCAGCAACGGCGCTATGTGATTGTCGGACGAGTGTCAGGGCACGGCCAACGCGCACTTTAGGCAACTTGGGGTAGCGCGGTAACTAGATATTGATTAAACAATTCG
>JAQBZB010000503.1 GCA_027622275.1 Planctomycetota bacterium | reverse complement strand
CAAGCCCTCCGGTTCGCGGCACCGGTCGGCTTGCGCCGTTCCGCTAATTCGGGATGTCGTTTTGGGACTGATCCTAGGCGCACTGTGTGTGCCTGCCATTGAGAACTTGCGCTATGGATACGATGCTGACTCTGATGCAGATCGCCGCCTTGGCAATAGCCGGGATGTGCTTCGCTTTGCTGGGCAGCATCAAGTTGCCGCTGGCCCGTAAGTTGGAGATCGACGAGGGCAAGGTTGGTGGTTTGGTTTCCGTGTTTGGCTTCACCTTGATCCCGATGGTGGTCGCGGCTGGATTCCTGGTCGACCTGCTGGGGAAACAGGCTGTCCTGGGCGGCGGCTTCGGATTGGTGATTCTCAGTCTCGTCGTGCTCGCTCACTCACGCCGCTATGCCAACGCGCTGGTGGCTGTCCTGGTGCTGGGCACTGGTTGGTCGGCACTGGTCAATGTTTTGAACACCACGGTTCAGCGCGGCTTTCTGATCGCCAGCGGCTCGGCGGTGTTATTGTTTGTGCTCTCGGTCGTCTTGGCCCTTCGTTTGACTTGACGGCAAGAGCGACCGTATCCGGCGGACGTCGCAATGGCTTTCGCGTTACAGAAAGGATCGCAGATGCTGGTTGGATACGTCAGCGACGAAGATTATGTCGCACTCGGCGGTGTCGAGTTGGAGTTCGAACACGAACATGGCAGCGTTGCGGCTCGTTCGCGAGTAACCGGAGCGATCCACGCCGACCTCGAACCTGGACCGTATCGCGTATCGTTGGGCCTTGCCGGATACGGTGCGAAGCGGGTTGAGATCACCGTTAAAGCGGGCCGGCCCTATCAATTCCGCTTGTTGTCCGACCGCATGAACGGGTTCACGTGGCCCAAGTGGGTAAGCGCGGGACAGACCTCCGAGTACTGTGTCCACTCGACCGAAGCGTTCCGGCTCGATCTTTGGCGATATGGATGGCGAAAACATTTTGTGAAGAGTTTTGGCTGGTGCGGCGAGCACGCGCCGCGCGCGATGGCGCAGATCATTCCCGACGGAGACTTCTCGCAGACCGGCGTCGCGTGGAATCGTGAAGGCTACTCGCTGCAATATCAAAGGCATGCGGTTACCGCGCCTGACGAGTCGGGGCTGTATTATCTGCACGCGAAAACGCGATCGGGTCAGTTCCAGTCGTTTCCCTGGCTCGTCACACCCGCGACGCCACGAGCGAAGATCGCGGTGATGGCATCGACGATGACATGGAATGCGTACAACAGCTTCGGCGGACGCAGCAACTACTTCAACCAGGCGGGGCTCCCCGACCGACCCGTACTCAACGCGCGGCAAGATGTGGGGCGCTATACGGACGCCGACGTCTGGCCGTACACACAAACCGCGGCCCCGCTTTCCTTCCAGCGTCCCGAGCCGGCCAGCGAGATTCCCGAAGACGCTGACATCACCGATCCCATTCAAGGCCGCACCGAATCGTGCTTCGCGGCGGGGCTGTGGCGATTGCTCGGATGGTTGGACCGCGAAGCGTTCGCGTGTGATCTGTATAGCGATGTGCAATTGCACTTTGGGGAGTTGCCGCTGGACGAGTACCAGGCGTTGGTGCTCGATAACCACCCCGAGTATTGGTCGCCCGAAATGTATCGGCTCGTAAAAGCCTGGATCTTCGAGCGGGGCGGTAAGTTGCTCTATCTGGGCGGTTGCGGTTTGTACGCCGAAGCCGACTTGCCGGATGAGCGAACGATGCTCTGCCGCCGCGAAGGAGTTTACGAATTGCGGCAGGATACGCCGGATCGTCTGTTGGGAGTCGCTTACACGCATACCGGTTTTCAGACGGGCGCGCCTTATCGCGTGCTCGACGAGGCGCACTGGGCTTTCGCCGGTACGGGCCTGAAAAACGGTGATCGGTTCGGCGGACAGAGCCTTCACGAGCGTTGCCCCGGCGGCGCATCGGCTCACGAGTTGGACAAGATCGGGCCGGACGCGCCGCCGCATGTCGCTCACTTGGCGAAAGGCGACAATCCCGATGATGCCGGGGCCGATCTGATTTGCTTCGACACGCCGAGCGGGGGCGGCGTTTTTTCGACAGGCTCGCTCACGTGGACACTGTCGCTGCCGATCGACGACAATGTATCCACGATTACGGCGAACGTATTGCGCAGATGGACTGACACGGAGGAGATACAACAATAGTCGGAGGTTGTGACAAAATCAGCCGCTGGGCGCTAGCCCGCGGTTTCCCCGCAGAAACCGGACGCTAGCGCGTACCGGCTGATTTCGCTCCGCGAACCCAATGTTTTGTTCGCGGAGCGAACAACGACGATGGACAATAATTGAGAAGCAATATCTTGGCGATGCCCGAAAACCCCTCCGCGGCAGAAACTTCTTTCGCGCCGCTGCAACAGCCGACGCCGGTTCGTTTTGGCGTGTTGGCGCTGCTCGCGACAGCCGCCGGCAGCGCCTATCTCACGCGTCACTGCATCGCCGTTGCCAACACGACGATTCAAGAAGAATTGCATTTCAATAACGCACAGATGGGGCTGATTCTGGGTGCGTTTTCGTTCGGCTATCTGCTCTGTCAGGTTCCAGGCGGCTGGCTGGGGAACCGCTTCGGCACGCGCGCGGCGCTGGCGATATTAAGCATCCTGTGGTCGGTCTGCTCCTTCTGGACGGCCGCCGTGTCGTCGCTGTCTCAGCTGATCGCTTCGCGGTTTGCCTTTGGACTGGCGCAGGCCGGTTTGGTTCCGAACGCCGCCCAAGTCGTGAAGGATTGGTTTCCGATCGGGCGTCGCGGGTTCATCAGCTCGATCATCGCGATTTCGATGTCGATCGGCGCGGCGCTGACGATGGAGATTACGGCGGTGCTGTTGGAAAGCTATCACTGGCGTTGGGTGTTTCGCCTCTATTCGCTGGTGGGCATTGTCTGGGCGGTGGCGTTTTACGTCTGGTTTCGCACACTTCCCCGCCAGCATACGTGGGTCAACCAAGCCGAACGAGAGCTGATCGAAAAGGAAGACGACGCGCCGAAGGACCGCGCCGCGCCGAAGACGGTCGAGCCGCCGCACGGCGACGACGACGATCGCCTCCGCGCCGGTCCCATGTTGCGCAGCATGAATCTATGGGCCGTCTGCATGCAGTCCTTCTTCCGGGCTGCGGGCTACAACCTGTTCGTGACGTTCTTTCCCGCGTTTCTGGAATTCGCGTACGGCGTCAGCCGCAAAGACGCGGGTTCGCTGACGAAGTGGCCGCTGTTGGGTGTGATTGCCGGCGGGCTGTTCGGCGGCTTGTTGGTCGATGCGATTCTGCGGCGGACGGGCAGTAAATGGCTCAGCCGCTGTGGTGTGGCGATGGGGTCGCTGGGACTCACTTCGGCGTTCATTCTTGCCTCGTCGTGGACGACAACCGCCGACGGTCTGGTGACCGTGATTTCGATTGGCGCGATGTGTTCGGGTATTTCCCTGTCCTGCGCCTGGGTCGGAACCATCGACATCGGCGGGCGGCACACGGCGGTGATCGTCGGCATCATGAACATGGCCGGCTGCTTGAGCGGGGTCATCGTGACGCCGCTGCTGGGCCGATTGATCGATTCGATTAAGGAAACAGAAGGCGACTGGAATCTGGTAATCTATTTGCACGTCGCCTTCTATCTGGCGGCGGCAGTGTCGTGGATCTTCGTCAATCCGAACAAAGAAGTGATGGCACGGCACGGGAAGTGACGGCTAGTGAATTGTCGAAGCAAGACGTCGGGTTGTCGCCAAGTAGTGGTGG
>JAQBZB010000138.1 GCA_027622275.1 Planctomycetota bacterium | reverse complement strand
AGCATCGCCGCGCCACCATCTAACATTTACAAAGCAAAACGCAACTAAAATTGCGTTTCATCAGCCCAGTCTGGGCCTGTCGATCAGCCGCGAGATTGCCCGTCTGTTGGGCGGCGAGCTTAGCCTGATTAGCGCCCCCGGAAAGGGCAGCACGTTTACGCTCTATCTGCCAGTCCGCTACACACCGCCCACCACCGGCGGCGACGATCGTAGGACGGGTTTTCCAACCCGTCCCCCCGAAAGTGTCCCATCCGTCGAACCATCCACCGGACGGGTTGGAAAACCCATCCTACAACAGGACATTGCCGACGATCGGAACAACATCCAGCCCGGCGACCGCGTCGTGTTGCTCGTCGAGGACGACGTCAATTTCGCGCGCATTCTGTTGGACGTGGCGCACAATCGCGACTTCAAGGCGCTGGTCGCGCTGACCGGCGATACCGCCCTGGCGCTCGCCCGCGAATTCAAACCCGATGCCATCACGTTGGATATCCGTCTGCCCGACTTGGACGGCTGGCAGATCCTCGACCGGCTGAAACACGACCCCGACCTGCGGCACATTCCTGTCCATATCGTCTCGGCGGTCGAAGAAGGCCTGGAACGCTCCCTGAAATTGGGTGCGGTCGCCTGCTTCCAAAAGCCGATCGATCGGGACAAGCTGTCCGAAGTCTTCGCCAACATGGAGCAATTTCTGGAGCGCAAGGTCAAGGAGTTGCTCATCGTCGAAGACGACGATGACCAACGCAACGCGATGATCGAACTGATCGGCAACGGCGACGTGCATACCACGGCCGTCGCGACTGGCGAAGAGGCCCTGGCGGCACTCGCGGGCGGACGGTTCGAGTGCATGGTGCTCGATCTGGGCCTGCCCGGCATGTCCGGCTTCGACCTAATCGAAAAGATCCACAAGGATCTGGGCCTGACGCAGATGCCGATTATCATCTACACCGGCAAGGAGCTGACGCGCGAAGAGGAGACGCGGCTGAAGTCGGTGGCCGAAACGATCATCGTCAAGGACGTCAAGTCGCCCGAACGCCTGCTGGACGAGACGGCATTGTTCCTGCACCGCGTCCAGGCGAACCTGCCCGAAGAGAAACGCAAGATGATCAAGCAGGTCCGCCAGACCGATCCGGCCCTGGCCGGCCGCAAGGTGCTGATCGTGGACGACGACGTGCGCAACATCTTCGCCCTGACGACGGTGCTGGAGCGGCACAAGACGAAAGTCGTTTACGCCGAGAACGGCCGAGACGGCATCGACAAATTGCGCAGCACCCCGGACGTGGGTGTCGTGCTGATGGACATCATGATGCCGGAGATGGACGGCTACGCAGCCATGGGCACGATCCGCCGCGATCCGAAATTCAAGCGGACGCCGATCATCGCCCTGACGGCCAAGGCGATGAAAGGCGACCGCGAAAAGTGCATCGCCGCCGGAGCCTCCGACTACATCAGTAAACCGGTAGACACCGAGCAGTTGTTGTCGCTGTTGCGGGTGTGGTTGTATCGGTGAGAAGGAGTGATCAATAGTCAGTGATCGGTAATCAGTGCATGAATAACCAACGCGGATTGATCAGTAATCGTGAATCAGCGATCAGAGGTCGAAGCCAAGTGACCAAAATCGATCCCGGTTTGTGGAAATTGGCAACAGGCCCGTTTACGGGTCTTGTCCGCGCAGCGGTAATAGCCCCGGCATTCATGCCGGGGTGGTGGGCGGTCTCGATCCGTCCGGGATGTCAGGCCCGTTTACGGGTCTTCTCGCTGCAATGCCTTGAGGCACGGACACAATTACGTTTCGTCATGTGTAATCCGTTCCAAACGATCCTGTGCAGTTCCTTGTTGATGATGCTCGCGTTGGTTCCGAATGTACGCCTTCACCCAATCGAGGTCTTTGGTTCCGAAACTGACCACGCCGTATCCGGCCTGCCACTGCAGTACCTTCTGTTGCCGGCCCATTTGCTGGTTGACATCGTGCGACGTCCCGCCCTTCAACTCGCCGATCCAATCGCTGATTGTCAGGGTGGGCGGAATCGTCACGGCGAGATGCACGTGGTTCTCCGTGCCACCAATTTCATGCACGAACGCTCCCGGCGTGTCGATAATTCGTTTCTTCAAACAGCGGTGGGCGACAGGTTCTACCGTTGGCGTCAACAACGGCAAACTGGTTTTTGTGTGCCAGACAATGTGCAAATTGATTTCGCTGTAATAGTTTCGTGACATGGTATGTTACTCCGCAATTGAGGTGATTCAGGTGGCTCAAGCCGCAACGGCGAGAAGACCCGTAAACGGGCCTGAAAACAATTGGATTATTGGGCACTCCTAACCCGGCGTAAACGCCGGGTCTATTACCGCTGCGCGGGAAAGGACCGTAAACGGCCCTGAAGACGTGATGAACCCCACAAAACACAACACCGAGACGGAAGACATCGAACTCGATTTGTTGCTGGAAGGAATCTTCCGGCTCTACGGTTTCGATTTTCGCAACTACGCGCGCGCTTCGTTGCGACGCCGCATCGCCAACTGCATGGGCGATGAAGGCGCGACCAGCATTTCGGGGCTTCAGGAAAAGCTGCTGCACGACCCCGATGGCATGGAGCGATTTCTGCTGCAGCTCTCGGTCAATGTGACGTCGATGTTTCGCGACCCGCCGTTTTACTCCACCCTGCGATCCAATGTCGTACCTCTTCTGAGGACGTATCCATTCATCCGCATCTGGCACGCCGGCTGCTCGACCGGCGAAGAAGTCTACTCGCTGGCGATCCTGCTCGAAGAAGAAGGTCTCTACGACAAGACGCGAATCTATGCCACGGACATGAATGAACCCGTGTTGGAAAAGGCCAAAGCCGGCATCTTCCCAGTCGCCAAGATGCAGGAATTCACGACCGGCTATCTTAAGAGCGGCGGCCGCGGGACGTTTTCCGAGTATTACACCGCCCGCTACGACAGTGCCGTGTTCCGCTCGTCGCTGACGGAGAATGTCGTCTTCGCGCAACATAACCTGGCCACGGAAGATTCGTTCAACGAGTTCAACCTCATCCTGTGCCGCAACGTGATGATCTATTTCAATAAAGTGCTGCAAGAACGAGTTCATAAGCTGTTTTATGAAAGCCTGTGCAAATTCGGTGTCCTGGGTCTGGGAGCCAAAGAGTCGCTGAAGTTCAGCCCCTACGAGGAAAGATATGAAGCATTGGATTCGCAGAACAAACTTTACCGGAAAGTGAAGTGAACAGAGGTCAGTCAGGGAACGAGGTCAATGAGTTTCATAACACAGCCTAGGGAAAGCCAATCGCCACCCGGTTCGGTTTGCCAGACTTGCCCGGTTTACCGGGCTTGTCCGCGGCACGCGGTAATAGGCCCGCCGTTTACGGCGGGTCGTGGATGCGTGATTAACCACGAATCCGAGCCCCGTTTTACGGGGCTTCCCACTTTTCGGCTTGAGCCACGAGACAAACAAATGGCTGAAGCCATCGCGGCGAGAAGCCCCGTGAACGGGGCTGGCAACAGAGCATGTTCAATTCCGTTCACCCGGCGTAAACGCCGGGCCTAATACCGCTAACGCGGAGTAAGGGCCGTAAACGGCCCTGGTCGACGAATGACAAATTTCGAAATCATCGTGATCGGCGCATCGAAGGGCGGCACACGAGCCCTGCAGACGTTGCTGGGCAACCTGCCCGATGATTTCCCTTTGCCTGTGGTGATCGTGCTGCACCGCGGCAAGGAATCGGACGAGATGCTGGTTTCGATGTTGCAGAAGTCTACCAGCCTGCCGGTCAGCGAAGCCGAAGACAAAGAGGTGATTGTTCCGCAACACATTTACCTAGCGCCACCCGATTATCACTTGCTCATTGATGTAGGACGGATTGCCGTGATTGACGATTCCCGATTGTCGATTGAAGATTGCAAAGAACCCGATGCGTGCGCGATTCCTCAAATCGTCAATGCAAGCTTCGCCTTGTCGACGGACGCTCCGGTGCATCTTGCACGCCCGTCGATCGACGTGTTGTTCGAATCGGCGGCAGAAACCTACGGAAAGGGAGTTATCGGCATCATCTTGACCGGTGCCAGCCGGGACGGGTCCGAAGGCCTTGCTTTCATCAAGACACGAGGTGGATTGACCCTGGTGCAGGATCCCGCGACGGCGGATAGTGCTATGATGCCGAAAGCCGCTGTTGAAATGTCTCGTGTCGATCGGGTCTTACCACTACTTGAAATCGCATCGTTCTTGGCCCTCACTGTAGGACTAAACCTAAAGCCAACATCCTGATGGTCGACGACGTCGCGAAGAACCTGCTCGCGCTGGAGACCATCTTGGCGGACCTGGATCAGAATCTGGTGCGGGCCACTTCGGGGGAACAGGCGTTGAAGTGCGTGCTCCAACAGGAATTCGCCGTCATCCTGCTCGATGTCCAGATGCCGGGGATGGATGGTTACGAAACCGCCGAGTTGATCCGACAGCGCGACGAATCAAAACACACGCCGATCATCTTCGTCACCGCGACCAACAACGACGAATCGGCCGTCCATCAAGGCTACGCGCTGGGCGCGGTCGACTATATCTTCAAACCGATCGTGCCCGACGTGCTGAAGGCCAAGGTCAACGTGTTCGTCGACCTGTTCATGTTGCGACTGGCAGAGCGGCAACGGTTGGAAGAGGCTCGCAACCGGGACCGGGAACAGTACGAGCGGGAATTGGCCATGATCGAACGCGTTTCGGCGGCCCGAAAAACCGGCGTGACCGCCGGGATGTTCGGACAAGTCTCCGTGCGGGAAGGCCAGCCGGAGAGCTTCGGCGAATTGGTTCAGTCGTACGACCGTTTGATCGAACTGGCTCTGGATCAGCGGACCTTCAAAGTCGAGCACAATCTGTCCGATCAACTCCGCTCGATGGCCGATCAACTGGGATCGCTGGGGGCCGTACCGCGCGACGTGGTGGAAGTTCACACAACCGCCCTGAATTCCAACCCCAACACGCCTTCCGCAAAAAAACAAGCCCGTACCGAAGAAGCCCGGTTCCTGGTGTTGGAACTGATGGGGCATCTCTGTTCGCACTATCGCAGACACTCGACATCAGTCAGTCATCAGTCATCAGTAAGGCGGAAGAATGAGTGCTATGCGCAAAACCCACTGATCACTGTTTACTGATCACTGATCACTACAACGATGGAGATAAAAAATGCCTAAATACACTTTGAAGTTGTACGTCACCGGACGCACCACCAGGTCCGAGACGGCGATCGAGAATTTAAAAAGCATCTTCGAGGAAGAATTCCACGACCAATACGAGTTGACGGTGATCGACGTCCTGGAACGGCCGCAACTGGCCGAGGACGAACGCATCCTGGCCACGCCCACGTTGATCAAGGAGTTGCCGGGACCGGTGCGGCGCATCATCGGCGATCTGTCGGACCGTGACAAAGTGTTGATCGGCCTTGATCTGCGACCGAAAGGAGAGTGACGGAGAGTGATCAGTAATCAGTAATCAGTAAGGCGGAGAAATATGAGCACAAAACCACAGACAGTCGTCGAAAAGCTGGAAACCGGAATTCCGGGTTTCGACTCCATCTCGAACGGCGGGCTGCCGAAAGGCCGCACCACTTTGGTGGCCGGCACGGCGGGCAGTGCCAAGACCGTCTTCGCCATCCAGTTCCTGGCCAAGGGGATCACCGACGCCGACGAAGGTGGCGTGTTTGTGACCTTTGAAGAGACGCCGGAAGACATTCGCAGAAATATGCTTAGCTTCGGCTGGGACATCCAGAGTTGGGAGAACGACGGCAAATGGGCGTTTGTCGATGTGTCGCCGCACCCGGATGATATGGCCGCCGTCATCGGCGAATTCGACCTGGGCGCGCTGCTGGCACGGATCGAGAACGCCGTCGGCAAGGTGAATGCCAAACGTGTGTCGATGGATTCGCTGGGCGCGATTTTCGGCAAGTTTCAGGACCAGGCCATTGTCCGCAACGAGCTGTTGCGGATCGCCATGGCGCTGAAGAAAATGGAAGTCACCGCGGTGATGACCGCCGAACGGATTGTTGAATACGGCGAGATCGGTCGTCACGGCATCGAGGAATTTGTGGCGGACAACGTCATCGTGTTTCGCAACGTGCTGGAGCACGAGAAGCGCCGCCGCACGATGGAGATCCTCAAGTTCCGCGGCACCGATCACCAGAAGGGCGAATTCCCGTTTTCGATCATGCCGCGCCAGGGCATCATGGCCCAGCCGCTGTCCGCCGCCAGGCTGGATCAAAAGTCATCGAAAGTCCGCATCACGTCGGGAAGCTTGGAGCTGGACAAGATGTGCGGCGGCGGGTTCTTTCGCGATTCGATTGTGCTGATCTCCGGCGCGACCGGGGCCGGCAAGACGCTGATGGCGACCGAGTTCGTTGCCGGCACCCCAGCGGAAGATCGCTGCCTGCTGTTCGCCTACGAGGAGAGCCACGACCAACTGATCCGCAACGCCGAGGGTTGGGGTTTCGACTTCATCAAGATGGAAGACGAAGGCCGGCTGAAGATCGTCTGCGAATATCCTGAAGTCGTTGGTTTGGAAGAGCATCTGATTCGTACCAAGGAAGCCATCGAAGAATTTAAGCCCAACCGGATCGCGATCGACAGCCTGTCGGCCCTGGAACGCGGCTCGACCGCCAAGAGTTTCCGTGAATTCGTGCTCGGCCTGACTTCGTACATCAAGCGGCAGGAGATTGTCGGCTTGTTCACGTCGGTCACGCCGTCGCTGATGGGCGGCCCGTCGATCACCGAAGCGCATATTTCCACCATCACCGACTCGATCATCCTGCTGCGGTACGTCGAGTTGTTTGGAGAAATCAGCCGCGGCATCGCGGTGTTGAAGATGCGCGGCTCGGCGCACGACAAGGAAATCCGCCAGTTCAGCATCGACGCGACAGGCATGCACATCGGCAAACCGTTCCGCAACATCACCGGCATCCTGACGGGTAATCCGGTTTACGTCACGCCTGGAGAGACGGACCGGGTTGGGGAGATGTTTACGGAAGAGCAGTGAGAAGAGCGAGGTCAGACGCCAGTACGGTAGAGGTCAATAATCAATGAACCGGGAAATGAACGATGACGATTCCACGGTCGTAAGGCTCTTCGCCGCAGGTGCCATGGCCGATCAAGTCGGCAAACCGGCCAAACCGATCAACGTCTTGGTGATCGAAGATTCCCAGTTGGACTTTCAACTCCTCAAGTTCCAGTTGGAAGGGACCGCTGGCGTGCGTTTCGAGCTAGTGCATGCCGATCGGCTAGCCAAGGGATTAAGGTGCCTTGCCCGCCGTAGGTTTGACGTCGTGCTGCTGGACCTGACTCTGCCGGACAGTTCCGGGATCGAGACTTTTCAAAAGCTGCAATTTCATGCGCCGCAGGTGCCAACGATCATACTGACCGGATTGGCCGACGAGTCGGTTGCCATCCAGGCGGCCAAGGAAGGTGCGGAGGATTATCTTTCCAAGGGGAAATTCGACCAAGATTTGCTGGTGCGTTCATTGCGTTATTCGATTGCGCGACATCGCGCGCGGGCGAAGTTAACTCGCGCCTTGCAGCAGGCCGCCGCGAAGGAAGCAAATCTACTCAACATCATTATCCGTAATCCTGACGGCATGCTCGTCGTCGACGCTGAAGGATCCGTGATCTTTTCGAATCCAGCAGCGCAAGTTCTGTTCAACCGCACGGCCGACGAACTGCTCCGCGAACCGTTTGGCTTGCCGCTGCTGGACGGCGAATCGACCGAAGTCGAGCTGCTGCGGATGGGCGCAGCGGTGTCGGTTAAATTACGGGTCGTGGCAGTCGACTGGGAGGGCAAGCCCGCTCACCTGGCAATTCTGCACGATTTGACGAGCCAGAAGCAGGCGGAACAAGATCGCCTCAAGCGTCTGGAAGCCGAACGTGAAATCAGCGTCGCTGGCACGGTGCAACAGAGCCTCTTTCCTGACGAAGCGCCGCCTCTGGCCGGCTTCGACATCGCCGGAGCGGTTTATCCCGCCAAGCACGGCAGCGGAGATTACTACGACTTCATTCCGATGGCGGATGATAGCCTCGGCGTTGTGTTAGGTGACGTCAGCGGGCACGGGTTGGGTTCGGCCCTGCTGATGGCCCGAACACAAGCTCATCTGCGTGCCTTGGTGGAAACGCAAAGCGACGTCGGGCAAGTCGTGACCCGCGCAAACCGTCTCATGCACACTGGTGGCAGTCGGCGATTCGTGACGCTGTTCTTCGCCCGAATCGCTCCGCGAGCACGGTCGTTTAACTATGCCTGCGCGGGCCATCAAGGCTACTTGCTCAGCGCTGCCGGCGACGCAAGGGCGCTCGCGGGCACCACGCCTCCACTGGGCGTTCTGGAGGATCTGGTTGTCGCTAGCTCTCCAGTGACGGAACTCGCTGCGGGCGACATCATTGTTGTGACCACCGACGGAGTCAACGAGTCGATGTCCCCCGATCGGGCGCTTTTTGGCGAGCAACGATTACTTGATGTAGTCCGAGCAAACCGTGACAGGTCTTCCCAAGAAATCGTTCGAGCACTTTATAAAGCCGCGCGCAAGTTTACCGAAGGCGGACGACAGGTCGACGACATTGCGGCCATCGTGGTCAAGGTTCTAGACAGCCCGTGATCAGACTTCACGGCCGGATAACGTATTGCAATGACACCACGAACTGACGACGTTCAAACACAGTTAGAGCAAACCTCGCTGGAATTAGCAGCGAGCGAAGCGCGCTTTCATAGTCTCGGCACCAACAGTCCTGACGGCGTTGTTGTTGTCGATGCGGCGGGACTGATACGTTATGTGAATCCGGTTACGGAATCCCTGTTCGGTCGCGCGAAGACCGAACTTGTGGGTCAGTCGTTCGGGTTTCCCGTGCTGGCCGATGAAACATTTGAGGTCGACATTCTGCGCCCCGGTTTGCCACCCACGGCCGCCGAAATGCGCGTGGTGGAAACAAAGTGGGAAGGGGAACCCGTCTTGCTCGCATCACTGCGTGACATCACGGACCGCAAGCGGGCGGAGCGGGAATTGGAAAGATACGCCGCCGAACTCGGCCGCAGCAACGAGGAACTGCAGCAGTTTTCCTACGTGGTCTCTCACGACCTGAAGTCGCCGTTACGTACCGTGGCAGGTTTTTGCAAGATTCTACAAGAGGATTGCGAGGGCCAACTGGGCGAGCAGGCGGATGAACATTTGCAGCACATTCTGCAAGGCGTCGGCCGGATGCAGAGGATCATTGATGACCTGCTCGAATACTCGCGCGTCCGCAAGGGAGACAAACCGGCCAAGCCCGTCGACTTGGCACAGATCTTCGACCAAGCCGTCTCGAACCTGCAGGCTGACATCCAGGAAGGCGAAGCGGTCGTCACTTGTGACAAGCTGCCAACACTAACCGCCAATCGATCGCAAATGCTTCGGCTCTTTCAAAACCTGATGGGCAATGCCGTCAAATTCCGCGGCCAGCAGCCGCCCGAAGTACACGTTTCGGCCAAGCAGGAGCGCGACGGCTGGTTGTTCTCCGTCCGTGACAACGGCATCGGACTCGATGGCAATCAATTGGAACGGATTTTTGAAGTTTTCACGCGCTTGCATCCCGCCCACGAATACTGTGGCACCGGGATCGGTCTGTCGATCTGCAAGAAGATCGTCGAACTTCACGGCGGAAGGATTTGGGTCGAGTCCGAGCCAGGTAAAGGCAGCGTGTTTTACTTCACAATTTCCAACTCCGCGGACACAAACGAGTGAAGTACGAACAAACAATCAAGACCGACGACTGAATGACTGCCGGATCGCATTCGGCACGATCACCAGCGGAGCTGTTTGGTGAGGATCGACTGTTGGCGTTGGTTCGCAGCCAATATCGGCTGACAGCGGATACGCCCGCCGGCCAGATCATTGATGCCGCGCGTGAGTTCGCCCTTCCCGATGCACCGGAAGACGACATGTCCGTCGTCGTCGCCAAGCGATTGCCGAAGTGAGCGTGCGACGACCCTGCTCGCGAATGACTTCAGGTCTATGGTGCCAACAGCTTGTCGAGCAAGAACTCGTTGGCGCTCGCGTAATTCTCCGACTTCGACACGCCGGGAATCAACAGATGGCATTCGTGGCCGGCTTTGTCCGCCTTCTCCTTCATCTTCACGCCGTAGACGGGATGATGAATGCCGTGCCCGGCGTCCTTCGAGGGCAACGTCATGTCGTTGCCATAAGTCATCAACAGCGGCGGATCGCTGCCGTCCAGGTGATTGTACGGCGAGAACTCGACGTACAGGTCGTGGTATTTGTCGTAGTTGGCCAAGGCACCTTCGATCGTCGCTTCACCGACGGCCATGTTGATCATGCGGTGTTTCAACACGTTCGGGCCAAGCCACGGCTCGATCACTTTCGGGTCGATCGAGGTTTGCCCGGCCGCCACGGCCGCCGCCGTCACGCGTGTCGACTGCCGCGCGATCGGATCGTCCGAATCGGGATCGGCCAGATCATCGTGCAGCAGAATCCACATCGACGTACACGCTCCGGCACTGCCGCCGGTCAACACAAGGCGGTCTGGATTGATGTTCCAAGCTTTCGCTTTGGAACGGATAAACTGGATCGCTCGCGCCGCGTCGTGAACCGGAGCCGGCAGCGGAGCGATGCCGCTCAATCGGTAATTGATCGCCGCATACGAGATGCCTTTGTCCAGGAACGGCTTGAAATTTGCCTCGGCTTGCTTCTTGTCGCCGCCCGTCCAGCCGCCCCCATGAATGTAGACCAGCAGCGGCCGTGGATCGTCGCCCTCGGCTTGATAAAAGTCGATCACGTTCATGGCGTGGGGACCGTAAGATACCTCCGCGTGGGTCGGCGCGAGCGGTTTGGCTTTGTCTTCGGCGAAGCAGGCACTTGCTAGAAGCAGCAATGGCGAGAAAGCAAGAATGGCGAGTCTCATACGGAATTCCTCAATTCAATAAGTTGTGGTTAGTTTGTCTTTGTGCCGCGAAGGCTCGATAGGAAAGCGACGAGATCCCGCAGTTCGGTCCTCGTCAGTGTGTTCGTAAAACCTGCCGGCATCGCCGTTCCCTTTTTCAAACGTTCTTCGATCGCATCCGCCGCGAACTCTTCAATCGAGCCCGTCGTCAGATCACGCAACGCGACTCGACCGTCGTGCTCGGCGATGACGTAACCGGACACCACTCGCCCATCGGCCAGGAGCAACGTCGTCAGTTCATAACCTTCCTTGATCTGCCGATTCGGCCAGATGACCGATTCGATAATCAACTCCAACTGCAACCCCGCGCCGACGGCGGTCAGCTCGGGTCCTTTGGGAAACGCCTCCGCGAGCTTGGCAATGCCTTGCACTTGATGGCAGGCCGTGCAGTTTGTCAGCGCGGAAAGAAACACTTGGCGTCCCGCATCCGCGTCGCCGTTGACTTGCACGGCTGCGGCGACTTCTTTTACCAACTCCTCGCTGTAAGCAATCGCCTCCGTCGGCTGAATGCCCATCGCTGTCTTCAAAGCGTCAATCAGCTGCTGATCATCGTGGCCGTTGGCACTGAGCCACCGGCTGATCAACTTCGCTTGGTCGCTGGAGAGCGAGGCTTGAGGCAGCGCTTTGGCTAACGTCTCCGCAGCACCGCGACGTTGCATCAGAATCCCGAGTAGCGACGCGACATCGACAGTATCGGTTGAAGACGCCAGCAGCTTTACTGCATCCGTCGTCGCGCTGGCGAGGTCAACCCGCGAGACGGCCTGCAACGCGGCAAGTTGAATCGTCTGCCTGTAGTCACCGCTGATGAACCGCCTGACGCGGCTCACTTCACTCGGCGACAGATCGACGATCGACAGAATCGCGGCGGCGCGAAGCTGGTCGGGAGCGACCGGTCGTTCGACGATGGCTTTCACTCGCGACATCAGCGATTGTTCTTTCCAGAGACCAGTCAATCGAATGGCTGCCGCTTGCACGTCGAGTTGTTGGCTGGCAAGCAGCTTCGTCAAGTCCGTCGAGACGTTGCCGGGAGGCCGCGTCCGTCGAGATTCCACAATCGGCACGAGTGCTAGTAACAACTTGGCGTCGCTGACGGCAGCCTCGAACACGAGTTGCAGATCCTGCGCGTTGCCGACATGTGCAAGCAATTCAAAGAGCTGTCGTCGGCCATCGGCCGAGACGGTGTCGCCTTGCAGCAGCGTCCTGACTTGCGCCGCGACATCATTGCCGCCGTGGGCGCGCAACACGTAGACCAAGTGCTCCGGATGATCGAAGCGCAGCTCACCCGCTTGCAGCGCCGGCAGCCAGACGTCTGTCAACGCATGAACGCATTGGGACAAGGCCGCCACAAGAAAACGATCCAGCGGTTGGCTCGTGGCGCGGGCAGCCATCGCCATCGCCTCCGGCGATTCGAGATAGCTGCAAGCGACAACCGCTTCCAACCGCACGCGGGAACTTTCGTCGGCCACGCTGATGGCGAGCAAATCCAGCGGTCGGTCGATCCGATCATGCCAACGCCCGACGACGCGCGTGGCATAAGCCCGCGTGCGATACTCTCTGGCCGCCAACAACCGTTCGAGCAACGGGCAATTGATGACTTCGTGCGATTCAAAGACGCCGATCGCTTCGTACAACTGATGTTCGAAGTCGGGATCGGTTGCATCGAGATCGTCGACCCACGCGGTGATCGCCGCGATCGCCGGCTCGGTCGGCAGATCCATCAGCAGACGCTTGGCTTGCGATCGCACCCAGCTCTCTTTTGACTTCAGCTGCTCGCAAAGTTCCCCGGCCGTCATCTCGGTCAACGCCGGAGCCTTCAGCAACGGTCGCCCCTTGGCAACGACTCGCCACACGCGGCCATGTGATTTGTCGCGATCCGGGTGGCGGAACGAAGCTTGATAATGGCCGATGATCGGGTTGTACCAATCGGCGATATAGATCGCTCCGTCCGGCCCAATTTGAATATCGACGGGGCGAAAGCTGCGGTGGTTGGATTGGATCAGCGGCGGCGCGTTCTCGGCGCGATGGCCCGATCCTTCGGGCGCGATCTTCATCCGATCGATCAGATGCGCGAAATAGCCCGCAATGATGATGTCGCCTTGCATATCGTCCGGCAAATGCGACGACTCGACGATCTGTGCGATCATGCTCTTGATCTGCGTCGCGCCGATGTCCAGCGGCGGTTGAAAGTGATCCGTTTGAATCATGATCGGCAGCAGTTCGCTGAGCGTCGGCCCGCTGCCGCCTTTCACCAGCGGCTCGCCCCAGTGGCCGAAAGCCACGCCCCACGGGTTCTGACTGCTCCCGCCGCGATATGAATGCAGTTGCCGCCGCCGTGGACGCAATCGCCAGACGCCATGTTCATCCAGCCGCACGATGCCCCACGGCGTCTCGACGCGGGCGAAAGAATGCAAGCCTTGGCAAAAGAACAACTCGCCGCCGGGGCTCCACGTGAACGAATTGATGTTCTGATGTGTGTCGCCCGTGCCGAAGCCGGTGAAGATCACTTCGCGCGAGTCCGCTTTGCCGTCGCCGTCGGCATCCTTGCAGTGAATCAGATCGGTCCCTTCGCCGATGTAGACTCCGCCATTGCCGAGCGCGAAGCCCATCGGCATGCTCAGTCCATCGACGAAGACCGAAGTCTTGTCGGCTCGGCCATCGTGGTCGGTGTCTTCGAGGATGTAGAGTTTGTCATCGGCCTTCTCGCCCGGCACGATCTGCGGGTAGACGCTGGCACACAAGACCCACAGCCGGCCTCGGGCGTCCCAGCGCATCGTGATCGGGTTGGCGATGCCATCGGTCTCGGACGCGAAGAGATTGACCTCGTAACCTTCCGCCACCTCGAACGACGCCAGTTCCGCCGCGACCGAATCGTCCTTCGCGGCCGGAGCCACCGAATCGGCGAAGGCGGGCGAACTGATGGCGAAGCAACTCAGCAGCGCCGTCGCGACAGAACGGCATTGGTGGAACGAAGTCAAAAGATGGTTCACGAAACACTCTTCCTATCTCATCTGAAGTAGCTGATCTTCGGCTTGCTCAATCTTGGGAATGATGCCGTCCAGTTCGACAGGGAACCAACGAGGCATCCCAGGTCGATGGTCGTGGCTGCTGGGGACGTGCGTTCGGTCGCCATACGCGAACGCCCAGTTCGTCGGCCGCCACAGCTCTTGCCACAGAATGTTCTTCGCCAGAATCGCTTGCCGAAGTTGTTCAAGTTTCGGATCGACGAAGACGCCGCGAATGTTCACCGCGCCGCTGCTGACCGGCGATTTGCCGAGCAACTGATCGGTCATTTCCAAAGCGATTTGCCAATGACCGGCCTCGTTCAAATGAACGCCGTCGGTCGTCAGGCCTTCGCTGCGGAATGCCGTTAAGTCGACGGCCAGATATCCGCGCCGCGTCGCCAGTTCGCGAATCGCTTTGCCGTAGGCGGCGACCGCATCGTTGTGTTGTGTCAGGTCCGGCAAGAGCGGCTGAGCGTTGCGTCGCTCGAATGGAATCGGCGTCACCAGGACGATCTTTCGAGTCTGCTGGGCGTACTGGTCGAGCAGCGCTTCGTACGCCGCAATGAATTCCGGGATCTTCTCGATGCCCTCCAGCGATTCCATCTGTCCAAAGCTCGCGACGACGATGGTCGCATTGACTCGTTGAAGTTCGCCGAGATGCGTGCCAAAGTTACGCTGCCGCTGTTGCCGGTAGGCGGTGTCCGCCTGCCACGCCATGTTGCGAAAATAGACTCGCTTGCCGGTCGCCGCCAACGTGAGAATTGTTTCCAAGTAGCCGTTCGCCGCTTGCTTGACAACATCGCTGCCGCCGGTGAAGACAATCACGTCGTCATCTTTGATCTCGAAGCGGTCGGTGAACGGTTGTCGATCTTGCAAGGGCTCCGCGACAAACTCCTCTCCGCGAGGTTTGATGCGTTGGGAAACCGTTGCCTCGGCGGATGACCGAGATTCGTCTTCAGCAAATCCAATCGCCGAAGTCACCACGAGTGGCACGACAAGAGCCCAGGCGGAGTTGTGAAGTCTTTTTCCCGTGCGTTGCATCGGCGGTAGCCTGTATCGCGATTCTGGTGGATGCTATCCTTCCCGTCATGCCGTCTGACTATGATAATGAGCCGACAAGCCCGCGGTCTACCAGCGAAGGAAAGTAGTTCCGATGAGATTATTCCCGGCGATGCTGTTCGCGTTGCTGCTCGTACCATTATCCGTGGCGGCGGCGAAGCCACCGAATGTCCTGCTGATCATGGCCGATGACCTTGGCTACTCGGACCTAGGTTGCTACGGCAGCGAGATCGAGACGCCGAATCTGGATAGTCTCGCGGCCAACGGCTTGCAGTTCACGCAGTTCTATAACACGGGGCGGTGCTGGCCGACGCGGGGGGCGCTGCTGACGGGATATTACGCCCAGCAGATTCGTCGTGACACCGTGCCGGGAATCCCCAGCGGAGGCCGAGGTGTCCGGCCGGATTGGGCGCGGCTGGTGCCGGAGATGCTGAAGCCTTTGGGCTATCGCTCCTACCACACCGGCAAGTGGCATATCGACGGCAGGCCGCTGGAAAACGGGTTCGATCGTTCTTACTACCTCCAGGACCAAGGCCGGTTCTTCAATCCGAAAGTGCATTGGGAAGACGACCAGAAGTTGCCGCCGATTGAACCAGACTCGGGATTTTATGGGACGACCGCGCTGGCCGATCATGCGGTGAAGATCCTGAAGGAACACGCCGAGCAGTATGCCGACCAGCCGTTCTTCCATTACCTCGCGTTCACCGCTCCGCATTTTCCGTTGCACGCCTTGCCCGAGGACATCGCGCGGTATCGCGATCGTTATCTTGATGGTTGGGAAAAGACACGTGCGGCGCGTTGGGAGCGGATGCAAGATCGGGGAATCGTCTCGGCGAAGTTGTCGGACGTCGAGCTTGAAGTCGGACCGCCGTATCATTTTCCTGATGCCTTGGAGAAACTAGGGCCGGGCGAAGTCAATCGGCCGGTGCCTTGGGATTCGCTGGCCGACGAACAACGCCGCTTCCAAGCGACAAAGATGGCCCTTCATGCCGCGATGATCGACCGCGTCGATCGCGAAACCGGACGCGTGTTGGACCAGCTTCGCGCGATGGACGCCTTCGATAACACGTTGATCTTCTTTCTGTCCGATAACGGCGCAAGCGCCGAGATTATGGTCCGCGACGACGGGCATGATCCAGATGCGTCACCGGGATCGGCGGCGACCTATCTGTGTCTCGGGCCCGGCTGGTCGACGTGTTCGAACACGCCGTTTCGACGGCACAAGACTTGGGTTCATGAAGGAGGTATCGCGACGCCGCTGATCGCGCACTGGCCGCAAGGCATCAAGGCTCGCGGCGAGTTGCGGCGAAACGTCGGACACGTCATCGATATTGTGCCGACAATTCTCGAAGTAACCGGCGCGAAGCGTTTCACGACTTGGAACGACAGACCCGTGCCGATGCCGCCGGGCCGCAGCTTGCTGCCTACGTTTGCCGCCGACGGCACCGTGACACGCGATTATCTCTGGTGGTCGCATGAAGGAAACCGCGCGATTCGCGTGGATGATTGGAAGCTGGTCGCCGCCGGAAAGGATGGGCCGTGGGAATTATTCGATCTCGGCATCGATCGAACCGAAACGCACGATCTTGTCGATGAGTATCCGGCCAAGGCGGAAGAACTCGCAAGACTCTGGAGCCAGCACGAAAGCGAGTTCATCGCATTGGCCTCGCAGGATGTTCCTGAGAGTACCCCGAACCCGAATCGCAAACGAAACAAGAAATAATGTAGCCATCACGCTCTGCCGTGATGAGGCCCTTGCGAGAAAGCAATGAGATGCGAGGGCGGCTTGCCACTTCGAACCGCAACCACAAAGGCTCATCACGGCGGAGCGTGATGGCTACGAAAAGGAAGCGCCGTGAAAGCCCTCTTACTGACCGAGTATAAGCATCTCGAAGTCACTGACATGCCTCAGCCCGAGATCGGTGCCAACGATGTCTTAGTCTCGGTCCAAGCCTGCGGCATCTGCGGCAGCGACATTCACGGTTACGACGGCAGTTCCGGACGCCGCATTCCGCCGTTGGTCATGGGACACGAAGCCTCGGGCATCATCGCCGCCAAGGGAAGCAATGTCACCGGCTTTGACGAAGGCGACCGCGTCACGTTCGACTCGATGGTCTCCTGTGGCAATTGCCACTTCTGCCGCGCGGGAGATATCAACCTGTGCGACAACCGGCGCGTGCTGGGCGTGTCGTGCGGCGAGTATCGTCAGCACGGCTGCTTTGCCGAATACGTCGCGCTGCCGCAAAACATTCTTTACAAGCTGCCGGATGCGCTCAGCTTTGAGCATGCGGCCATGATCGAAGCCGTCTCGGTGGCCGTGCATGCCGCGAACCGAACGCCGGTCACGTTGGGCGATACGGCCGTTGTCGTTGGCAGCGGCATGATCGGCTTGCTCGTCATTCAAGCGATTCGCTTGGCGGGTTGCAGCCGCGTCATCGCGACGGACTTGAGCGACGAGCGGCTGGCGGTCGCTCGAAAACTCGGCGCGGACGTGACGATCAACGCCAAGTCCGAAGATGTCGTGCAGCGTGTGAAGGAGCTAACCAATGGCCGCGGCGCTGACGTGGCTCTCGAGGTCGTCGGCGCGACTGCGACCGTGGCCACCGCGATCAACTCTGTCCGCAAAGGTGGAGCCGTGACACTGGTCGGCAACCTCGCGCCGACGATCGAGTTGCCGTTGCAAGCCGTCGTGACGCGCGAACTGAGTCTGTACGGCACCTGTGGCTCGAGCGGCGAGTATCCGGCGTGCATCGATCTGCTTTCGCGCGGCGCGATTCAAGTCGAACCGCTGATCACCGCCAAGGCTTCGCTTGACGAGGGTGCCGGCTGGTTCCAACGTCTGTACGCCGGCGAACCTGCCGCGATGAAAGTCATCCTGCAGCCGTCGGCGCGTTGATGATGCGTGTAGCGGTGGCTTCCAGCCACCGCAGTCCGCAAGTGGCGGCTGGAAGCCACCACTACGTTAGCGCGAGACCACATGCGCCGGCAAGTGGCTGATTTGGTTAAACGCGAGAATCCGGTGCGATGTCGCCGTGAACTCGATCTCGGTCACCGAAGTGTTGCAGGGCACCCCGATCGGATCGGGATGTAAGTGCGCGATAAACAGCCGCTTGATGTCGGCGTGCATCACGTAGCCAATTCGCTCATCGGTGTGCCCGAATTCGCGCCGAGTCGACTCCAACAACCGCGCGGCCCTCGTCCAGGCGGCGTCAATAGTTTCGTACGGCTTGCTTCGCCACCAACCTTGTCCATCAATGTTGTCAGCAACTTGGTAACCGGAAAACTCGGCTTCGATTTCCTGGCGCGTCATACCCGGCCGCCCGACCTTGTTGCCAAAATCGTGGCCGCCATAGCAACCACCCTGTTCGTGAAGATCGATGCGGACTTCGGGGATCAGCGAAGTCGTACGAGCGATCGGCTGCGTCGTCAGCAATGTGCGGCGAAAGGGGCTCGTGATCAGACGCGTCAGCCGCAGCGAGGGAATCCACTCGGCGAGCAGCTCGGCCTGCCGGAGTCCCAGTTCAGTGAGCCCTGGATCTTCGACGCGTTCCTCTTCCGGCAAGGCGTTGTTCTGCGATTGTGCGTGGCGGATCAAGTACAGCTGCATCGTTCCATCACTCGTGCGTACTTGGTGTGACTGGCAGGAGAAAGTGAGGCCGACTAGTCGAGTGGCTTGAGCGGAAACGTCTCTGAGGGTGTGTGCTCTTGAGCCATCAGCTTGGCCAGGCGCTCGACGATGTCGGAATGCTGGGCGGCGACATTGTCCTGCTCGCCGATGTCGTCGGCCATGTTGTACAGTTCGATGTCGAGATTGCCTTTGGTCATGTTCTGGCGGACGGCCTTCCAATCGCCGACTCGAATCGTCTGCTGGCCGCCGTAACTGGGGAACTCGCGATAGAGCAGCGGTCGCGGCTCCTGCTGTTGGCCGAGCAGCGTCGGGGCCAGGCTGATGCCGTCGATGTTGGCGGGAAGCGCGTCCGTTGAACCAGCGATTTCTAGAAGCGTCGGCAGCCAATCTTCAAAGCCGCTTACCCGGTCACTGCTCGAACCGGCGGCGACTCGGCCGGGATAGCGGACGAGCGTCGGAACGCGGACACCACCTTCGTAGAGCGAGCCCTTTAAGCCACGCAGTTCGCCGACGCTGGCAAAGAACTTGTAATCAACCTCTTCACCCAGATGTGTCGTGCCGTTGTCGGAACTGAAAATGACAATCGTGTTGTCCGCCAGCTTCAATTCGTCCAGCAGCTTCAAAACATTGCCCACGTTCCGATCCATCCGCGAGATCATCGCGGCATAAGCCGCGCGCGGTGTGAAGTGCGGCGTGTAGCCGTAACCTTTGCCGCGCGTAAACGGCGGATCGTTCCAGCCCAGCGCGAGATACGGCTTCAGCTCCTCGTCCGGCACATGCAAGGCGACGTGCGGAATGATCGTCGGGTAGTACAGGAAGAACGGCCGGTCTTTGTTCGCGCGGACAAACGCGAGCACCTGCTCGTTGATCCGATCGGGAGCATAGTCTTGTCCCTTAAACGCATCGTAACTCCGCGGGTTCGACGGATCGGCGTCCTTGGCGAGGCTAGCGTGTCCTGGAATCGGCGGTTTGTTGTTCAATGCGATGTGCTTGTCGTTGTCCCAAAGATACGCAGGGTAATAGCTGTGCGCGACGCCTTGGCAGTTGTAGCCGAAGAAACGATCGAAGCCTTGCGCCAGCGGCCGGCCGCTCGACTCGGGCCCGCCGAGTCCCCATTTGCCAAACGCGCCGGTCACGTAGCCTTGCTTCTGTAGCAACTCGGCGATGGTGACTTCGCTATCGGGAATCGGCCATTGACCTTCGGGTGGCGTCGACTTGTTGCTGCGCACATAAGCGTGGCCCGGATGTTTGCCGGTCATCAAGACGCAACGCGACGGAGCACACACCGCGTTGCCGCAATAGTGCTGCGTCAATCGCATGCCTTGCTTGGCGAGCCCATCGAGATGCGGCGTGCGAATCAGCTTCTGGCCGAAGCTGCCCAGTTCGCGGTATCCAAGATCGTCGGCGACGATCAACACAACATTAGGGCGTTGGCCGGCGTTTTGCGCGAGTGCCGGCGCGGACAGGACACACGCAAACATGGCGGCGATGACGACGCATGGTAGCTTGATGATTCGAGTCGCAAATGAAAATCGCATGGCAGGCTCCGAGATGATGAGATCGCCGCTTCGTGGCACCTTCGAGTCACCGGAGTATGGCGCGTTAGGTTCGATTCGTCAAACTGCCGACGGCTGCTGACGGAGCTTTCGTTTAGCCAAATCTGCGTTCGATCGATTCCTCGTAGAGTGAGTAAGTAGCATGGCCTCGCAGGCCGTGTGTTTTCGGACGTTCCCCAGCCGACACGGCCTATGAGGCCATGCTACTTCGGCGGCAATTGCTGGTTGCGAACGCAACTCGACACGAATACAATCCGAACGTCAATTGTCTTCGATGATAAAGGATTGCGGGCATGGGTCAGCGAACGCTTCGAATCACTCAGTCCAAGGAAAGCGCGGGCCAGTTTCGCGTCGACCTGCGCCTGGAAGGTGACGGCTTGGCCCCGCAGACGGCGACATCCACGTTCGACTTCTCACTGCCGCCGCAGCAACGCGAAGACCTCCGCTGGTATCTGGAAGACTACCTGCAATACCCGCACGATCCCGCTCCCACGGTGGCCGCGCGGATTGAAGGCGATCTCCAACGGCTGGGCATCGATCTCTTTCAGCACGTCTTTCAAGCCGACGACGATGCCCGCGATCTGTGGGCGACGCTGCGGCAGAAACTGGATGATACGCGAATCGAAGTCAACACGTCCGTTGCGGAAGTGGCTTCGATTCCGTGGGAGTTGATTCGCGATCCGAAGACGGATGCGGCACTGGCCTTGCGAGCCGCTTCGTTCGTCCGCTCGCATTCCAAAGCCGCTACGCCGCCCGAGCTGCCGCACAACGAGTCGGGACCGATTCGTATCCTGCTGGTGATCTGCCGCCCGAGTGGCGACGGCGATGTTCCGTTCCGCTCGGTGGCCACGCAACTGATCAAAGGCTTGGGCGATCAGGCGAGCGATCTGTTTCGGCTGGATGTCTTGCGGCCCGCGACGTTCGCGCGGCTGGCGCTCGTGCTGCGTCAAGCCAAAGCCGCCGGCGAGCCGTATCACGTCGTTCACTTCGACGGCCACGGGATGTATGCCGAGCTGCCCGATACAGCGAACGTTATGCGATGGCTGAAGCAGCTGATTCCCGTCGTGCTGTCCGGGCCGCGGACGGGCCAGCACGGTTACCTGTTGTTCGAGAAGCCCGACCACGATTCGAATATGGAGTTGGTCGACGGCCCGACGCTCGGTCATCTGCTGGTCGAGACGGACGTGTCGTTATTGGTGCTGAACGCCTGCCGCAGCGCCCACGCGGAAGCTCCGACGCAGCCGGTAAGTGTACCCAGGGAGGGCGAGGCTCCCGCCGAGCCGCGATCGGATGCACAGGCTCCGCAGGAGCGTCGCCCTCCCGCGCAGGAGCGTCGCCCTCCCGCACGGGACGATGTCCACGAACAAGTCCGCGCCTTTGGTTGATGGGCGATCCTGAGAAGGACTGGTGTCTTGACGCAGTCCGCGGTTTGACGCGCGAGGCGGGAATCGCGTTGTTGGATCGGGTGGCGGATGTGGGGCTGCTGACGGCGCATGGCGGCGGCTATTACACGATCCACCCGGCGCTGCCGTGGTTCTTCAAGGGACTGTTTGACGCGAACGCAGATCAGCCGCCGGGCGCTAGCCTGCGGTTACCGGAACTGCCGGACGATCGCGCACCGTTAACGGGAGAACCGGACGCTAGCGCGTACCGGCTGATCGCCACACGCGCCTTCGTCGAGGCCATGGGCGAGTTGGGGAATTACTACCACCGACAATACAACGAAGGTAACCGCGACGTGATCGGTGCGTTATCGACCGAGGAAGCCAACCTGCTGCATGCCCGCCGCCTCGCCCGCACGCATGGCTGGTGGAATGCCGTCATCAGCGCGATGCAAGGACTGCAAAGTCTGTACGACCACACAGGCCGGCGGGCGGGCTGGCGGGCGGAATGGCGGCGGTTGGTTGATGAAATCGTGCCCGCTTTTTGTCGACCCGGCCACGGACGGCCCGCTGCCGGGCCAGGAAGAACACTGGGATTTCTTTACTTATTATCGGGTGCCGCTGGCTAAAGAGTCCCGGTACTGGGACGAAGCCGAGCGGTTGCAGCGGATTCGTGTCGATTGGAACCGCAGCCGCGCGGACGTAGTGATTGCTGCGGCTAGTAGCGGTGGCATCCTGCCGCCGTCAGCGACGGAAGACCAAGACTCGGAACGGCGGCTGGAAGCCACCGCTACGGCATTCGTCCAGCGTCTACGAACTGTGGCGGCGGGGTTGGATGGTGACGCCCGCAACACGGTTCGTTCGCTGTCAGTTTCCCTGCACGAACTCGGCGAAATCCAGCGCGAACTTCAGCAGCCGGAGTGCGTGGCGGCGTACGAAGAATCGCTCACCGTGGCCGAAGCCATCGACGATCGCGCCGCTGCGGCGATCTGCGCCTTCAACCTGGGAACGACGCTGAAAGATGTTCCTGCAATCCGCGATCTGGCGAAGGCCGAACAGTGGTACCGCCGGAGCCTGGAACTGCGGCACGAACAAGATCGACAGGGTCGCGGCAAATGCTTGGCCCAGATCGGTGCGGTCGCGATCGAACGCTTTCGGGAGAGCCGGGACGCGGGCGAGCCGCAAGCGGAATTGATGCGGCAGATCAACGAGGCCGTGCAGTCGTACCAGCAGATGATCGAATTGTTCCCCGACAACGCCGTGAACGAGCTGGCCGTGGCGCATAACCAACTCGGTATGATCTATCGCAACGTAGGCGACTTGGATCGTGCCTTGTCGCATTACCGCGAGTCCATCCGGTTGAAAGAAGCTGCGGGCAACACATACGCCGCCGCCACTACCCGCTACAACGTCGCGTTTGCCTTGCTGCAATCCAACCGCCTGTCCGACGCCCGGGAATACGCTCGGGCCGCGCTCCGCGACTTCCAATCCTACGACGACCGCGCCGCAGAGATGATCGCCCGAACCGGACAGTTGCTCGCCCACATCGAACAAGCCATCCAGGAGCAGGGATCATGATTGCCAACTCGCACGCCGAACCTCCGAGCCCGTCGCTGCCTCCACTCGATACGCGATCGACGTTCATTTGTGAGCGGCAAGGCGCTAGCCGCCGGTTCTTCGGAGACTTGCCCTGGCTCGAAAGACCGGTGGCTAGCGCCAAAACCGCTCACGTAGATTGTTTTCACAGCCTCGGAGCGAATGCCGATATTCATTTCCGCGCAGCGCGTAACGAAGAGGCACCGAGAACATAACGAGGATTCGATGAACCGAGAAGAATTTGAAACGATCGTGCTGGCCGATCCGAAGTTGGCGGAACCAATCCGTGCGGCGGCGGGAACGACGCAGCGGCAGTACAGCGTGATAGCGGAAGCGGCGGTGATCGCGTTGATGTTTCCCGTCGTCAAACTCTTGCTGACGCGGATCGGCTTGCCGTGGCTGGCGGAGTTGGGGCGGTACAGCGAGTTGCAGCGGCAACGCCTTCACGAGTGGATCGATGACAAGTATCGCGAAGAGGATCTCGATCCCGAGCAAGCCGAAGCCGCCAGCGACGCGCTGATCGCTCATCTCGGATCCACCACCGATCGCACCGCTCGATCCGCCTGGGAACGGCTCGCCGCCTTGCT
>JAQBZB010000006.1 GCA_027622275.1 Planctomycetota bacterium | reverse complement strand
AGCGCAACAGATTTCAACTTTCCCCGCAAACCCAATTCACCCAAATTCAGCCAGTTGCATCAGCCCAGTCGTCGGCCGAGGCAGGTTCAGACACTCTCCGGGCTACCCAGAAGAACTGCTTGGCGCGTCATCACTGTGACATGCGAGCGGTTAGGATCAGCCAACCCGAAACCGCTGACGGTCGATGTGACCGCCGCGCACTTGTGAGACGGTCGTCGCCCGCGAAATCGGCGGTCGTGAACACAAACAACCGTTGGATCGTCTTGTGTCGCCTCCGAATTGCATCTGCTGTTTGATTCGTTTCACCTGTTGCGTCTGGGCCGACCGCTTGAATCGATAAGTAAGCGTCGGAACCACCTTGACCGACATCGGAGTGAGGTTGCTGCCTACACACACTTAGATCGTCCAACTCAAACGACATCTGCGAGCACCGACGGGTCCGCGGTGAGAGCTGATAGGATCTCCTCCAGAGCGTCGTTCTCCCATTTGGAATCAGCAAAGTCGTCGAATGCAGCGTCTCGTGCGCGGACGTTAGAAGTTCCCTCATCAGCGGGCACCAGCGTGTCGAGGACCTCGGACGGGGCCTCACTGCCGAGCGCCGAACTCGTACGGGAACTTCGTGCCGTCGCGGCTCTCTCTGGGCGGTCCGGTTCTCCGAAGATCGGGCCGAGTGACGTTAGGGCCTCTCCTTCGGCGGAGCGGTCGAGGACGTTGGTGCTTGGTGCCTCACCTTCGCCCTCGACCTGTTGGTTAAGTCGATTGATAACCAGTAGCGCATCGATTGGTGCGACGTTGTGATCGTTCGTTACATCCAGTAATCTAGTCGGACAACCCGACGCAGTCGGTATCTGCAGCCGTCCACCGCCTGACTGGTTCAACTCGTTGATGATGAGCAACGCGTCGATCGGAGCCACGAATCCGTCGTTGTTGACGTCTTCAGGAAGAAGGTAGTTGTGCCAGGGATTCAGCACCTCGATCGTCACCACCGCTTCGCTGGTCAACTCGCCGCCGTCGCTGATCGTGTAGGTGAACGTCTCGGTGCCAACAAAACCCGGGGCAGGAGTGTAGCGGAGTCCATTGGGCGTGATTTCTACCGAGCCGCCCTGGTCTGGTATTGCCACGGCAACAATTGTCAGAGGATCGTTGTCGGTGTCGACATCGTTGTTCAGCACACTCAGATTCTCTCCGCCGCAGTTGGCAAGGGTGAAGGCGTCATCGTGCGCGACCGGCGGATCGTTGGGCACCGTCACCTCGATGGTCATCGTGCCGAAATAGATGTTGGCTGGCAGGGTTTCCGCGGGTGCGCCGAACAACAACACGTGATGCAAAGGCAAGTCATCGGTCGGATCAAGAGAAAAGGTGACGCTGCCAAGTGCTTCGGCCGTCAACGGGACGCGGACCAGGAGCAATTCATCAGTGCCGTTCGCTTGCAAGTCCGCGACACCTCCAACTTCGTCGACCAACCCGGGAGTCGTCACGGCTCCAGACCTCGCGTTCGGAAAGTCGGAGCTATATTCGAGCGGGCCGTTAACTGAGACCTTGTTGTTGTCGTAGAAAAGGTCCCCATAGGCGGCGAATACTCCCGTTGCATTCGTGCGGATATCCTGCACATGCACTTCTAAGAAGAAGTCCTCACCCAAGGGAACCGCCGAAATAGGCACTCCCGCGAGATCGGTCGCCTTCACGATGAACCGAAGCGGGTCAGTCGCCTGACGGCTGCCGAAGTCACGACCGGTGACGCTTTGGTCGGCTGTCAAGTTGACGCTGTAAAACTGGTCCGCCGGCGCGGTCAGCAGCCAACCTTCCTGTGGCGATTCGCGTACGACAGAGTTGCCGGCCGGAAGATCGGTAAAGGCATAGAAGCCATGTTCGTTGGTCTCCGTACTCGTTTCGCCCATGTCCAACTGACCGTTATCATTGGCGTCCAGGTAAACCAAGTGGCTGGCTAGGCCCAATTCGTCGGCGTCTCGCGATCCGTCGCCGTTGCGATCATCGAACGTCTGGCCGGAAATACTGTTAGGCAACGGGGCGACACGTCGATCGATACCTGTCACATCGGTGCCGGAACTGGCATAGACAAAAATGAGTCCGGAACCGTTCCATCCGGGCAGGGACAGGACACGGACGACATTGCTGAAAACACCCCCACCATCAATGCCCTGGTCCACCTCCGTAAACTTATAGCGTCCATCACTGCCGCTGGTGGTTGAGACCTCGTCCGGGTCAAGTTGGCCGTTGAGGTTGTTGTCGATATAGACAACAAAATCGCGAAGCACCGGCTCGTTGGGATCGAACCTAGAATTGCCATTCAAATCTTGGTACACATGTCCGGAGATTGAGTATGGTTCGAAGTTACCGAAATCTCGTCCCGTGATATCCTGGCCTGCTGACAAGCTGACGGTGTACGATCCATCCGCCGGTGATGTCCGCACCCAACGCTCCTGTGGTGAGTATTGCAACTGCTGATGCAACACATAATCGCCCGCTGGCAGGTTTGAGAATAGGTAATTGCCAGAACTGTCGGTGACGAAGCTGGCTTCGGGCTGGCCGTCGTTATTGGCGTCCAGATACACTTTTCCACCGGCCAATAAGGGTTCGTCGGCGTCGCGCACTCCATTGCCATTGACATCTTCGTATACAACGCCAGAGATGCTGCCGAGAACCGTATCATCATCTTCGATCGTCAACTGTCCTTCAGGATCATCGATGGTGGCACCGACAGGATTACTCAATCGGATCACGATCGTTTCATCCGATTCCGCCATTGTGTCGCCAACGATTTCCAGCGGGATGTTCTGAACGGTTTGCCCTGGGGCAAAGACAATACGAGCGCTGCTCATGCGTTCGGATTGCCCGAGCAATAGCGTCGCCTGAGTGCTGCTGGCTCCGCCATGGCCGACCACAAGATCGGGCGTGTCGTCGTTGTTGAGATCCGCGATCACCACGTCGCTGGGAAACGTTCCGCCCGCCAATGGATTGCCGGCCGAAAAGTGTTCGGCGGCCAGAAACGTTCCATCTCCCAGTCCGCGCAACAGGGACACGCTGTCGCCAAGGAGTGTGAAAGAACCGAACTGAGGCCCTTGGTTGGCCGTGACAACGTCCGCGAGGCCGTCACCATCCACGTCGGCCACGTCCAGATCGACCGGGAAGTCACCGACCTCATAGGCCACGATCGAAGAGAAGTTTCCCGCTCCGTCGTTCAGGCGTACAGCTACCTGATCGCTGCCGCTATCGACCATCACGAGATCCAAGGCACCGTCCTGATTCAGATCGGCCAGCTTGACGGAATCCAACGGATCGCCATTGAGCGAATTCGTGATGCTTGACTGCGTGAACGTACCATCGCCGTTGCCGCGGAGAATCCACAGTTTCCCCTCTTGTGTTGTCAACACAATGTCGGCACGGTTGTCGCCGTCGATGTCACCGGCATCTATCAACGGGTTTCGATTCGGTGCGGGTGAATCCAGAAAGTCCCCAACGTTGGACGATGAGTAAGATTGATTGAACCGCCCTGTCCCGTCATTGAGGAATGCCGTGACAACACGATCCGAACTGGTTGTGGTAGTGATTGCGACGACGTCCGGCCGATCATCGTCGTTGATATCGGCGACCACCAAAGGGGCCAGATCGAGAAACAACAAGGTTCCACTTTGAATAGGACTCCCGAACGTGCCGTCGCCATTTCCCGGGAAGACATATAGGCGGCCTTGGCTATGTCGTACATACGCAAACGCATCCAGATGGCCGTCACCGTTCAAGTCGATCAATTCCGGCGTACTCGCAGGGTTGCCGCCGACGTGCAGCAGGCTGGGTTCGGTAAAATCGCCGTTACCAATGTTCCGGAATACCTTCAGTACTAAGTTATTAGGATCAACGGTCAACAAGTCCGCATCGCCATCCTCGTCTACGTCGCCCACCGCAACCTCCCTAGGTGACAGGCCAGCATTGTCCACGATCGTTGGGTCCGAGAATCCCGTGAAGACTCGTGGTGCAAAATAATCGTCGTTGAGGTTGTCCGTGCCACCAGTGATGTCAAAATCTACGGTGACCGATTCAGTTGCGGGCGGCTCCAATCGCACGCGAACATTGACAATGCTCGTTCCGCTATCTCCCTCCACGGCGCTGACGTCGTCGACGAATATCGACGAGAAACACAGCCGCGTTTCTAGACTCTCGGCTTGCAACGTACGACAAAGAGTTGGAAAGGAGTTGCGACGGTTCTTCCGATTCCTACTCCGACGATTCTTCCGACCTTTCAACAACGATTGAGCCAGTTTGGACAACTTCGAGATCATGATTGTTTCACCTTGTGCAATGTGAGCTGCTTTATCATCGGGCGGTGTGAGAAACGCCCGTCTACACACACCCGCGTGTTTTCGGTGGCTGGAGGTCCATAAAAATCCAGTTTCTGAGAATAAGAATTCAGACGACTTGGCTGCCGCGCGGAAATGTCAAGGAATACAAGGAGTTGCGTCGACGTGCCCTACGCTACTTCTGAACGCGCGCGATCCAGCACTCGCGGCCACGATTTTTTTATGGACCTCTTGTGGCAGCTTTTACGCGATACCTGGTGACAGTCGTTAATTCCAAATCGGAGGTGGCACCATGTCGCAAGAAACCGAATGCTCAGAGTTATCTTCACCGTTTGCTTCGGCGAAACCACCAATCTGCGCTCCGATCCAATGTTCGGCAGGCCCACCGAGAATCAAGCGATGTGGATTGAGTAGCGGTGTCTCGGTACAAACTACAGAACCACCGATTTGTCAGCCGAGAGGAATACAGCGCCCGAACCCTGTGGTTCCACCACCCGTCGTTGTGTCATCTGGGCACAGCACTTTCAGCACACCGCCGTCGTTGCCAGATACTCAACAACGATGGATCCCGTTCGCGGTGGCAGGACTTGGGACGCTCGCCATCGTTCTGACCGTCATCGTGGTCGCAGTTGCTGAGCGCGGTGACCAAGCCGCCGACACAGATCGCCGCGAGTTCCTCGATGAATATACCGCTGGTCAAGAGCCAAGGACCGCCGATCACGAGGTTACCGCAAGGCGCACAACGGCACCCAGGATGAGCCAAATGCCGTCAGTAGGTCGTGAGACCAAACATGAAGTGCGCGACGCTTCACGTGACAGTGGCACTACGCGTCAAGCCGAACAGAACGCTGCAACACGTCGTGTTCGAATAAGCCGTGGCCTTGGCACAAGTCGTGAGACCGAATTGGAAACTGGCGATCGTGATGTACAAACAGAGCCGGTTGCACGGGAGCTACGTTGGGAACGATACACCGACACAGACGGCGCGTTTTCGGTTTTGTTTCCCGGTACGCCGACCGTGGAAGCCGTCGAACCCATCAGACTGCCCGGACTCGACAACTACCATGAAGCCAGCCTCTACCTTCACGATGGAAGCGTCGGATTCTCAGTCTACCACGGAGACTACGAAGAAACATTCATTCCAAGTATTGCCGAGAGGCGAGAGCAAGGGCTGGACAGTTTGGTCGAGTGGCTTCGAGATAGCAACGGCGCCAAGTTGATCAGTAAGAACTCGATCAGTCTCGCTGAATTCTCAGGCCGAAGACTAATTCTTTCAGGCTCAGACGACGAACACGCAGAGGCCCGGATTTATGTGGTGTATCACCGGCTCTACATCTTAATTGCTCAAATGCCCAAGGATGGAAATAACGGTGCGGAGTTGGAAAGATTCTTGGGATCGTTTACGCTACTTCCGGGCCGTTTAGACCTCGTCAAGGTGACGTACAATTGGAAAGTTGCATCGGCGCGAGCCAAGCAAGCTGTCGCAGAGACGCATCATTCCACTTTGACTACGATCCAGCGCAGAATGAGCTGGCACCAGAACGAAGACACTTCGCTTGCCGAACTCGAGGTGACCGAGGCGCTTGTCGAACTAGGGTTGGTTACGGCGAATGAGAGTTCTCAGAACCTGTTAGAGCAGTATCTTCGGAGGATCCGCCAACAGATTCAGGAAAAGTCCTCCCAGGACGATGCGGCACCAGATCATGGATCGCAGTCCGAACAATGGCAGCAGTGCCCCGGCGAAGGAAATCGGTACGTTTGCAACAACGGCACCGTCTACGTCGGCGCACGCAACAACATACCTATTCCATGTGCAATCTGCGGTGGTCGCGGTGTTGTTGCTGCGAGCCATGATCGGTCGCCAACTGTGTCCGACTCTTCCGGATCCGGGCATCGTTCGCGCTGTCCTTCGTGTCATGGGACAGGACGCTGCCAGACCTGTAGCGGCGCGGGGCGGACACTGTCGTGCTCCTCGTGCGGCGGCGACGGACGTGCCGGCGGCAACAACCGGTTTTGTAGCAACTGTGATGGGACGGGACGACAAACCTGTCGCCAGTGTGCCGGGCGGGGAACTGGCCGATGTTCGACCTGTGGCGGATCGCGAACGGTCAGAGATTAAATGATGACACGCATCGTAGTCACTTCTCATGCCATCAAGTGGAAGAGCAGGACGGTTGCCGACGTGGGACGATGTCAGGAAGACGATCACTTAACCCTGTTCACCTCGCTGGCGTTGAGGCGATACTTCCCGTGACATTTTTGGCATGATTGCTCAAGCCTCTGGAACTGTTCGTCGGTGCCGACTGGAACATTCTCTCTCAAGGTAGTCTCCAAGATTGCAGCGGCTTTCTGCGCCTCTACCAGCCACGCCGTGAACTGTTCATCATAACTGCCAGCTAGGTTTTGCCGTGCCTTGGCAAGTTCATGTTGGATCACCACGACTTCCAGCACGGGATCGATCTGGGCGGTGTTGCGCCACTTCGTGTCCCGGCACAGCTTCAAGTTGTCATAAGCCCGGCCAATCTCTGCCATCGCTGCCGCGACCGCACCGCCCTCTGCGGCTTTGACACGTTCCGCCGCCTGCGCACTGGCCGACGGTGGGGTTATCACAGCACCCCCCTGTTGATCCCGACGCAGTGACGAGCGACCTTCGCGGGGCCGCCCACGCGCTTTCAGGACGTCGATCTCCGCGAAAGGTAAGCCTTTCATCGATTCGAACAGTTCCCGCTGTTGAGGAGTTAGAACGGCGAGCACCGCATTGTCGGTTTCCTGGTGGAGTTCTGCCAAGTTGTCCGAATACTCTTCTCGCGTGGCAGCTCTTGGGACACTGTCCTGTCTCTCCTCCTCGGACTTGATCAGTTCATTGATCTTCTGCTTCTGCTCACTTGAAAGTGCTAGACTCGCTCCAATTTGCTCGCTGGGCAACACCCGCGGACCCTTCCATTGCAGGACAATCTGGACGAGGCGCCGCGATTGGTTACTGTCAAGTACGTCCACGAGTTTTGGCGCTCGCTGATCGACGAGTGCCATGGTCTGTTTAAGCGATTCAGCAAACACTTCCTTGCGGTCTTCCATCGAAACATCGCTCATCTCTACGCGAAGAAGGTTGCTTGTCTCTTCGCGTAGGGCCTGTAATTCCGCGTCCAGCCTTACCGCCTGAGCCTCCGAGATGTTCAGTTCCGCCCGCACTTCCTGCCTAGCCAGCAGCTCGTTTACACGACTGAACGCTACGTCCATCAAGAGATTCCTATCATCAATCTGAAAGTCGACCTCGGTCATTCTTACGCTGACTCTGACCTCCTGGTCACGTACCACTTGGATGGCTTTCAGGTTGAGTTCAAAGCGATCGTCACCGCCTTTGATTTCCAGGTTGTACCGACCTTCTTCAAGCTTGATCGTCCAGTCGCCCCCCGCGTCGATCACGCTGACCTCTTTGCCACCTTGCAGCACAGCCACTTTGACATCCTCACCATCAGCAGCCTCCACGACGACCGTCCCGTAGGGAGTCTTTATCTTGAAGAGAATGCCGCTGGCAAGAATCAAGGTCAGACTCAAGACACCTGCGATGGCGGCAGGCTTGCGAAGGCGTTGTATCGCGACGGTGCTGGATGGCGTCTTGGGTCTAGCGGGTGGTTTTGGTTGCGGTGTTGTTACGAGTGTTGGCGCAACCGCTTCCCGAACGTACTGTGCGAATGGATTTCCATCAGGTAAAGGCTCTTGCACCGAAACCGGCGGCGGTACAACCACTTCCCGCGCCAGAGTGTCGCGGTCGGCGACCGGAAAGGTATCTTCGGCCGAGGCGGCGCGAAGAGTACTGATCTTCTTCAGATAGTCGCTCAAGGCTTTGGCAAACTCGCCCATTGTGCTGAAACGGTCTTCGACCTTCTTTGCCATCGCGTTCAAGCAGATCTGATCGACTTCCGCATCGACTTCCGCGCGGTGGTGCGACGGGGGCTCCGGCGTATCGTTAGCAATCTGAAAGAGCACAGAAAGTAAGTCACCTTGGAAAGGGAGTCGTCCTGTCAAGAGTTGGTACAGGATGACACCTAAACTATAGATGTCGCAACACGGCCCCATGGACTCCAGGTTTCCGCTGACCTGTTCCGGAGGCAATCCTTTAACACTGGAGTCATGAGTCGGACTGCGCATCCATTCTACTGTTCAATGACCCGCGTCGCGACGCTTCAGTCGCTGCGAAGACCTTTCATGAAGCCCACTGGGTCGAAAGTCAGAACCCCCGTCCAGCCACTGCCTGCCCCACACAGGAGGGCTGCTTGCCTACCGACGGCATTGGTGCTGTCGGGGTGGAGGTTTGGCGCACGAATGGCACACCTCCTGCAGAAACCGTTTGTTATCGATTTGATTTCCCGACATTTCCAGCCCCCTCATCGAGCGTCACCGCAGTGATACACGCTCGATATCGCTCATGCGTCAGGTGATCGCGTCCTTAGCGAGTGGCACCGCCCTGCGCGCCAATGACGACAACACCTTGGTCAGATGCTCCAACGTCGTTGCGCGCACCTGTCAAACCCTCCTGGAGCTGCAAGCGGATGTGGCTTGCTGCGACTTTAACATTTTCAAGGGCGCTGGTGTGGCTGCCCGCTCAACCGTCACGAGCGCGTCGTGTCACTCAAAAACCCGCGAGCACTTTTCGTGCAAGTCCCACGCCGCCGCCGATGGCACACAGCAGCAGCGTCGCGGCCGATGCGATGCCGGCTGCCGCGATGTACCAGCTGGGACGATAACCGCGCGGTAACGTCATGTTGAAATACAGGACGAAGCTGAAGACGACGAACAGGCCGAGACTGACGGTCAGGAACGCCGCGATTTGGGTCATCAAGTCGAACGTGATCCCCGACCATGTCCACATGACCGAGAACGCGAAGCAGCCGGTGACGATGATGCACTTGAGCCGCCAAATTGGGAACTCCTCGAATCGGGGCCAGATCGCGCCAAGGAAATCGTTGGTGACTTGTGTGATCGCTTCCGGCACGCTGGCGAGCGTTCCCCATAGCGCCGCCAGGATCATCACGTAGTAGACCGGCACCATCGTTGCGTGGATCTCCCGCCAGATGCTGGCCTGCTTGGTGAGCAACTCCCACGAGTTGCCGCTCAATGTCTCCTGCCGAGGATAAAGAATCGTCGCGCCGGCCGCGAGGAACGCGATCGATACGATCAGCAACACGAACGCTCCCATGCCGCAGTCCCATTTCAACGGCAACAGCAACTTGCGGAGGCGGCGTGCTTGCTGGGGATCATCCGGCAGGTAGTCGATCCGCGGGCCTTCTCCCGCTCGCCGCCGAATGTCGTCGATCCGCGGGTGCGAGTTGATTCCCCATCCGCTCATGCTGACCCAACTCGAATAAGCCAGATGCCCGCTCAAGCTGCCGCCGATGTAACCAAAGATGACGACCATATTCAAGGAGTAATCAGCACGCACCGCGGTCGGTCCCCACTCCGGCGCGGCCGGCAGGTGACCGATACGAATCGCGCCCATGATCATGCCGCCAACATCGGGCCTGACGAGCACCGTGGCCACGATCGTTCCCAACACCAGCACTCCGCAGATCACGATCTGTTGCCGTTCGAGCATTCGGAACGAACTCATCAAACTAACCGCCATCGCCGCGGCAAAGATCACGTTGGTCCAGAGATTCACCCACGTATCGAACGCCAGATTCCCGGGAAGTGCGTCGTAAGACAAGTACGTGATCAAGTGCCCGCACGGTTTCGCGACGGCGGTCAGCCCCATGCCAATCAGCCCCAGTTCCGCAACGATGACCGACAGCAATAGCCAGCCGCGCGGACCAGGCAGCATCACCAGCCGGTGTCCAATCCGTTGACCGGTCACCGCCGTGTAGCGGCCGATCAGATACGTGACGAAGATCCCTTTCACGACGACGCTCAACACCAGCAGCCACAACAGTCCGTACTCGGACCAGGCTCCCAGCCCAGTGACCATGATCGTCTCGCCCACACCCAGCGACAGCGAAGCGACCACCGCCGCGGGGCCGAAGAATTTCATCATCCGAAACAACTTGCCCATCGAGAACGGCTCGGCATAGATGCCGGTCAGAGGCGGGATTTCGATCGGCTCGTTGTTGGAACTCATTTCGGAAATCGATTCTCAGCACCGTCCGCCGCAAGCGGGCACGGTTTGGCCGGTGACGAAACTGGAGTCGTCGGAGAGAAGAAACTTTACGACGCTGGCGATCTCTTCCGGCTGGCCGATACGGCCCAGCGGCGTGATCGAGATCAGATGTTCCACCAAGTCCGGATTGGCCGATCGGGCGAGTTCCGTGTTGGTCAGTCCGGGAGCGACACAGTTGACGCGGATGTTGTAAGGGGCGAACGCTTCGGCGCAGTGCCGCGTGAACGAGATGACGGCGGATTTGGTCGTCGCGTAGCAAATCATCCGGCCCTTGATCTTGATCCCGGCCAATGACGAGATGTTGACGATGCGGCCGTATTGTCGCGAGATCATCTCGTCCTTGACCGCCCACGTCGCCAGGAATGGGCCGTCGACGTTGACTGCGAACATGCGTTTCCAATCGGCGAACGCCAGCTCGTCGTGCGGCGTGCTGTTGGCGATCCCCGCATTGTTAACGAGCAGATCGATAGGACCCAGCCGCTCGCGCACCGCAGCCGCCATCCGCGCGACTTGTTCTTCGTTCGAAACGTCAGCTTGAACGATCATCCCGTCAGCGCCCGAGCTTTCGATCGACGCCAATGACTCGCGGGCGGCTTGTTCGTTCCGTTCGTAGTTGACGGCCACTCGCGCGCCGTGTGCAGCCAGCATCTCGCAGATCGACCGGCCGATGCCGCGAGCGCCGCCGGTGACTAAGGCGGTTCGACCCGAGAAGATTTTGTCGTTCATTGGTTGCTCCTATGTACGATGGCCTTCCCAGGCCGTCGTGAAGAAATCGACGGCCTCGGAAGGCCATCGTACATCAATCTCAAACCACTTTTAGTCACTCGACTCCGCCAAGTCCTCCAACAAACCAAGCGCGCTCGAAATCACGGCCGGCCCCCACTCGCGAGTGAACCGCGTGGGCAGCATGTAATTCTGATGCGACTCGTGTACTTCCATCCCGCCTTCATCGAACGCTTCCGGCGTCGGCAGGTAGCCCAAGCATCCGTTGCTGTACCCCAGAAAGCAAGTGTGCTTCAAGGGCGAGCGGCGTTTTACCTCTAACGCGAGTTCGGCGAACGGTTCCCCGTTAACGGCGACGATTCCGATGTCGTTGATCCGCAGCGCCCAGCACACCAGCTCGCGCGTGACCGGCTCGCCCTCATCGATCGTACGGATCACCAGCTCCGCCCAATGAACCAATCGCTGAGCCACGTGAATCTCGCCCACGCTGTCGCCGGCGCGAGCTTCGTCGAGTTGTTTCCGATAGCGATGCAAGTTCGCCTCCGCCACCTGACGATCGGGCAGCGGAGCCATCGGCAGCGTTACTCGGCGCGTCGCCACGTTGAAATGTTTGAGACACGCTTCGGGCAGCGGCTCGTAATCCCGCACGGAGATCGCGGCGACCGATTGCACGATGCGGCGCGGGCCGTGCCGATCGTGAGTGCGGATCTCGGCCCAGGTCTTGACGACTTCGCCGCCGAGCATCGCACCGATTCGATGCAAGTCATCGAACTGCGCCGCGCCGCCGGACCCAATGCCGCAGCGCGGACTGACGTTGCCGGCGGCTCCCTGCAAGAACAACGATAGCGCACCGGTCGCCCGTTCGACGATTTCGCGAGCCGGTCCGACGTAATCGGGCGACAGGTGAGACGTTTTCGGTCCGAGCACGATTGTGTGAGCCGCGGCTGTCATCACGGTGGCGATTGGTTTGCCGGAGAGATCGTCGATGCGAATCACGCCGACGTCGTGATCGACGGGTCCGTCGGGGTTGTCGCCGATCACGATCCCGCCGTCGGGTAATCGTTCGCGGCGGTTGATGCCGATTTGAGCGTGTCCCGTTGCCGCGCCGATCCGAGCCGGTTGCAGCCGGCGGTCCGCCATCGTTGCGACGCCCACGAGTGATTCTTCCAGCGTCGCCAGATAGCGGCGTTGCAACTCGTCTTGCCGAGGCGTATCGGCGCTCCAGCCGGGCAACATCGGACCCAGATGCGTATGACTGGCGTTGATCAGCACATGGTCCGCGGGAACGCCAATCGCTTCGCCGACTCGCGCGCGAATGCGATCGACGTGCGGGCTTTGAAGGAACAAGATATCGCAAGCAATCATCGCGACCTTGGCCGCACCGTCAGCGAGCACCAGCGCGGTCGCTGTCAGATCGCGTTCGACCGATTCGGAGACACACTCCTGTACCGTGTAGCCCATCATGCGAATTCCGATCGGCGGCGTGATCACAACACGCCCCACGCCGGCTTGCAGAATGCGTTTCGAATTCGTCATCAGTCACTCCGCCAAAGACGTCTTCAGTCGTTGTCATTTCTCACACGGCAACAAGATGCGCGACAGACGGGCCCGATCGTGGTAAACGCGCTCAGTTGCCACCGCGGAACTCGTGCCGAACGGTCCCTCGGCAGTGTTCGGATTGCGGTCGAACAAGGGAAAATACGCGCCGCAAATGTCGACTCTCAGCCGGTGGCCTGTGCCAATCTGTGCAGCGATCGGTCCGAGGTCGATCGTCACTTCGTAGACCTTGTTGGGTTCGAGCGGCGTCGAGTGCAATTCGGAGTCACGGAAACTGCCTCGCAAAATACCAACCGCGAGATTCTGTGCAAAGCCGTCGGGATGCACGTCGATCAACTTCACTACCCAATCCGCATCGGGCGTATCCGCCGAGACAAACAGCTTCGCCGTTGCATTGCCCGCAAATGTCAGCGGCTGCGTGAAAGCCGCGGAGGTGTAAACCAGCACATCATCGCGTTCTTCGATCGGCCGCTGATCGACCGGCGCCCATGTCGCTGCCATCACGGGCCGCGCTTCTGTGACCGGGCAGGCGGGCGTTGGATCGTCAGGATCGGCACGAAAGCTGTCAGCGATTTCATTCTCGTTCGCGGGCGTTTGATCGAGTGTGCCATCGCCGCCCGCTGTCTTCGCGTGTCCGTTGGAGTGGAGATAAAACGCCGTTGATTCAAAACCTTGCGGCGGCCAGGTGGCGGCCTCGTGCCAGACATTGTCGCCCATCGAAAAATACTTCACGGGTACATCCACGTCTCCCGCGGTCGCACGGTCCTCTTTCAGGAAGCGATCAAACCACTTCAGATTCTCGCCCGCGGCGTCCATCACGGCATCCTCGCCAAAATCGACGTCGCCGACTTTCGCTCGGCCGATTGAACCGTGATCCCACGGGCCGAGGATGAGTTGCTGACGGCGACGCGTCTGCGGGTCGCGTGCCTGCTGGTGCATCCGGACGAAATTGCTGACCGATTCGCGCGAGAAGAAGTCGTAATAGCCGACAACGTGTTGCATGGGCAATTCGAGGTCGACAATCTCGTCGGTAAGTTCAACGCGTTTCCAATAACCGTCCAGACGCGGATGGGTGAGCAGACCCTGGAGCCAAGGAATCGGCCAGCCGATCTCTCGATCGACTTCGCTCAGCGGCAAATGCAACAGCGTTCGCCGCCAATCGGCCGTCACGATTGCATCGTCGGGCTTTTGCGAATTGCCCGCCGCCCAGTTGGTAATCAACGAAATCCGCAACGCGCCGCCGAGATACAGATTGCGATAAAAGCTGCTCCAGGTCGCCGTCGGCGCGATCGTCACCAAGCCCGGCGGTTTCTCGGCGGCGGCCTGCCACTGGGTCGCACCGACATACGAACTGCCCCACATGCCGATCCGCCCGTTGCACCAAGATTGCCTGCCCAGCCACTCGATCGCGTCGTAGCCATCCTGCCCTTCGTTGTTGTAGGGAATGAAATCGCCATCGGATTGAAACCGGCCGCGACAATCCTGGACCACCGCGATGTAGCCCGCCGCCGCATATCGCTCGGCGACCGCTTTCGCGCGATCTTTGTTGTAGGGCGTCCGCATCAACAACACGGGGGCACGCTCCTCCGACGGCTGGCGATAGACGTCGGTCGCCAGCATCACCCCGTCGCGCATCGGTACGCTGATGGTTTCGCGGGACACCGGCTGCACATCGTCTGCAAATGCGCATTGAATGGCAATCAAGATTAAACAAAATGAAGGAGCAAGCGTCCGATTCATGGTTCATCGACTCTCGAATAAGGTGAACCAGCGCACTCCACGCTGGTCTGACAACACGCTGGCACGCGGCTATACCGCACCGCTTCCTGAGTGACTCGTTTAACGGCAAGCTGTAGGCGTCGACCCCACGCACAAAACGTTCGCCTACGGCTTGCCGTTAAACGACGCATGCGTGATCATTCACGAGGTGCGCTATAAGCTCTTCAGCAATTCGTTCCACAGGGTCCCACGCTCATTTGGAATCCCGTGCGGATTGGAGACGCTCCAAGGCGGCGTCATGGCGCTGGACATCCGCAGCGCGGTCCCAACGAGAACTCCGCCACGCAAGGGCTCGATAGGCACCGGCGACAACGATCAGCCCCATGCCGATCACTAAATACACGAACATCCAGCGGATCGAACCGAACAGCGAATCGCTCTTGGAAAATCGACCGCCGCTCCAGACCTCTCGGAGTCGATCGAGATCTTTCTTGTTGGGCGGGTACACGAGCCGCATTGTTTGCAAATCATCGAGAACATACTCCTCGTCCGAACCCGGCTCCCAGCGGCGCACCGCGACGGGCACGAAAGGCGGGGATGGAATCTCGCCCCGTCCTGGTTCCACGGTGACCAGGACCGCCGGCGTGCCTGTGTCCGGGTGCTGGCCGTCCTGGAGCCAAATCATTCCCATCTGATACTTCCGAACCGAGTTCGATTTCGTGAAACCTTCGTTCATCGCCAAACGAAGCTCGACATTGTTCATGAACTGATCGTGTGTATTGTCGGCAACCTCGATCCCGAGGAACGTGCCGTCAACAAGCTGCTCGATGCGGACTGCCGACCGCTCGTCGTTGAAGTGTGCAATGCCCGACGCGATGTTCCAAATGACAAGTGCCAACACAGAGACCGACCCCACAACGACCAGCGACACCTGACGTCGTTTCGCAAATTGAGACACCGTGATCAAAAGGTCACGCGACATTGACTCGCTCCACCTGTCCGCTCTTGCCTGTGCGAACGATCGTTTACCGTCGGCAGTGACCGTGTGCAATGCCGTTGGCTAAATGCTCTTTCCGCGACGCGCGGCAGCCTCTCTCTCTCCCGCTGAGATTATCGCCTGAGCGACGCGACGCGCGAAACCCCCACTTCGGAGCCGGACTGACAAAAAAAACCGCGTGATCCCCTCTGGCCACATTGTCAGTCGATGCGGGTGGAAAGTGTGACAGAAAGCTTCTGCGCCCGACGAATTCGATCGACAGGCTCGGCGGCCCTGTCCGCATCGTCGCCCCGCATTTCTTCGCCGGGCGACGGCTCAGGAGACGAGTTCGAAGATGTGAATGGGCGAGTTGTTGCCGGCGTATTCGCCATCTTTGAGTTGTCGGCCGTTGCCGTTGCTGCCGCGGTTGGTCGCCGAGACCGCCATTCGCTTGCCGTCGGGATGCAGAGAGATGCTGTGGCAATTCGACATCTTCGTCGAGCTGAAGAACGGAGCGTCTTCGCCGGGCACCTGGAGCAGCAACTGTCCCGAACCGGGCGTGCCGCTGGTGACGGCGATGACGAAACCGTCAGCGTGCAAATGCAGGTCATGCACGTAACAATCCTTGACCGCACCCAGCTTCATCGTATGCTCCAGCTGTCCGCTGTCGAAATCGAACAGCATGATGGAAGGAACGCCTTGTACGGTGCCGCCGCCGAAGGGTGCCGTTCCCGCGCAGGCCAGCGTCTTGCCGTCGCGGCTGAACTCCAACCGCCAAACGCCTCCCACGTCTTGGATGCGGTCGTGTTTATAGAGAGCCGAGGCGTCGAACTCGCCGACGCTCTTGCCAGCGGCGATCTCCCACTTTTTGACAACACCCTTCAAGTCGCCGGAGACCAGGAACTCGCCGCCGGGATGATAGGCGACCGCATACACATCGTCAGCGTGTTCGCTCAACTCCGTCTGCTTCGTGCCGTCTGCCGCCGACCAGATTCGCACCATGCGATCGCTGCCGCAGCTTGCCAGTTGCCTGCCATCCGGACTAAGCGACAGACAACGCACCCAACCGTCGTGCGAGTCGGCAACCGTCCAGACCGCTTCCGGCGCTTCGTCCGCGTAGTTCCAGGCCGAGATGCGCCCCCACGAATCGGCGGTGAACAACAGGCCCGCTTCGTGGGCGAACACGAGCGGCTGCACCCAGCCGCTGTGCCCTTCGATCGGCGGCAGCTCCTTGAACGGCTCGTCGCCTTCAACGGCCCAGCGGTGAATCGCGGCGTCGTAACCGCCGCCAAACAAATACTTCCCGCAAGGGCTGAAGCGAAGGGTGTGCAACTGCCGGCTGGTCGTCAGCTGCTGGACTTCGTTCGGCGCGAAACGGGCTTTTAATTCTTCGGTGGTTGCCATCGTTCGACTCTCGCCTCGATTATGACTGATGCGTTGTGGTCTTCGTAATTCGTCCGATCCCGATGCGATCGGCCGGTCACGCCAAGACGGCGGTGATCGGCTGCATGTCGTCGTGCGCGATCGGCAGCGGCTGGCCGCCGTTGTCGTATTCGACCTTGAAAGCGTCGATGTCGAGGCACCGGAACCAGGTGTGGAACATGTGGCCGATATCGTACTCGTCGGTGTCGACAAACGTGCCCTTGTCGTTGGTCGCGCCTGCTACCACTCCGCGCTTCAATCCAGTCCCGGCCATCGCGATCGACCAGGCTTCGGGCCAATGGTCGCGGCCGACGTGTCCGTTGATGCGGGGCGTGCGGCCGAATTCGCTCATGGCGATGACCAGCACGTGGTCGAGCATGCCGCGATCGGCCAGATCCTCGACGACGGCCGAGAACGCCTGATCGAACTTGTCCATCAGGCTCAAGTGTCCGTTGAAGTTGTCGCCGTGCGTGTCCCAACCGTAGGAGTTGACTTTGACGAATCGCACGCCGGCTTCGAGCATCTTGAGGCCTTGCAGCGTGTGCCGCCCGAGGTCGTGCGTGCCATAACGCTGCACGTCGCGCGGGTCGTACTGCGAAGTGTCGAACAAGTCCGACCGCCGCATCAGCGTTTGAGCCATGTCGTAGACATAGCTGTTAGCGTCGTTTGCCAGCGGTCGCCGCAATTCGCCGTAGCGACGGTTGGCCGCCTCACGCAACTTTTGCCGGGCCGCGTCGTCGGCTTCACTGACCGTATCCGGTCGCAGCAGGTTTTCGGGCGGCTTGCCGTCGCCGAAGGCGAGAGCGCCGTATTTTGGACCGAGGAAGCCGGCGTCTTGATGAATGAAACCGCTGCTGCCGGGCTTGACCCACACGTACGGCGGCAGTTTTCTCTCACAGGGGCCCATCAGCTTTGCGACTGCGGAGCCGAAGTAGGGATAGGTGACGCCGCGGTTCTTGGGATCGCCCCGCTGAATGCGGCCGACACCCGCCGAATGCGAGTTGTCTTGCGTACACATGCTGCGGACGATCGCCAGGTGATGCATCTGTTTGGCGCTGCGCGGCAGCAACTCGCTGATGTGGACGCCTGGCACAGAGGTGGGAATGGCGCGAAACGGGCCGCCGAACTGCGTGTTGGGCTTCGGATCCCAGCTTTCGAGCTGACTCATGCCGCCATCGATCCACATGAACAGAACCTGCTTTTCCTTCTGCTTCATTTCCTCGGCGACGGCCGGTTGCACGAGACCGCCGAGACCACCCAGACCGATGGTGCCGGCTGTGCCTGCGGCCGCGCCGAGCAACTGACGGCGTGTCAGCGTGTGTTCCCACGGTTTACAAAGCGGAGAGCGGCTCACGCGAAGGCTCCTGTTTTCCGAATACCGGTTCGCTGGGACCGGAACGTCGTCAATGATTCACGCAAAACTCAGTCGAGGCCAACAGTGCCCAAGCCAGATGGCCGAGTGCTGCTTCACGGCGGTCGCCGTTTTGGTCGAGGTACTCGCGCACGTCCGCGCGTTCTTCGTCGTTGGGCCGACGGGTCAATACGCTAAGGTACAACTCAACAGCGACGGCGTCGGCTTCGTCCAGCTTTATCAGCCGATCGACAAGGTTTCCCTCGTGCCGCTCCAACAGGCTCAACACGAGCGTGTCGTTCGACAGGAACAAGGCACCTTTCACCGAAGGCGCAAACTCGAGTTCCGGCTCCTTTGGCGGGTTGGCCAACGCCTTGTTGAACCGATCGGCAACGTCTTTGAACTTCGGCGCGCCTTCCTTCTCTTCCCGAACGCGGGTCGACTCGCCGGTCGCCTCCAACACGCTGCGCAACAATTGCTCGGCGGACATCCGCTTTTCGAGCGCCGCGCGGTAACTAGTCGCAGGCGGCACCGTGCCTTCCGCGGGCAATCGTCCGCTCCGCTGGTACGTTTCCGTCAGCGCCAATTCGCGTAGGAACCACTTAATATCGAATTTATGCGCCGCCATCTGGTTGGCGAGCAAATCGAGCAATTCCGGATGGGAGGGCGGATTGCCGCTGTGTTGCATGTCCAACGGATCGACCAGTCCACGCCCCATCATCAGCCACCACAACCGGTTGGCAATGTTCCGATTGAAGAACTCGTTTTCCGCCCGAGGAAGCTGCTCGGCCAGGATCTTCAAGGTGCTGAATTTTAGAACGCCCGGCGAATTTGTCTTGCGATCAGGAGGCACTTCGTATTCTTCGCCGGCCTTGAATAAGGGCAATTCGATTTCTTCGCCACCGGGAAGACGAGGGCCGGTCGATTTGGGGACCTGGACGAATACGGACGTGAATTCGACTTCTTTCATGAGCGGCTTCTCGGCAATCGCGGGAAACGGCTGGTCGGTGCGAATGGTCGCATTTCCCACGAAGGCATATAGACCCTGGTAGTGCTCCTGCTTGTAGTCGTCGATGAACAGGTGGTCGTGGCACTGCGCGCATTGCACGTCGACACCGAGGAACAATCGTCCGACATCGCGGACGAGGCCCGGCATGTCGTCGTCCTGCTGTCCGTATCGCTCGAGCCGTTTGGTGTAGAAAAATGCGGCACCGCGGGCCGCTTCATTTTCGGCATCGGGAGCAAGGATCTCGCGCACCAATTGATCCCACGGCTTGTTCCCGGCAAACGAGGTCTGAAGAAACTTCATCCATTCGTCGTGTTCGCCGCGCCGTTCCATCAACATCACGTCGAAGGCTTCGGCCATGTGCGTGGAGTATTCTTCCGAGGCCAGCAACCGGTCGATGGTTGTAGTGCGTTTGTCGGCGGACATGTCGTCGAGGAAGGCTCGCGCCTCGGCGACGCTGGGAATCCTGCCGGCCAGATCCAGGTACACGCGACGCAGGAACTCACCGTCTTCGGCCCGTGCGGCAAGGTCGCCTGCCGCACTCGCGGCGATCAACTTGTCGATCCGCTGATGCAGCAACTCTTCGGCGACGGCGATTGAGCCCAACACCGGTGAGCCCGACACAAGGCCCGCGAACGCCAGCACGCGCAAATACGACAGGGAACGCACTCGGTGGGGCATGATGCACGCTCGTACGGCCGGAACGTCTCGGTGAGAATGGATAGCAGAACCGTAGCGTAAACGGGCACCCGCTCGCAGGTCAAGCGAGTCACGGTCAAGTCCGGGGCGGTTCACTCCTTCAATCTGTGCATTGTTCGCGGCGGATTGGGGAGGGCGAGGCTCCCGGTGAGAATTCATAGCGTTACAATGACGGCATGCCGCTCCGTACCTTTCATCCGCTGATTCACGAATGGTTTGCAGCTCGTTTTGGCGAGCCGACCCAGCCGCAGCGCATGGGTTGGCCGCTGATCGCTGCGGGGCGGAACACGCTGATTGCGGCACCGACAGGCTCCGGCAAGACACTCGCTGCGTTTCTCGTGTGCCTGAATCGACTGGGGCAGGAGTGGCTTGAGGGAACGCTGAGTGACGGTGTGTGCGTCGTTTATGTCTCGCCGCTGAAGGCACTCAGCAATGACATCGAACGCAATTTGCAGCAGCCGCAATCCGCGCGGCAAAAGATGCTGCGCGTTCCGCCGCACATCTTGGCCACGACGCCGGAATCGTTGCACCTGGTGCTGACGTCGGAAAAGAGCCGTGAGGTGTCGCGTACGGTCGACTCCCCTAAACCTGGTCTCTCGCCGTTGCAAAACGTATGCGGCGTAAACGCCTGGGCCGTCGAACAAGCCTCGAATTACATCGAGCCGCAAGTCGCCGCCATCGGGCTCGTGCCGACCACGGAGCAGATCGTCTTCGAGCGTTTCTTCGACGAGTCGGGCGGCATGCAACTGGTGATTCATTCGCCCTTTGGGGCGCGGATCAATCGATCGTCATGGCTCCAGTCGGACCGCAAGCCGCGACGGGCTCCCGAGTTGACCAGCCGCCTCCCGTCCCGCTCGTTGAGGCAAACATGACGCTCGAGCGATGGAACGAAGTGCCGGATTTCGCCGGGCGGGATGTCGCGGCGATTGAGCGTCGTACTCAGGAACTGGGGCATTATCTGTTTGATCATCTCGACGAGCAGCGGCCGAGCGTGCTGCAACGTCGCTGGTGGGATGAACGCTTGATGGACTGGGCGATGCGCGACGAGGGATTGAAGGTCCAGCTCTTCCGCTTCGTCGATGTGCTGCCCATGCTGCACACCAACGAGGCCGTCGTCGGACACCTGAACGAGTATCTCAACGAAGTTCGCGGTCACTTGCCCGCGGCGGTTCGAACTGCCTTGGGCATCGGCCGACGATCGTCCTTTACACGCGCTGCGATCGCGCGGCTCGCCCGCCTGAGCGCGATGGATCTCGCTCGTCGCTTCATTGCGGGCACGAATGTCGCCGAAGTGGTCGAAGCGGCGGTGCGCGAGCGGCGCGAGCGGCGTGGCTTCACCTTGGATATCTTGGGCGAAGCCGTGACCAGCGACGCGGAGGCCGAGCGATTCTTTTATGCTTACGTGAATCTGATCGAGCGCGTCGCCCCGGAAGTCAATCGCTGGCCCATCGAAACGACCATCGACCGCAGCGTGCTCGGTGAAGTGCCGCGGATGAACCTGTCGATCAAGCTGTCCGCCCTCGACTCGCAGTTCGACGCGATCGACCCCGAGGGCGCGCTCGCGCGGGCGGGCGAACGGCTGCGCGATTTGCTCCGCGTGGCGAAGAGCCACAAGGCGTTCATCAACGTCGATATGGAGTCGTACGAGAAGAAAGATCTCACGTTGCGGATCTTCAAGGAGGTACTGCAAGAGGAGGAGTTTCGTGACATCGGCGACGTGGGGATCGTCATTCAATGTTACCTACAGGACGCGGCAGCGGACTTGCAGGAGTTAGTCGATTGGGCGAAGCGGCGCGGGCGGCCGGTGTGGGTTCGCTTGGTGAAAGGGGCGTATTGGGATTACGAAACCGTCCACGCCAAGGCGGCCGGCTGGCCGGTTCCCGTGTATCAACAGAAGTGGCAATCCGATGCCAGCTTCGAGCGGGCCACGCGGTTCGTGATGCAACACCACGAGCATCTTCGCCCGGCACTGGGCACGCACAACATTCGCTCGATCGCCCACGGCTTGGCGACTGCCGAACATCTGGGCATCGACAAGAAGGCGTTCGAAGTGCAGATGCTGTACGGCATGGCCGATGGCGAGAAGCAGACGCTGGTCGCCTTGGGGCACCGCCTGCGAATCTATATGCCTTACGGCGAGTTGATCCCGGGCATGGCTTATTTGGTGCGGCGGTTGTTGGAGAATACTTCGAACGATTCCTTTTTGCGGGCCGGCTTTATCGAGCAAGTCGCTCGCGACGAGTTGCTGCGTGACCCGCTCGAAACTCAGCACGACCGTTCATCCGAGAAAGAAGAGGAAGCGATGACTGGCTCTGATACTCATGCCGCCGATCGGCGGCGATTCGACGCGACGTTCCAAAATCACCCGCCGGTTGATTTCGCCCAGGAATCGAACGTCGCCGCCATGCGTGACGCATTGCAGAAGGTGATGACGGAATTGGGACGTAGTTATCCGCTGGTCATCGGCAAAGTACTGATTGAGGCACCGGGCCATTTGGATTCGCTCGACCCATCGTTTAAAGATCGCGTCGTAGGGACGGTTGCGTTGGCTGAAAGGGAACCAGTCGACTTAGCAGTTGAAGTCGCCAAGAAGGCTCTAATACGATGGCGCAATGAGCCAGCCGAGGCGCGGGCCAAGATCATTCGCCGCGCGGCACAGCTAATGCGAGATCAGTTCTTCGAACTGGCCGCCTGGGAAGTGTACGAATGCGGCAAAGGCTGGCGCGAAGCGACGAACGATGTCTGTGAAGCGATCGACTTCTGCGAGTACTATGCCAGCAGCGCGATTGCGATCGCCCAGCCTGAGGGCGCTGACGTGCCGGGCGAAGAGAATCGGTTCGAGTACGTGCCGCGCGGCGTAACGGCGGTGATCGCCCCTTGGAATTTCCCCTTGGCGATTCTGACTGGCATGACGACGGCGGCACTGGCAACCGGAAACACGGTCGTCATGAAACCGGCCGAACAGGCGTCGGTCGTGGCCGCCCGCTTCATGAAGATATTGCAAGCAGCAGGCTTGCCTTACGGCGTCGCGAACTTTCTTCCTGGCAAAGGCGAAGTCGCGGGCGCGGCGTTGGTGGAACATCCCGACGTCGCCTTGATCGTCTTTACCGGTTCGCGCGAAGTCGGCTTGGCGATCAATCGCCGCGCGGCGGAGGTGTCGGCGGGCGGGATCGGCCACGTGAAGCGAGTGATCGCCGAAATGGGCGGAAAGAATGCAATTATCGTCGATGCCGACGCCGATCTCGACGAGGCCGTGCTCGGGACCGTCAAGAGCGCCTTCGGGTTCCAAGGCCAGAAGTGTTCGGCGTGCAGCCGCGTGATCGTACTGGCCGACGTCTATGATGCGTTTGTGCGACGGCTGGTGGAAGCGACTCGCAGTCTGGAGATCGGTCCGGCCGAGTATCCTTCGACGTCGGTCGGCCCGGTGATCGACGAAGCGGCGCTTGCTAAGGTTCATGAATACATCGCAATTGGCCAGCGCGAGGGGCGAGAAGAGCTGGCCGTTGACGTCGCGGAACTCGCTCGGCAGGGATTCTTCGTCGGCCCACATATCTTCGCCGACGTCTCGCCCGATGCACGAATCGCGCAAGAGGAAATCTTCGGCCCCGTCCTGGCGGTCATTCGTGCCGAGAACCTGGACGCGGCCTTCCGCATCGCCAACAGTACCCACTATGCGTTAACCGGCGGATTCTACTCGCGCAGCCCCGCCAATCTGGAGCGAGCCAGACGCGAGCTGATCGTGGGCAACCTTTATCTGAATCGGACCATCACCGGCGCGACGGTCGGCCGCCAACCATTCGGCGGCTTCAAGATGTCCGGCATCGGCAGCAAGGCTGGCGGCCCCGACTACCTTCTTCAGTTCGTGGTGCCGCGCACGATCACCGAGAACACGATGCGCCGCGGTTTCGCGCCGGACGTATAGTGTAGACCGCACACTCCGTGTGCGGAATCTCTGCACACGGAGTGTGCAGTCTACATTGGCACTACACGTCGTCTTGCCTTAGTCGGTACCGATGCAATACAGCGTCTCTTGCCGGCCGCCCCCGGCGCTCGACGCGACGCGCATATAGATCCGGCTGTTGCAGATCGTCGGCGAGGCGAACGCTTCGTCGCCTAGTTGGTTGCGCGCGACGAGTTCAAAACGAGTCGGCTGTGCTTTGAAGACGTAAATCGTTCCCGCTTCGTTGGCGAGGTAGATGTTCCCGTTGGCAAGGGTCGGCGAGGCGCTGACGGGGCCGCCTGCCAGCCGTGAGGTCCACATCTCGCGGCCGTCACTCGCCTGCCAACAATGGGCAATCCCGCCATCGTTCACGGCGTAAAGGTGACCATCCACCGCCAGCATCGATTGCTCGTAGCACTTCTGATCATTTCGCCAGACGAGCCGACCGTCGCGGGCGTTGAGACAGACCGTCTCAGATTTCGGATAGCCGCCGCTGGCGAACACCAAATCGCCGTCCCAGACCATCGTCCCGCAAGTGGCCATCGTGGTCGCGGGCGTCGCCCACAGCTGTTTGCCGCTGCTGGGATCATAGCTGGCAACCTGCTCCGTCCCGCTAATCAACAATTGGTCGCGGCCGGCCACGTTGGCAACGACGGGCGACGAGAAGCTGAGCTTTCGCGAGCGGGCGATTTGCCACTTTGTCGCCCCCGACTTGCCATCCAGCGCCGCCAGCCAACCGCCCCCGTCGTAATCCGCCGCGATCAGGACGAGCGATTTGTACAGCATCGGCGAGGGGGCGTAGCCGTACTTGTACTGCTGCGGATCGTACTTGCCGATCGTTTTCTGCCAGAGTCCTTTGCCCTCCAACGAAATCGCCGAAACTTGGATGCTGGCGTGATGGTGAAACGAAACGAACAACCGCTCGCCATCAGACGCGACCGACGGCGTGGCATGTGAGTTCTTGGGATGCTTCGGAGGAAAGCCGCTTTTACTGATGGGCGTCGTCCAGAGTTGTTTTCCTGTGCTTCGATCAAAGGCGATGACACTTTGCGATTGGGACGGCTCGTCAGCGGTCGTCAGGAAGATCCGATCGCCGACGATCGTGGGCGACGAGTGACCTCGGCCGGGGACGGGCGCTTTCCAGATCACATTCTGGCTCTCGCTCCATGTGACGGGTGGCGACTGTCCACCGGCAGCAATGCCGTTCAGATTCGGCCCTCGCCAGGTCGCCCAATCACTCGCACGCGACTGATTTGAAAGCACAATCGCAAGCAACAGAAAACAACCAGCGTGACGCAAAGCAAAAGAAATACGTTGGGGCATCGGTAAGAGTCTCCATCGGAAGGCATGGCAACTGGTTCGCCCATAGTACTTGAAATGATCGGAGAAGGCCACGAACTTCGCAACCAATGATGTGAAAGCGAGTTACGATTAAGCACAGTTTGCGGGGATGGGGGCTTGACAGCCAGGGACATCTTACTGATACTGAGTCTCACTTGCAGCAAGCCAGCTGTTTTGCCAGCCACTGCCCACCATTATCCCACCCCAATTTAAGGAAGCTGGCACATGTCTCACCGAGCACTTCGCACCCGCCCCTATGCCTTTACACTTGTCGAGTTGCTGGTCGTCATTGCGATCATCGGAATACTCGTGGCACTCCTGCTACCCGCTGTTCAAGCCGCTCGCGAAGCCGCGCGGCGAATGTCTTGCGGAAACAATCTCAAGCAGATGGGCTTAGCGCTGCACAATTACCACGACACCTACAAGGCATTTCCGCCGTCCGCGTTACTGCCGAGCAATAGCACCTTCGACCCCTGGTCACCTCAAGCGAGGTTACTGTCATTTTTGGAGCAAGAGAATCTCCAAGACTTGATTGACTGGAATCTCAGTTACGCGACACAACCTGCCGTGACGAAGCAGCGCATTGCGGCCTTTATCTGCCCGAGCGAGATTAATGACCGAGAACGTCCCGATGGCGCGCTCACGCACTATCCGCTGAGCTACGGCATCAATTTGGGAACGTGGTTTGTATATGACCCGACCACGCAACAGGGAGGCAACGGGATCGCCTATCCGAACGGTCGCATTAACTTTGCTTCCGTGACAGACGGCACGAGCAATACGCTCGCCTTCGCGGAAGTCAAAGCGTGGAATCCCTATCTACGCGATGGCGGGAATCCTACTGGTTTGGGCATTGGGATTCCGGCGAACCCTGCTCAGGTTGTTTTATTCGGCGGAAACTTCAAAACAAACTCAGGTCACACCGAGTGGGTTGACGGTCGAACGCACCAATCAGGCTTCACCGGAACATTTCCGCCAAACACCAAGTTCATTTATAACAGCGGGGGCCAGGAGTACGACATCGATTTCACTTCCTCTCGCGAAGGCAAGACAACCAACCAAACCACCTACGCCGTGGTTACATCGCGAAGCTATCACCCTGGCGGTGCCCAAGTCGGTCTGGTGGACGGCTCCGTAAGATTCGCTGCCGAGACGGTCGATCTCTCCGTCTGGCGAGGCTACGCAACACGCAGTGGAGGAGAGGTACTTGGCGAGCTGTAAGGCATTTGCCAAGGTATCCCCATGCCAATCGAACCGGTCAATGACGGCGACGAGCAAGCGAACGCCGACCGAACGGATGCGTCACCTCGGCAGTGGACTTCCAAAGAGCTGCTTGCGGGCCACACCGAGGCGATCATCGTCCACGGGGGTGAAGTCTATCGATTGCGATGCACGCGCAACAACAAGCTGATTTTGCACAAGTAGAACCGTTTCAGACGCGAAATACTTTGCGTTGCGATTCGATGTGGTCGATTTGATAGAGTTCGCCTTTCCCGCTCCCGGGGCAAACTTCGCAGGTCTCGGCCCACGCTTCTGGAGTCTTCAGATTCGAGTCCCAGAACGGCCACGTTCGGCATTGCCGTGGACGAGCATTGTAGACCGTGCATCTGCGAGTCTCATTGTCGAAGAAAACGCAGTCACCGTTGGGAAACTCCCGCAGACTCCGGCGAATTCCAACCTTGTGAACGTACTCGGCTTCAAACGCATCGACGTCAGATTCACCCAGTTCGGCGGCAATGGCTTCGACCTCGGCTTGATTTACCCAGACATAGCCCGGTGCCCCGGTACAGCAATTGCCACACTGTGTACACTTGAACCGCAATCCGTCCTTGTACCAAGGCTGCTCAGCCATTGACTACTCTCCTTGTGGCTACATCAGATCGCGGACGCCGCGATTTCGCCAACTGCTTGAATCGCACGATCGATTTGATCGGGCGTCGTAAAGGGACCCAAGCTGAATCGAACCGTACCACCACGTTCACGAGTCGCCAGGCTCGAATGCATCAATGGTGCGCAGTGGAAGCCACTCCGCACTTGAACCGCATAGGCCGCATCGAGCATCGTTGCAACTTCCTGCGGATCGTAATCATCGATCGCGATGCTGACTACCCCCACCCGACGTTCGGCATCTTGCGGGCCGTAAATTGTGACATGGTCGAGAGACCGGAAACCGTCCAGCAGCCGCGTGGTAAGCTCTCGTTCGTGCTGACGGATGTCGTCTACTCCGCGTTCCGAGAGGTAGGTAAGAGCGGCTCCCAAACCGACGATGCCAGGAACATTGTGATTGCCCGATTCGTACTTGTCGGGGAGCGTTTTGGGTTGCTGGTCGCTCTCACTTGACGTCCCGGTTCCGCCTTGACGCGTCGCGCTGAGAAGCTCTTCGACTCCGGGTGCAACGTACAGGACGCCTGTCCCCAACGGCCCGAGCAGCCCCTTATGACCAGGTGCGGCGATTAAATCGGCATGCAGTTGATCTGCCGTGACTGGAATGTGCCCCAACGACTGGGCTGCGTCAACCAGAAATCGAATGCCGCGCGATTCGGCGATCATTCCAACTTCTTCGACCGGCTGGATCGCACCCGTCACATTGGAAGCGTGTGTCAGAACGAACAGCTTCGTACTGCTCTGAATCGCCGCCGCGAAGGACGTTGGATCGACGATCCCGTTCGCCCCGCATTCAACGCGAGTTACTGCAATGCCAAGTTCCTGCTCCAGGTGCCGGAGTGGCCGCAAGACAGAATTGTGCTCGCAAACGGTCGTGACGACATGATCGCCAGCACGCAGCAGGCCGTGGATCGCCAAGTTCAGCGAGTCGGTTCCGCTGGACGTAAAGACGATTCGCTTGGGGTCGGAGGCGCCGATCAGGTTTGCGATTCGCTTGCGAGCGTCGTTGACCAGCCGCTCGACTTCAACCGCTTCGCGATAAGCACCGCGACCGGCCGGGGCTCCATTGAATCGCATGTACCGATCGACCGCCTCATAGACGGAAGGCGGCTTTTGCCAACTGGTCGCGGCGTTGTCCAGATAGATTCGGTCGGATGGCGGCATAGTCATAGAGACGGGCAATTGCATCTGCGGAACTAGCCGCCGATTTGGTACATCGCACGTTCAGGTCTGACGAAGTCGGGCGAGTCGATTCCGTGGCCAGGTTTCTTGGCGCGGATGCAATCGTGGAGCAGTTCGCAAAGCTGTTCGTCGCTACCGCCGCCGCGCATGACTTCTCGGGCGTCCCATTCGGCGATCGAGAAGAGACAGTTCCGAATCTTCCCCTCGGCGGTAATGCGGAGGCGATTGCAATCGCTACAAAACGGCTGCGTCACCGGATTGATGAAGCCAATGACACCGATGCCGTCCGCAAACTGGTAGTCCGTCGCCGGCTGGCTCGGATCGGTTCTTTCGATCGGCAGCAACGAACCGAAGGCGTTCTCAAGAGCTTCTCGGATCTCGCCTCCCGAGAGAACTTGATCGTCGGACCAGTTGTTCTCGGCATCAAGCGGCATGAACTCAATGAAGCGGAGTTCCAGTCCGTGCCGTCTAGCGAACTCACCCAGCGGAACGATCTCATCCTCGGTAATCCCTCGAATCGCGACGGCGTTGAGCCGGATCTTCTCGAAGCCCGCTCGCTGAGCTGCGAAGATGCCTTCGAGGACGCGATCGAGCCCCGGGCGTCGCGAGATGCGTTCGAACGTCTCTTCGCGAAGTCCGTCGAGACTGATGTTCAATCGCTGCAATCCAGCTTGCTTTAAGGCCACGATCTGGTCGGCAAGCAGAATCCCGTTTGTGGTCATGGCGATATCGCGAATGCCGGGCACGGACGCAAGTTCGCCAATCAACTCGGGCAAGTCCGCACGGACCAGCGGCTCGCCGCCGGTGATCCGCAGTTTATTCACGCCGAGCGACGCCGCAACACGCGTGAAGCGAACGATCTCTTCGAACGTCAGGATCTCGGCACGGGGCTTGAATTGAACATTCTCGTTCGGCATGCAGTAGAAGCAACGGATGTTGCAGCGATCAGTGACGCTGATCCGCAAGTTATTGTGGATACGTCCAAGTGCATCGACAAGTATTCTCGAATCAGTCATTCGGCTTTCTCGATCGGGTGCTTGGTCGGGGACGACTCAACGCCAGGGTGAACCCACTCGGCCGTCCCATCGGCCCAATTCTCCTGCTTCCAGATTGGCACAACCTCCTTGAGCGTGTCAATGAGCCACTTGCCGGCCTCAAACGCATCTTGCCGATGCGCCGAGCTGACGGCGATCGCAACGCTGGCCTCGCCGAGCCCCAAATGTCCTACGCGATGCACAATTGCCGTCTCGACGAGCGGCCAACGCCGCCGCGCTTCCGCATCGAGTTCCAAAAGTTTCCTTTCGGCCATACCGGCATAGCACTCGTAGTTTAACGAAAGCGTCTGTCGCCCGCGCGTGAATTCGCGTGTTGTGCCAAGAAATAAAACAACCGCGCCTGCTTGTGTCGAGCTGACCTGGCGAAGCACTTCCTGCGTATCGATCGGTTGTTCTGTGAGTTCGATCATGTTGTGTTTCGTGTCGTGCTTCGCTCCGCGAACCAACGCTTTGTTCGCGGAGCGAACAACGACTATCCGCCGGATACTGGCGGAATCAGGGCGATTTCTGAAGTCTCGGGGACGATCGTGTCGTTGTTCACATATTGGGCGTCAATGGCGATCATCGCACGCTGGGTGATCTCGTGTAACTCCGTGTGCTGTTTGCCGAGCGCATCTCGCAATCCTAGTACGGTCGCCCCGCCTGGCAACTCAACGGAGATCGTCTCGGACCCTGCAAGCTGCTTCGCAACGGCAAATAGTTTAACTTCGACGATCACGTTACGATCAACTCCTCGCCGCGACTCGTGAGCAATCGCCCTAGTTCCGGCATCAAACCATAGGACAGCGCAAGCAGCTTTAACGGATGAATCGTGGGCTTCGTCGTGCCTTGTTCCATTTGGATCTTGCACGCGCTGCACTCCGTCGTCCCGACTTGAATGGCTGGATCACGGAGCGCCGAAATGACGCCCCAACCCGCCCGCAAGCTGCTGCGGTAATTCTTTCGTTTCAAGCCGAACGTACCCGCCATTCCCGAACATCCTTTCTCGATCCGCTTCAGCGAAATGCCGGGAATGAGCCGCAATAGATTCTCGCCCGGTGAGCCGACCTCCAGGGCTCGCATGTGGCAGGGCAAGTGATAACCGACGGTCGCGTTGACGGGAGTTAGGTCGAGTTCGAGGTGTCCGGTTTGATGCATCTTCCAGAGATAATCGCAAGCATCAGAAGTGTTCTTGGCAACGAGACGCACGTCGTCGTCGTCCAGAATGTTTGGATACTCATGTTTCAAGCACAAGGTCGCGGAAGGCTCGGTAGTGACGACGTGGTAGCCCTGACGTACGGCCTCGGCGAGCAGTGGTATGTTGCGAGCGGCGTATCGTCGAGCGGTATCGACGGCACCCACGGAAACCGCCGACATACCGGAAGGAACTTGCCGCGGAGGCACATAGACCGCGACGCCATTGTGACGCATGACGCCAACAAACGCGTTCGCCAACTCGACGTCAAACCAATTCGCATAGACATCGACGAAGTACAAGACCTTGCGTCCCTCGAAACGGCTTTGACGAGTAAGACGTCGTCGCTGGGCCTCCCGCAAAAATGTTCGCATTGCGAACCGGGGGAGTTTCCGTCCTTGTGCGATTCCGACGGTCTTCTCCATCAGCCAACGCATCGCCGGATTGCCGAACGCCCAATTCGTGATCGTGGCAAGACTGCTGCCGATCTGGCACATCTTGTCGAGTCGCGTGAAGAGCACCTCCGTGGGCGGCAAGCCATTCGTTGCGACGTACTGGGCTTTCGCTTCCAAGACAAGTTTCGGGATGTCCACGTTGGCGGGACACTCCAAACGGCATTGATGACAATTCACGCACAGATCCGCGACCGCTTTGAGATGGTCCTTGGTCAGCTCGGTGGAACTGAGCCTACCCGTCAGCACCGCGCGAACCAAGTTAGCCTTGGCACGCGGAGAAGCCTCCTCACGCGGAGCGAACCGAAAGATCGGACACATCCGCTCTTCGGGAGACTCCGTTCGGCAGCGACCACAACCGTTACAGGTGCGTGCCGCGTGGGCGATATTATCCTGCTCCCAAACAAGTTGAAGTTTGACCGGCTGAAACTTGTGAACGTTCTCTTCGCCGGTATCCGCGAATTCGGCGGCCAACGATTCAGCAGTCGCGGCGACGACGGGGCGAAGGTTTTTGCTGGGCGGCTGCGGTGCGTCGGCGACCACTTTGCCGGGATTGAAAGTGTTCTGTGGGTCAAAGATTCGCTTGACCGAACGAAACACTTCGTACAGCTCGCCGTGTTGCTGTTGAGCGAACCAAGTTCGACTCAAACCGTCGCCATGCTCGCCGCTGATCGTTCCGCCGACCTTGAGCACTTCTTCGTACAGGTCTTGAGCGAGCCCTTGCATCTTGCGGATGTCATCAGGATTGGCAAGATCGAGGAACGGCCGAATGTGCAGTTGGCCGTGAACGGCATGCGCGAACAAGGTGGCAGTGACTTGGTGAGCCTTCTGGACGTTTTGGATCGTCACGAGGAATTCGGGAAGGACATGGGGCGGGATCGCAATGTCTTCGACGAACGGAATCGGTCGAGTCGAGCCGCGCAGACGATGCAGGCGGGGTACGACACGCCGCACCAAGTGCCAGTAGAGATCGCGATCTTCCTTGTCCATGGTCATTCGCGAATCGAACGCGAGCCGCTTGCGACGCTGGACACGGGCGACGACTTGCTTCAATCGATCCCGCAGCTCATTCGCATCGTCTCCTTGCTGTTCGACCAACAGCATCGCTTCCGCGTCTCGCGGAATGATCACGTCGAAGCGGACATCGACTTCGCGAGAAATCGTCAGTAACCGCCGATCCATCAAGTCACAAGCACTCACGCCCATCGTCGAGAGCAGCAACGCCGCTTGGGCAGCGTTCTCCAGACGATCGAAGAACAGCAGGACAACTCCGCGGTGCTTGGGACGCGGATCGGTGCGAACCGTGGCTTCCGTGATCAGGCCCAAAGTTCCTTCGGAACCCACGATCAAGTCGGCCAGACGAAGCTGCTCGTCACGCAACACGTTATAGACGTGGTAGCCGGATCGATTCACAAACGACTTCGGCTGACCCTTTTTGATCTCCGGTTGATGACGCTGCAAGAGATCGACCAGTCGCCGGACAATCTCACCGCGACGCGGGTCTGCATCCGGTTGATTGATTGGGACATTCTCGGCTTCGATGACCGCACCGTCCGCCAGGACGACTTGTAATCGCTCGACGCGGCCACGTGCCGAACCGTATTGCGGCCAATGACTGCCGCTGCCGTCCAATGCCAAGACGCTTCCCATCGTTGTCACGCTTCGTGTGGCGGGATCGGGGCCGAACAGGCGACCGTACGGCGCGAGCGTCCGATTGAGCTGTGCGTGGATGATACCGGGTTGAATACGGACTCGATCGTCGCTGACTTCGAGGACACGTCGCATGTAGTACGAGAAGTCCAATACCAAACCCGCGCCAAGCGATTCGCCGGCCACACCGGTTCCCGCGCCGCGAGCATGTATTGGCAGTTCGTTTTCAGCGGCATACTGAACACAGGCGACGACATCCGACAAACCGCGAGGCCGCACAACACCAAGCGGGCGAATCTCGTAGACGCTGGCGTCGCTCGCGTACATCTGGACGAAGACATCGTCGCAACGGACGTCGCCGTCGATCAAGCCACGTAGATCAGCCTGAATGCGTTCGCGTTCCTTGTCCATGAGCGCCGTTGACTAAGTCACGCCCCCTTCGACTGGACCGCTTGACTCTCGGCGAGCCGAATCGCCTGCTGGCGATAGCGCTCGTGCGTCTCCAGGCTGAACGCTTCATATTCGTCGAACTGTGGAAGTCCCCGATACTCGGAGTTGCACCGATAGCATTGCAGCAAGTTGCCGACGGTGAAGTACAGGTACAAGTCCAGCAACGCGGCGGCAAACAAGATTCCGAACGCCGTATACCACATGTAATACCCCCACGCGATCAAGCTTGTCGTGGCGGCAATGACGACGACGGCAACGCCGATCCGCTGCGAGAAGTTCTTCCGAATAAATAACTCTTTACAGCCGCAAACCAAGCATTCGTCGAGCGTTCCTTCCAGCGGGATTTGTGCAGACGTGTGTTGTTTCCAGTCGCATTGAAGGCACGCGACTGCGGTTCCGGGTTCAAGCGGAATCCGGCTGGTGTGATCGCATTCTGGACACGCAAAAGTGATGTTCATGGTTGAAAACGGTAGCCATCACGCTCCGCCGTGATGAGCCTTGGCAGTTGGAACTTGAATCAAAAATACAGTGATGACTTAGCTAGCGCCTTCGCAAAGGGCTCATCACGACGGAGCGTGATGGCTACTTTCATCATAAAGGATAGAGGTAGTCGACCGACAGTAGCAGGGAGGTCAGTTCGCCCAGGAAAGCGAGAATAACACCTGCATAAAGGATGCCGGTGGCGCTCTGTGTGTTGGGGACTTTCAGGGTGTACCACGTCATCAACGCCAGCGTGAACGTGCCCAACAGTCCCGACAACCAACGAAACGTGACAAAGATCCAAAACGCTGTATCCAGCGGCCGTGCTGACGTCGCTTGCAGCGCCAGCCCCGTGCCGCTGACGAGCGTCCGGACCACGATCGCGCACGTCATGAAGATCACCAGACGCTTCAAAGGCATCAATTCCATGGTGGGCGTGTTGAGATACCAATGTCCGAGGAACATCGCCGACAGCGTGACGCCCAGCAGCACGCCGCTCGACCCAAGATCCAGCATCGCCAGCGTGATCCCAAGCGGCGTCTTGGTGTTGCCCCAAGGTGTCGCGAAGGCGGCGGCGACGAGCGCGGCCGCCGCGACGAGAACGATAACGGCAGTTCCCAAGTCCGGCCTTTCGTAAAGCCAAATCACGGAGCCGAAATAGCTCAGCACGGCCAGCGCGATTGCCAAAGCAAATGGCAACCGCCAGTTCATAAGAACACCGGCGAGAGCTTCCGTCTGCGAATAGACGGCGAGCGCGGCGAGCGTATTGAGCCCCATCAAGACCCACAGATGCACGCGATAGAAGCCGCTCGATACGTGCTTGGCCGGCGTGATTGCCATCGCCAGGGCAACGCCGAACGTGAGTCGAAAGACAAATTGGATCAGCAGTTGCGAGAATCCCACGCGTGCCTACCGCCTGTCGCCGTAGATAAGTTGCATGATCTCGGCGCGCGACGAAATGTTCGTGCGGAACAGACCCTTCATCGCCGACGTGACGCACAAGCTCCCCGGCTTTCGGACGCCGCGAATCGTCATGCATGTGTGAGTCGCTTCCACAACAACGCCGACTCCTTTCGCATCCAGCTCGCTCTCCAGCAGCCGAGCGATCTCCTCGGTCATGCGTTCTTGAACTTGCGGCCGATGCGAAACACTTTCGACAACGCGAGCCAATTTGCTCAACCCAAGAACCTTTCCGTTCGGGATATAACCGATATGAGCCATGCCCATGAACGGTAAGAGATGGTGTTCGCACATACTGTTAAAGCTGATGTCGCGGACGACAACGACCTCGTCGTATTCTTCCGTGAACACCTTCTTCAGATGGGCGCGCGGGTCATCGTGCAAGCCGCTGAACAGCTCGGCGTACATCCTCGCCACACGAGCTGGCGTCTCCAGCAAGCCCTCGCGGTTCGGGTCTTCGCCCACCGCGGCCAAGATCTCGCGAACGGCATTTTGCAGTCGTTGCATGTCGACCGGAGATTTAGATGCAGCAGCCACACAGCCGCCTTGGTCGTCCGCCTCTGCGTCAATAGTGCCTGCTTCGGTCTGCGTCGGATCGCTGTGTGGCATCGATCGCCTTCGTCGAAAAAGTAAGTGATAGTCAGCAGTTGCGATTAAGGGCGTCGGTCAAGCTGGGAACGCTCGGCCAAACTGCGAAGTTCATCGTAGGAGGGCCATTTCGACCGGTCAAGGATGCCAAATCCTCACGACTTCGGCTACGACGGTTGCGGCGGAGAGCTTCTGTCCGCGTCAGAACGGATTCTCGTCATCGTCAGCGACAGCTAACGCATACGCGGTCGCGTGGCTTCGACAGTGAGAGATGCTGATCAGCATGTCGCGGACGCCCCGTCGCTCGCAGATTTCGCGGGCTGCTCCGCCGAGCAGGATGGACGGACGGCCCCCTTCGTCGTTGCGGACTTCGATGTCGCGCCAACTGATCCCCTTCGCCCAGCCGGTTCCCATCGCTTTCAGTACCGCCTCTTTCGCCGCCCAGCGACCAGCATAATGCTGCGTCGCGGCCTTACGTGAGCTGCAGTATTCAATCTCGCGCTGCGTATAGACTCGCTTCAGGAACAGCTCACCATGCCGCTCAATCATCTGAGCGATGCGAAGGCATTCGACAATATCGGTTCCGATGCCTGTGATATTCATCAGCCTCTCACCCCGCACGCCTTCTGAGCCCGTCGCAACACTTCACCAGCTTTCAGACGGGCTCGGCTGGCACCGTCAGCCAGGATCTCCGCAACTTTCTCGGGATGCGCGGCGAGTTCTTCGCGTTTCGCTCGTGGTTCGGCGAAGAAGTGCTCGGACGCATCTGCGATCGCTTTCTTGACCTCGCCATACCCGAACCCACCGCGGCGATACATCGCCGCCATTTCTTCCAAGGCCGGAGCCGCCGCGAAGCAAGCATAGAGCTGGTATAGATGATCGCCTTCTGGCTCTTTTGGGTCTTCCATCGGCCGTGAATCGGTTGTGATTCGCATGATCTTTTTGCGCTGTGGCTTGAGGGGCTCGAAGATCTCAATCGTGTTGTTGTAGCTCTTCGACATCTTCTCGCCGTCGGTCCCGGGAACCCTCGCGGTCGCTTCAAGGACGCGCGGCTTCGGCAATACAAACGTCTCTCCAAAGTGGTGATTGAAGCTCTGTGCGATATCGCGGCAGATTTCGACATGTTGCACCTGATCCTGTCCAACCGGAACGACATCCGCATCGTAGATCAGGATGTCCGCCGCCTGAAGAACTGGGTACGTGAACAAGCCCGCGTTGGCTGGCAGCCCTTTCGATACTTTGTCCTTGTACGAAACGCACCGTTCGAGGAGCCCCATCGGTGTACCGCTCATGAGCAGCCAGCAAAGCTCTGAGACTTCGGGCACATCCGATTGCACGAACAAAGTTGCCCGATCCGGATCGAGCCCCAAGGCCAGGAGATCCAGCACGGCATCGAGTGTGTTCCCGCGCAGTTCGTCGGCGTCGCGGATGGTGGTCAGGGCATGAAGGTTGGCGACGAAGTAATACGCTTCGTTGTCGTTCTGAAGGTCGATGTACTGACGAATCGCGCCAAAGTAGTTACCCCAGTGGGGGCGACCAGTCGGTTGAATCCCGGAAAGAACTCGCATGATGATTGCTTTGGCGTTGTGAAGAGAATTGCTTCGGTAGTGAAAGTCGCGTGCTGTAAAGTCAAGCTCTGCTGCCGGGGTCGTCAAACGGCCGGTGTGATTGGCAAGGGGGCCGCTGGTTGTGGCAACTGCAACGAACGGACCACGTCTTTAATACAAGTTGCTCCGAGCTGACGGAGCGCCTCAGGCAGCTGATCCAGAATTGTCATTGAAACGGTCGGATTATAGTAGTTTGCCGTACCGATCTGCACTGCGCTAGCACCAGCAACCAGGAATTCCATGACGTCGTCAATGTTTGAAATCCCTCCGATGCCAATAATCGGAATATCGACCGCGCGTGCGACCTGATGGACGCAACGCAAGGCGACGGGTTTGATGGCGGGACCGCTCAGTCCTCCAACGACGTTACCGAGCATCGGTCGTTGGCGTTTCCAATCAACCGCCATCCCCAGCACTGTGTTGATCAGACTCACGGCGTCCGCGCCCCCAGCGGCCGCAGCGCTCGCGATGTCGGCGATTCGCGTCACGTTGGGGGTCAGTTTGGCGATCACGGGCAATTCGCACTGCTCGCGGACGTTCGCGACAAGCTGCTTGCAGAGCGTTGGATCGGTACCGTAATCGACGCCACCTGTCACATTCGGGCACGAGATATTCAGCTCAATCGCCGCGATTCCGGCTTCCTGATCCAAGCGGCTTGCCAACTCGACAAATTCTTCTTCGTTGCGTCCCGCGATGCTGACGATCACGGACGTATCGAGGCTCACCAAATAGGGAAGATGGTGTTCGATGAACGCATCGATCCCGTCGTTGTCCAGGCCGATTGAATTAAGCAGGCCGGCCGAAGTCTCGACCGTCCGCCACGGATGATTGCCCGTGCGTGGAGCCTTGGTAATGGTCTTGGGGAGAATGCCGCCGAGCCGGCTGAGGTCGACCAAATGCTCCATCTCGCGGGCGTAGCCAAAGGTGCCAGAGGCAACCAGAATCGGATTGGCGAGAGAAAGTCGCCCCAGTTGGACGGAAAGATTTACTTTCGCGGAGTTGTTGTCCGTCATAGTTCGCTTATCGTGCCAGATAGATTGGGGACTCCCGTAATCTATCCGTGGCGAACTCGGTGAACAATGACGGCGAACAAGGCGTTTGGAGGAATCGGATCGGCGCGTACCGGGAGCGCAGAGTCAATAGGCTCTTATTGTTACGTCGATCGGTAAGGCTAGATCACGCCGCCGTGAATTCGCTGCGGTGTCATGTGATCTGGCATATCCAGGAACCAGACGCGTTCCCACACGTCATAGAATGCCCGCAGATCTTCCGATGTGAAGATCATTTGTTGGACGCGACGAGTTGGTTCGCCGGAGTAGATGGGTAGAAAGCACCCCACACTTGAGCTGAGTAGAACGCCCAGCAACAGCGTGTAAAAGATCCGACGCATCGAAAACTCCTCCATGATGAGACATCAACAGCCGTCCTGGCTGTTAGCGGCAGCCCAAGCTGCCCTGACAACAAAACGTTGCCAGTGTTAGAGATAAGATCCGTACCTGCGAAAAGAGTCGGTGCAAGGAAGCTAACCGGGGGCCTGCCGGCAAAGGTATCCGATCAATGTTAGTTCCCGGAACCGGGATACCCCGTGTTGCCGAATGGCTGCGACGGGGGTTGTGAGTGAATTGGTGATGGACTTGCTTCAGGGGTCGGAAGTGACGATGCAGCAGCTCGTTGCGCCGCAGCGGCAGCGGCTGCTGCTTCGCGCAGTTCCAACTGTCGCACCTTCTCTTCCATTTCCTTACCAGGCTTGAACGTGACGACGTACTTCTCAGGGACGTCAACGCGTTGACCGGTTCGTGGATTTCGAGCCTTACGAGCTGCCCGCTTCTTGACCTCGAAAACGCCAAAATTGCGAAGCTCGATGCGTCGCTCGTCGACAAGTGTCTCGACGATCGCATCAAACGTCTTTTGGACGATTTCCTTAGTCTTGAGTTGGGTCATGCCAATCTCTTCGGAAATCGTTTTGACGATCTCTTTTTTGGTCACGACTGAACTCTCCCAGAACAAGCCCGAATTTCACAGAAAACACGCCGCCAGAGACGGTGCCGACGAGTTCCAAGTGTAAATAGCGTAAGAAGTAGAGTCAAGATCAAGCTTTCCTGGCGACAGCTACTCGGATTAGTTTCCGGCGAGGCAAACGGGTTCCGTCGTCTGCTATCGTCTGCGAATAGTGATCCGTAAGTCACGATTATCAAGGGACTTACAACATACGACCGGCGCATGACGGCCATGCTCACTGTAAGTCATTGTGGCACAAGCATTAACAGCAGAAACGGCTAATTTCTGACTCGACAGCTCTGTATCGCATCACCCATCATCGGTTGCCCAGCCCGCAAACTTCAATTAATCGCTATAAGCAGAACTGCTCGTTGCAGTTACGTGAAGTCGCAATCATGACGCGTCCTGGACTCCATTGGGAGCAGAGGTAACTTCGATCCGCAGACGCTCGATTTGACGCCTAGTTGTTTCGAGGACGGTAATCCGAGCCTGTCCGAGGTCGACCGATTCTCCAGGCTTCGGGATACGGCCGAAGTGAGTGATGACGAGTCCCGCTAGCGTGTCGTAATCGTCCGGCTCGTCGAGATTCAGGCCGAGCCGGTTGTTGATAACGTGCAGATGAATCCGGCCTAGGACTTCGGCGGTTTGGTCGTCGAGCAGCTGGAACTCCTCGATTTCGTCGTAGTCAGATTCGTCAACTATCTCGCCGACGATCTCTTCCAACACATCTTCGATCGTGACAACTCCCGCAATAGACGTATACTCGTCGACCACCAAAGCCAGATGGTTTCGCGTCTGCAGAAACTCTTGCAGAAGATCGTCCAATGGCTTGGTGGTTGGTACGCACCAAGGCTTTCGCAACAGGTCGCGGAGTGATTTGCGCGGCTGGCTATGCGAGAGGGACAACTCTTTCAGCAGATCTTTGACGTAGAGAATTCCAACGACATTGTCGAGCGATCCTTCATAGACGGGTATCCGAGTGCGGCCGGCTTTCACAACAAACGCCTGTACTTCGTCCCAACCAAGGCTGATATCAAGCGCGTCGAGGTTGCTCCGAGGTGTCATGATTGCCAACACATCGGTATCGCCGAGTTCCATCACTCCTTCGATCATTTTGCGTTCTTCTTTTTCTAGGACTCCGTCATGGAGACCCTCGGCCACGACCGACAGAATCTCGTCTTCAAACGCTTCTTCGTCGTCCTCCTCCTCTTCGGGACGATCCGCCAAACGCCGAAACAAAGCGCCGACAACTTTCACGCCCAGCGTAAGCGGCCAAAGTCCCCAGGTGATCAACTGCAATAACGGCCAACTGTGGTAAACGAACGGTGCCGTCCAAAGCGAAATCACGGCTGCGGGAATCCAAGTTGTGACCGAGAGTAACACCAGTGAGCTGACCACCGCGATCCCAGCAAACTGGTAAGCTTCGATCGTGGCCAAACCATCAAATACGTTGCACGCTATCGCGAAGAGGCTCAATGTTAGAATCGCAGTTCCGATAATTTGAAGGCTTTCCAGCCCCAGTGCTGCCTGTTCGTAGCCGTCCAAGATGGCTCCGAATCGATCGGTCCGCCCGCGGTGGCGTGCGTAAACTTCCAACTCTCGACGGGAGAACTCCTGAAGTGCTTTGGAAGCCGTTGCGGCAAAGCCGGTGAGCAACATTCCTAGAACGGCCAGTACGCACAAACTCGCCCAACTCACGATCGCGTCTCTCCTTCCGCGGGATGTTTGGCTCCCGGAGCAGTAACGATTGTGGCCGTCCGTTCTTCATAGTTTGGCGGGCGACCGAGCGCCCCCAGGTATTGGCGCTCTTTGACGCGCATGGTTGCGCGTTCGGAGTCTGAGGCGTCGTCGTAGCCGGCCAAATGCAACGTGCCGTGAATCAAGTACAAAAGCAATTCATCGAGCAGCGACGAACGGAACCGAATCGCTTCACGCGCGGCGGTGTCCGCGCTGACGATGATCTCCCCCTCGAGCAAGTCGCCGGATGAACTCAGAAGAAAACTCAACACGTCGGTCGCGTAATCATGTTGCAAATACTTGCGATTAAGGACATGGATCGTCGCGTCGTCGACAATCGCAACGCTCACATCCGCTTCTTCGATTGATTCGCCATCGAGCACTCGCCGCACCGCCGCTTGTAGCAACTTGGCATCGAAGACGTGTTCCGATTGCTTGTTGGCGATTTCAACCTTGATCACAGGCGGCACCGAAGAATTGACTTAGCAGCGTTCGAGGAATTAGTGAGCGGAATGGCGCTAGCCACCGGTTCTTCGTGCGCCGTGAAACACCGGCGGCTAGCGCCGTGCCGCTCACTTGAATTCGGACAGGTATTTCTCGAACGGTCCTTAGGCCGTTTGTTGGCTCGGATACTTCACGCGTCCGTGATACACGGCGGTGAGCGACTTGACAAGACTTTCTTCGATAATCGCCAACTCGCGTAGCGTGAGGTTGCATTCGTCAAACTGGCCGTCGAGCAATCGATTCATGGCGATATCGCGGACAAGATGCTCGATTCGGGAGGGCGCGGGATCGGTTAACGTGCGGCAGGCACTCTCGCTTGCATCGGCGAGCATCATGACGCCGGTCTCTTTTGACTGCGGCTTGGGGCCCGGATAACGGAAACTGGTTTCGTCGACCTCGCCCGCATTCGGATCCGCTTCACTTTGCTTCGTGGCTTGGTTGTAAAAATACTCGACGAGCGTCGTGCCGTGATGCTGTTCGATGAAGTCAATGATCGAGCGAGGCAAGCGATGTTGGCGCGCCAAGTCGGCACCGTCTTTGACGTGTGCAATGATGACTAAGGTACTCATGGCTGGCATCAGCGAGTCGTGTCGATTGCCCTCGCCACTCTGATTCTCGACAAAGTAACCGGGCTTCAGCATCTTGCCGATGTCATGAAAGTAGGCACCCACGCGACACAACAGGCCGTTGGCACCAATCGCTTCCGCGGCGGCCTCGGAGATTGACGCGACATTGATCGAGTGGTTGTACGTTCCCGGTGCGCGTCGCACCAACTCTTGCAAGAGCGGATGAGCCGCATCGCCGAGTTCCAACAAGCTGATGTCAGTTTGAACATCAAACAACTTTTCGATGAACGGCAGCAGACCGGTCATCAAGACACCCGCCACCAAGGCACAGAAGCCAAACCACAGGGCTCCCAGCGTGAGCCATAACGGAAAGATGCCGGCTGTAGTTCCACTCAAGTTGTCCAGCGAACCGGCACCGGACCAGCCGAATGCCTGGCCCACGAGCGTCCCGATCCCTAGCGTTGTGAACGATGTCACCAGCGCCGTGCCGACTCCAACATAGATCAGCTTGGTGCGACTGCGAATTCGTCCCACCAGCAAAATCGAGGAGGAGACGGCAGCCACGAGGATCACAAATTCGGGCAAACTATGGCCGCTGGCGAGCGTCACGACAAGCGAGACGACCGCCGAGAGCAACAAGGCAAGTTCACGACGATACGCAATTGCGACCGTGATTCCAAACAGCGTCATGGGAATAACTTCGGCGCGCCATCGATCTCCAGCCGCGGCGTGACAGAGCACGACGGTTGCCACGGCGAGCCCTAACATCGTGGCCAAGCGGCGGGTGTCCGTCAGCAACCGGCGGTCGTGAAAGAATAGGTACGAACCACACAGGACATACATCGCCACGTACATTCCGAAGTGGGCAAGCGTGTGGCGAAATCGGCTGCCGAAGCTGAGAGCCTCGGTGATCGTATCGTGCTCCGCCCGGAGACGCCCGACATCGCGACTCGTTAACGGCATGCCCGCAGCGGCTAAACGATCTCGCACGTGATAGTTGATCGTCGCTACTTCGATCGAGTCTACGGCCTTCCGGCGAGCTTCGTTCGTCGCCTCGGCATCCAGGGTCAGCGTGGCCGGAATTCGCTTCCCGTTGAGCCAGTTCGCCACCAGCAGCGCGAGCGTATCGAGATGGGCTTCTGGAAGTCCCGCGACCTGAAAGCCGTCGTGCAGCCGCGTGTTCAAGTTCGCGGTAGCTTGCGCAATTCGCACGTTAGCCACTTCGACCCGGTGCATGACATCGGAACGTCCCTTCGGATGGACTTCGACCGACGTTTGACTTCCCTCTTCGAACTGATGTTCCAACTGGACCAAGAGCCCATCTTTTTCATAATCGGCGAATGCGTTCTGCACCGCTCGCTCGAACTTCTGTAGCTCCGGATCCTCCGCCAACGCGACCTTAAAGTCCTTGAAGAATTGCTCTTCATTGTCCATCGACTCAGTCGTCGACAAGAACTCCTGCCAGGCCTTTCGGTCGTCTTCGCTGAGGCTTTCGAAAGCATCGCCATGAGTAACTTGAAAGACTCGGTTCTTTAGCGCCTCTCGAAGTTCGACCAGCGGCTGGCCGTCGTGCGTGTAAATGCAAATGGTCTGCGCCAGCGCTCGTTGTCGACGTCGCTCGTTCTCCGGGACATCAAGTTCGCGGGTACTGAAGTCGATGCTGGCGACAACATCTCGCGCGGGAATATAGCCGCTTGTGTAAGGGAATGGACGACTCCAGCCTCGCGTTGACCCCCACATAACCATCGCAGCCAGGAGGCACAAACCTAGTCGCACTAAAACGTCGCCCCGATGCAAGTAGGTTAGGAAGCGAGCGACTTGGCCGGGCGGCAACCGGATACCAGCTGCTAGATCGGATCGCTTGCGGCGTGGGCTGCTGGTGGACATGAATTCCTATCGACGTGCTTTCTTACCGCGAGGCTCCGGTTCGTCGTACGCCTGGACAATCGCCCGGACCAAGCGATGGCGGACAATATCGGCCTTGGTCAGCCGAATCTGGGCAATGCCCGTGATGTCTCGCAGTCGCGACATGGCATCGATCAAACCACTGCGGGCATGGGATGGCAAATCGATTTGCGTCGTATCCCCAGCGATCACGATCTTCGAGCCTTCACCCATGCGGGTCAGAAACATCTTCATCTGTCCGATCGTGGTGTTCTGTGCTTCGTCCAGGATGATGAAGGCGTCGTTCAGCGTGCGACCCCGCATGTACGCCAACGGGATCACTTCGATGACATCCTCGGCCATGAACTGCTTAATCTGATCGTAATCGATCATCTCGTGCAATGCGTCGAGCAGCGGTCGCAGGTAGGGATTGATTTTCGCTTGTAAGTCACCAGGCAAGAATCCCAGGCTCTCGCCCGCTTCGACAGCGGGACGAACCAGGACGATTTTTCGAGCACGATGATGCTTCAAGGCTTCCACGGCCAACGCGACGGCCAGATAGGTTTTCCCGGAACCGGCCGGTCCTATCGACAACGTGATATCATGCTGACGAATCGCGGCAATGTACATTGCCTGTCCGGCGGTGCGAGGCTTGATCGTTTGGCCTGCGTTGATGACTTCAATCGCTTCCTTGAAATGTGCCTCGCCGTTCCCATTCACTCGCGAGAGGATCTCGGAGACGTCGTCCGGAGTCACCATCCCGCGCCGCTCGACCAGACTTTTCAAGTGTTCCAGGACTTCGGTTGCCCGCGAGACGGCAGCTTCCTCGCCCGAGACATGCACCTCCCCATCCCGATGCGAGATCTTCACGCCCAGAGCATCACGAACCACACGGAGATGCTGGTCGCGCGCGCCAAACAGCGACAGGACTAGCTGAGGTTCCACCAGCGATAAAGTAGCTTCACACATAAAGAACGGCGATGATTTCGTTCGCCGCGAGGATTGCCCGGACTTCTCGGTTACACAACTATAGTGAATCTTTGACGCACGGGACTAGCTGGAGTTCACATGATCGTTCTAAACCGTGTGGCAATGGCGACTTAGCAAAACAATTTTGTCAACGGGATTCCGGCAGTTGGTTCGCATTTGTCGGTGACAGCGATCATACACTCCCGGCAACCCAGCACACAAACTGCGGGTGAAGCCGCAGCGAGTCGAGTGTCGAACGAACGGTCTTGGCTTCCTTGCCAGGGCAATTCAGTCATTGAAGCTGCACAAGAAGTACGACGGGCCTCCGAGGCCGTCGATCAGCTCGTTGGGCTTGCCAAGCGCGCCGCGGACGGGCGCTTTCAAGTGTTCCGCCGCGTCGATCAATTTTTCCCTCGCGTCGACCGCGCTCGACGGTTGATCTTTCTTAGTTCAGCAAGTCTTTACGTTGATCTGAGACGAGCTTGTTAAACTCCAGCGGCGATTCGGTTCGACTGTCAGTAACGCATTCTGGAAGCAGCAAGGATGGCAGTAAATGTACGATGTCGCAGTGATCGGAGGCGGGATGGCCGGAATGGCGACAGCCGCGCGCCTTCAACGCCGAGGTTTGTCGACCGTTGTCCTGGAGGCCCACGGGCAGCCCGGGTGGATGTGTAGGCTTCTTTTGCCGCAAGGGCTTCTCGTTTGACGTTGGCGCGACGACGTGATCTGATCCGCGAGTTTCGCCGCTGAGCCAATCCTGTCAATGATCGGGTAATAGCCGGGCATCGTTGACCGAGTAATCGTGGCGGGTGAACGGGATTTCGGTGGTTGGTGATCGCCAGCGCGGAGTTCTCCCGGTTGACGTGACAGTGAGCCACAACAAATGGACGCACGCAGGACACGGTGCATCACGGGTCGGCAACATGGACGGATCGAAGCGAACCTGTGGGACGATCGACGATTCTTGGCTTTCCTTCCCACCACCTTCACCCCGCCACTTGAGCTTCGCTCGCCAAAAGTTGACCCGACGGCTAAAGCCATCGATACTGAGTTTCGCCCCCTGCGAACCTGACCGACTTATCCAGTCATCGGAGACCCCTGTGCTCAACCACGCAACAACGGCCGGTTCCCTTCGTCGTGTATTTGGCGTCCGTTTACGACCTACCATCATGACACTCATCTTACGAAGTGCTGGCTGGCTCCTCGATGCGCTTATGCCGTGGCATGATCAGGAGCCCGACAACAGTCAAACTTACCCCGAGCGTCAATGCCGGCGAAGCCTGTTCCTGGAACAGCACGATTCCCGCTACCGACGCCATCGCGACCTGAGATGCATTCAGCGCGTTCACGTAGACCAGCGATGTGATTTGCAGGGCACGTGTCAGTGCCAAGAAAGCAATCAAGTTGAATACACCCGCCAGAACCATCATGGCGAGGTCGGCTCGATCGGTCTGGATCATCTCGGTAACCCCGATGCGATAGACCGTCAGCGGCGTGAGACTCACCAGGCCGACGATCGCGACACAAAACGTGGTCGCCGAAACGGTCGACACACCAAGCACTGCTCTCCGGATCGTGACACCGAGCACCGAATACGAAAAACCGGCAACGCAGCCCGCAGTCACCGCAGCCGTCACCAACCACGGACTTGCCGTTTCCAGATTTGTGGTTGAATCGCTCAGCCCTTGCGCACCGAGTGACAAGATCCAGATTGCCGCGAGCAGGACGGCGAGTGCAGCGGCCGTGCGGGAGGTAACGGACTCGTGTAGCAGAATTCGCCCCAGCACCGCGCTGGCAATGATGATCATTCCCATGCACAAGGGCACAGTCAACGCGATGCCGATGATTCCCAACGCCCATTGAAACACGACATTCCCACCGAATTGCCCCAGCAACCCAGCCGCCAATAGGGTTGCGACGATCGGCAACGGTGGAAAAACCCGCTCGCCACGGGACCAGCGAACGATTAACCACGGCGCGACGCCCACGACAGTCGGAATCGTCTTGATACAGGAGACCCAGACGGGATCACAATCTGTTACGCTGCGTAGACATATGTTCGCGGCTGTATAACCAACCGCGGTAATCGCTCCATAGATCGTTCCCCATAGCGCAGCGGAATGGGAAGAGAGTGGTTGGCGGGTGATCGTCGTCGACGAAGCGAGGAGTTTGTTCACTGAGCTATTGTAGATACGGGACGAACTAGCCGCCATGACGCACGAACCGCGAGGCCACAAGAGACTGGTTGTTCAGATCCTCGTACTAGCGTTACTGTTCGAACTCTTGACGGTCTTCCTCCGATTTGGCCTTCAACTCGAATCGACCCGCGACACGGCATCGACGATCGGCCTGCTGACATTTGGCATCCGGATCCATCACGGATACTGTGGAGCGTTGCTGATCCTCGTCGCGTGGGGCATCTCGCGTGAAGCTCCGAAGTTGTCGCAGTATGGATACACGTTGGGCTGGGCATTATTGCTGAGTGACACGATCCATCACTTCTTGGTCCTTTGGCCACTCACGGGCAGCCCGCAGTTCGATCTCATCTACCCACCGTAACGCGGCAGGGCCGCAGCCAAAGTACCTCGACTCTCCGATTCGAGTTTTTCTGATTTTCGGCAATAATTCCGGTTGCTTCTTGGGTCTTTACTGTTGATCGAATCAACGGAGACATGATGGACGGTCTGGCGAGGCGATTGAGTTCGGGTGAACCCGCTGCGTTTGACGAACTGTACGACGCCTGCGCGGATCGGCTCCATCACTACTTGTGCTTACGGCTGGGTTCTCGCGAGGACGCTGCGGATGTGCTGCAAGAGACTTTTCTGCGTGTGGCGCGGTCACGATCGAAGCTTGCACAGGTTGCCGATCCGATCGCCTACACATTTGTCGTGGCTCGGAACGAAGCGGCGCGTTGGCTGAGCCGCACGGCCCGCGAGCGATCAACCTGCGCGGGACGTGCCGATTTACTTTTCGAGGAAGCAACTTGCGATGACGCCGACGCGGTGGAAAGAGCCGAAACACTGGCGATTGCGCTCGATCGCTTGGACGACGAACTGTCTGAAGTGATCGAATTGAAGATCTACGCCGGCTTGACGTTCGCCGAAGTGGCGGATGTCACCGGTTTGCCCCCAGGAACCGTGGCGACGCGTTATCGTCGGGCGATCACCAAGTTACGTGAAATCTTCGTGAGGGAGCGACTGTGAACGGCGAGCAATCTGATTTCCCCGATGCTGTCGAGCAACACCTCCGATCCTTGACGCCACGGCCCGCTCCCGCTGAGTTGCGGCAGTCGGTACTCGCGGCGGTCTACGGCGAATTGGCGGCCACACAACGACCACGATGGGAGCGTCGGATTGCCTTGGCTGCCGCGGTATTGCTAGTCGCGAGTGCTGTGTTGAACATCGTGATCATCCGCTCTGGCGAAAGGCGTTTAGCTCGCATCTTGGGGCCGGATGCAATGCCCCAGGGAATCGTCCAATGCGGGGAGATCATCGAGGTGGTGACCGACGACAAGACCGCGCGGAGCATTCAGCGGCAGTTGCTCGCGATGTCCCGCGCGAATTCCGCACCAGCGACGAGAAACGAACAAATGCTACAGGTCCAACTGCGTTTAAACGAATGGGCTCTTCACGGTGGAGATTGGTTGAATGAGAAGACTCTGGAAGATTCTGAAACGGACCGCCATAGGTCTGATGGTCGTTATCGCGGTGCTTTTAAGTACGGTCGCGATCGTCAGTTGGCGAGCGAGCGGACGGCTTGAGCAACGGCTCAATGCGATTCGAACGGCGGGTGATCCTGTGACGCTACCGGAACTGACGCGCGAGCCAATTCCAGCCGATCAGAACGCGGTCACGTACCTGCAGCGCGTCGAGCGGCAAGTCTTGGCGATCAACAACGAATTGAAGGAAGTCTTAAATGACGAAGGCCCCTACCGCGAGGCGGGCAAGCTGAATGGAGAGGGTGCGGCCATGGTGCGCGCCACGCTTGAATCCTATCCAGAAGTCGTCCCGCAACTCGAACGCGCAGCCACCGGCGGCGGGTACGATCCGATGCATGACTTTACGGCCCCGCGACTAGCCGTGCTCGACGCACTGATCCAGCAAGCGGGGCCATCTCGAGCGGCCGCACGCGTGTTGACCCTGCAAGCCGATTTGTTGCTGTTCGAGGGCAAACGCGACGAAGCGCTGCGAACGAGCGTGCTCGCCTTGCAGTTCGGTCGGCAGCTTGAACACGAACCCTTCATGGTTGGCTACCTGATGTCGCTGGGCGTGCGCGGTGCAGCGTTGGACAGGATCAATCAGATCTTGATCGACGGCCCTGTCTCGGCCGAAAGCAGCATGCTGTTAAAAGATGAACTCGCTAGAAACGACGACATGCAGGGCTTCGTTCAATGCCTCAAGTCGGAACGCGTGCTAGGCATCGCGAGTTTCGGAGAGTTGCCGCTGGGAAGACTGCCGTTGTGGTTCTTCAAGAACTGGGAGAGCGATTATCTGGACATGATGGCCGCGGAAGTGACGATGGGTGCGGCACCGAAGTACTCGATTGCAAGTGAGTTAGCGGCGCAAAGCACGAGGGTAGCTTCCTCTGGCGCGATGGTTCGCGCCGTTTATCCCGCGTTGCATGCGAGTCGCGAAGCGATGGATCGCGTCCGCGCTCACGTGCGATGTCTGTACGTCGTGTGTGAGTTGCAACGCACGGCACTGGATCTCGGTGACGCTGGCTTCGATATCGAGCAACTTGGCCTCGACAAGAGATTTACAACCGATCCTTACACCGGCACGCTACTGTTGACAAAGAAAACTCCGCAGGGCTGGATCATCTATTCGGTGGGCCGCAATGGCAGAGACGACGGCGGTAACATCGGTTCGCCGTTTGAGGATGTCGGTGCTGGTCCCGTTGCCATCCGATAGCTGGGTGCGACCGAATCGGCTTTCCTGCATGACAGCATTTGGCGTTTGGTTTCATGCGGGCGAAGGTTTCGCGCTATTAGACGCGGTGGACTTAGGGTGTCGGCTTGGACACCGGGCGATACATCGGGAAGTGCCGGTAGTAAACCTCGAGCGTGCTCAGCGCCAGCGACGTGGCGTAAAGCCGGCCGCCCTGCTTTCCCCAGTCAGCTCCAACGGGACTCCAACTGCCTGCCTGATGTCCTTCCTTTTCCTGTGTCCGCAGCAGATGTTCGCGCATCCGGTGGTTCCACAGATCGAACTCGCTCCCTTCCAAGTGATGCAGAACCTGCGTCGCGTAGTAATAGTAGTAGATCTGGCCAAGCTGTGTCGCCGATTCAGGCGGCTGGTTTTGCATCAGATACGCGGCTCCCACCCGCAGATGCGGGTTGTCCCTTTTCCAACCGAGATACTCGCGTGTTAGCAAGCCGGCTGCCGTCAGCGAAAGTTTGGCCTCTGCATCCGGCTGATAAGCGTAACGTGAGAGCTTCGCTTCGTCCGGCCCCGCGGCGCACGAGTCGATAAACCGTTCGGCTCGTTTCAGCGGCGTCTGCTCGATGGTTAGTCCCGCCATCTGGGCATCGCGCATCGCAAGGAACATCCACGACGTCGCCGATAGGTCGCCGGCCTGGTTGGGACCATAACGCCAGCCACCTGCTGCCGCGTGCTGAGACTCAAGCAAGTACTTGACCGCCAACTGTGCCGGGAGTCGCAATCGGTCGTCCCCCGACATGCCATACGCTTCGCACAAAGCCATCGTTGCCATGGCATGGGAGTAAAGGTTTCCGCCCAAGTTGCCGATCGTCTTGGGATCGCGGGCGGTAACCTGATTCTGCATCAAATAGGCCAACCCTCTTTCCACGGTCTTTTGATATTTTGCCAACTCCGGCGGGCTGTCCGGTGCGCTGTTGTGCGTGATGCCCGCGCCCAAGAACGGCAGAACACCAAAGGCGGTCCCGGCTGTGTCATAATCGACGACTTCGCTTTCAAACTCCAGGTGGCAATCGCAGCCTGAGATGTCCTTGGCGTAGTTCTTGAGCGACCAGCGGCCGTCGGCTTGCTGGTGGGCGGCGAGCCATCGCAAGCCTGCCAACACTCCCGCTTCAGATTCCTCCGTGCCGCCGTAGGCTGCCAGTAGCGCCTTCTTCCCAGCCGACGTCATTCGTCCGCCGAACGATCCGCGGCGGAGTTGCGGGAACAGTTCTTTGTTGGAACCGACTTCCCATGCCAGGAAACTTCCTTCGCCCCGCGAGACGCGGACGACCAACGGCTCTGTCCGTTTCAGCGCGCCGGCGCTCGCAACCACCGTCGCGGTACGAACTTGTTCCGCGGCACTCGCGGTCGCGGAAACCTCAAGGATGCCTTGGGGTTGATTCGCGGGCACGTCGATGGCGGGAGACGTGACCCCTTCTGCCAAGTTCGTGGCTTCCAAACGGATCACACCTTGATAGCTGCGACGCTCAATCGGAATCGTCACGCGAACCGTCTCTCCCGGCTTGACCTTCACAACCTGAAAGGCCTTGACGACAAACGGACTCCGGTCGATTTGCAGCGTGATTTCCGTCGAGATCGTGCGGCCGAAATGGGTGACCGCCAAGGATGCTTTTTGGTTGACATCTCCAGCATCGCTTGCCGCAGCAATCTCCACGTTGGCTTGAGACTGTCCTTCGGCGAGCGGCTCGACCTTTCCAGTTACCTTCGCTGGCAGACCTTCCAGGCGAAGAGCCAACGGGCCTTCATAGCCGTTGCGTTCAACTTGCACGACGATGTTCGCTTTGGCTCCCGGCTGCAGCAGAATCGGTGCGGGTGTCAAAAACGTAGGCATGTTCAGCTTCTTCACGGTGACGACCATCGGCTGAGTTGTGACTTGCTCACCGATCTTGGCGGTAATTTGCAGGGTTGTCTCGAGCGTGTCATCGCCGAGCGTCTCTGCCGCCAGAATCTCCAGTTGGCCGGCGGAGGCTGCGGCGGGGATCGGATCAATTTTTGTGGTGATCCCGGCGGCCGCTCCAACCACACTGAATTCGGCCGGCCCTTCGTTGCCGTTTCGCTCGATGCGCAACTCGATCTTCGCTTGCCCACCCGGATCAAGCACGACAGGGGCGGGCGAAGACAGCTGGATCGGTTTCGGCGCGGGAGGCCTTTCCTCGACAACCGGAGCGGCAACTACCACAGCTTCCTCGACCACGGGTGGAGCCTGGGCAGCTTTCTTGGAGCAACCTGCCAACATGATCATCATCCCAGCAGCTAGCAAGATGCCAACGCAGGTCCATGCGCGCTCGTTCAATTCATGGGCGATGCTGCCTGGAATTGCCAGGCAACTAGGATGGCTTGAAACGTGTCGGTTCCACTTATCCTTCGTTGCGGGAGCAGGCAAGTATGTGGAACGAACGAAGTAGTCAGATTGAATTTCGTGGCACGGACGCATGGCGAATCAACTCACGATTTCTCTTGAGTGCAAGGAAGAGAGAAGACACCGCATTCTCACATCGGAAAGGAGTGATTATACCAATCCTTGGAACAAATCTATACTGCCCGCGGACGGCGTTGACGCTTTTGTACGAGAGCCCTTCAATAGCCGACTGCCTACCTCAATCAAGTCCAGGCGGAAGTGAAGTGCCGTCGCGGAGTTTGTTCGCGCGGCCCTGGGTCCAGCGGGTTAGGCCTTCGAGACGTTGTTTGCCCTTGGCGTAGTATGGCGTGTCCAAAGTGGCGAGGTGTCGGCGATAACGCTCGTCCCGGATCGCTTCCCAATTGGCTTGCGGGTGGCAGAAACCTGCGGCGACGAACTGGTCGACTAGTAACTGGGCAATCACTTGGTGGTTATTAATCGAAGGATGGATGTGATCCAAGAAGAAGCTGTCGCCCGGTATCCCGTCAGCGGCCCGCGATTCGAAGTTGTGGCGAACGTCTATCAGCGGCGTGGCCGAAGACTCGGCCACGCGGCGAAGCGAGTCGTGGAGCGGTTCGATCATGCGCAAGGGGCAGACGTCTTCATCCTTTGCTCGAATGAATTGTTCGCGTGCCTCGGCAGGCCGGTGTTGGGCGAGGTAGGCGTGGCCGAGCAAGAACCTCGCGCCGGAGTGCCGACCGTCGATGGTGACGGCCTGTTCGAGCAACTCGACTCTGTCGTCGACACCGCTGGCCGCTCGCGATTGCTGGAGCAGGGTCTCGAATTCGGCAGCCTCGCTGACCGTCAAGTCGGAACGCGGCTCGATCTTGAACGGCGGCGTGTCCTTCAAGTTGGAAGCCGGGTTCATCAGGGCGACCGGCACGTTCGCCGAATGTGCAAGGTCGATCATCTGCTTCAAATTATCCGCGTACTGGCGCACTGTGACTTGATGTCCAGCATCGTCGCGGTGGTAATCGGCGAGTCCGCCGCGATAGTCCAGCAGCGCGTCGACCTCAGCAGCCAGGATCTCGCGAGGTTGTCCCGATCCTTCCAAACGCGACTCGCTTGACCATGCGGAGCGGAGCAGATTGAAAGTTCTCACCTGAGACAAAGGACTCACCGGCGAAAGGTTTGCGAACGTTCTCGCCTCCAGGAATTCGTTGTGTCCCGTGTAGATCACCAACAAGTCTGGCTCGTACGCCAGGAGTTCGTTCAGGATTGGGACCAGGCGATAACTCGCATACGAAACACCGCCGCAATTGACGACGTCCCACTTGCGACTCGGGTCCGCGGCGTTCAGGCTCAATTCGAGCCACGTCGTAAACGAGGTCTCGATGCTGTAGGGACGACCTTGGACCGTGGAACCGCCCAGGCAAAAGATGCGGAATTCGTTGGATGACTTCTGGGCGGCGAATGAGTCGGGAGAGAAGTAGGCTTGCCGCGATTCGGCGATCTTGAAATGCTCGCCTGCCTCATCCAGTTCGAAGAGCGGATACGTAGCCTGAAAGCCGATGGCGGGAACGTCTGCTTCACGAACCTCGCCAACGCCCGCCAGGCGCAAACCGAACTCGAAGCCGACGAAAGGCAACAACGATAGCGAGACGGCGAGGACTCGAAACGTGACTCGTCTCCGATGTGTTGTTCTCTCGGCCATAGGGTGGCGTCCGAACTCCGGGAGACGCGTGCGGCGACTAAACCACAAGCGGCGAAGGCGCAGTCGCGTGGGATGCAGCTCGTTGACTTGGCTTGCCATTGACCAGCATTTGTTGCCACGTCGCACCAAGCATCAGACAGTTGATGCCGGAACCGATGCCGAGCATGCCGACCTTGTCGCCACTTTCGATGTGGCCCTCTTCCAACCCGATCGCCATCGTGATCGGCAAGGCCACCGAGCCGGTGTTACCGAGCCAGTCGAGCGTCGCAAAGTCGCGGTCGTGCCGCAAACCAAGTGAGTCGAGCATGAGCTTTCGATGAGCGGACCCGACCTGGTGGCAGAATGTCTTGTCGATGTCGTCCGGCGTCCATTCCGTTTCGTTCATGAAGCGCGTGAACGTGTCGACGCCTGTCGCGATCCCCTCGCGCATCAATTGCTCGGAGTCCGTTTGCATGAGCGGCTGCATGCCTGAACCTGCTTCGTCTTGGCCGCTATGGCACAACTCGTGATGCTTCGTGTTCGTTCGAGCCGTTGCGACTCGTAAGCGGTTGTCTGTTTGACTTAGTTCGCGATCGGTTAACAAGATCGCACAACTCCCGGAACCGATCGTCAAGGAAGCCACCGCCATTTTGAGCTGGCTGCGCGTGAGAGTCTCGTCGCGATTCAGCGTATCGATCGTCGTCTCGACCAATTGTCGTCCACTCTCGGTGCCAACGACCAACCCAGCACGGATTTGGCCCAGCTCGATCATGTTGGCGACTTGGATCATGCCGTTCAGGAGGCCGAGGCAAGCGTTCGAAACATCGTAGATAACGCAGTTGCTTGCCAGACCAAGGTGATGATGCACGCGGCACGCGGTCGCCGGTTCGAGATGATCGCGGCAGACCGAACCGTGAATCAAAGCCCCGATGTGGCGAGGATCGATCCCCGCGTGAGCGATTGCTTTCTGGCCGCTCTCGACGCTCTTGTCGCTGGGCAGCGTGTTCGGCTCCCAGAAGCGGCGTTCGCGGATGCCGGTCATCAACTCCAACCGACCTTCGGGCAAACGCAACCGCTGGTAGAGCGGTTGGAGTTGCTGCTCGATGTCGTCGGAAGTAACGATTTCGCTGGGTAACGTGTAGCCAAACGACTCGATGCAAACATTTCGGTACTGCATAATCGAAGCCTGGAATTCAACCGTGGAGAGCCGGCAGCGGGATTGCCTTGTCACTAAAGAATAGTGGGCTTGGGACGCATCGTAAAGCACTCGCAACGGTGCGACAGAACGACAGAACGACCTGTAAGACGAAGGGCTGAAAACGCGCTGACGCGCAACTCGCGTGCTAGCAAAGGGTAGTGCTTGCACACCATGTAGTGGCTTGCGTCTTGGATGCCGCAAGATGCGGTTTGATGGTTGCCAAGCTTTGAAGGAAACGTAAACTCTGCGACCACGTTAACGACAACTCTGCCGCTAACGTAAGTGTCATGGAGTCACTCAACTCGAATCAGGGAGGTTCACCTCATGCAGTCGAAGCCACTTATCGGTCTTAACGCTGATTTCCGCAACGCCCAGAAGGACGCACCCGCCTTCTCCTATGTGTGTGCCGGCTACTACGACTGCATCACTGCGGTCGGCGGCATTCCCATCATTCTTCCACCACTCGAAGAAGAATCGGACATCGAACCGATCCTCGATCGGCTCGACGGCTTCGTAATGATCGGCGGCCAAGACCTTGATCCTCGACGCGACGGGTTCATGCTGCACCCGACCGTTCGTCACTTGGAGCCACGCCGCGAAACTTTCGATCGCAAGCTGATTCGCCTGATTGCGGATCGCCGCATGCCAGTGCTCGGCATCGGCGTTGGTATGCAGTTGCTGAATGTCTCGCAAGGCGGCAATCTGTTCCTGCACATCTCGGAAGATCTGCCGGCGGCGATTCCGCACAAGGATTTGCAAGATCCGGCCCACCGCCACAGCCTCGACGTTGTTCCAGGAAGTTTGATGGAACGAGTCTACGGTGACGGCGAGATTCGCGTGAACAGCATGCATCACATGGCGGTCGATGAGGTCGCCCCAGGGTTTGCGGTGACGGCTCGTTGCCCGGATGGTGTCGTTGAGGCCATCGAGAGCGTCACGGAGGATTGGCTCGCTCTTGGTACTCAGTTCCATCCCGAAGCCGCGTCCGCTTCGGCACTCGACGTCCGCATCTTCGAAGAGTTTGTCGATGGCGTGAGGGAACGGCAGTCGGCTTTCCGTTTGGTGGCGTAGTCCTCCTCGCCCGCAAGGGAAGGACTGCGGTCGAGCACCTTCATCGAGATGGATCTCGTAGCCAGCGACAAGAGCGACCGTGCCCGCATGATGCTGGCACGGTCGCTTGTTTTCTTGGCAGGTCGTCGTTGTTCGCTCCGCGAACAAAACGTTGGTTCGCGGAGCGAACCACGACGATGCGCGACTCCTATCGCACGGCCTCGCTCAACATCATGCTGTTCGGAACGGAGTGCCGATTCATGAGCCCCTCTTCGTCCGTCTCGACGATCGTCGAGACGGGACCTACTTCGCGAACAGTTCCTTGATAACCGGCCACGGTGACTCGATCACCGGATTGGAATCGCTGACGCAAGTAGTAACCACACAGAATTCCAGCCATCACATCGCGGCCGCCCAGGCCGAAGCTCAAGCCAAGCGCCAACGCGATTGCCCCGAACGCGATCAGAATCGCATAGTTCAGCAGCTCGAACGTGATTTGGAGTTGCTCGAACGCGGCAATGAACGTCATTAACGCCAAGATGTAGTAGCACCCACTGGCCAATTGCTGAGCGTACGAGACGCCGACGCGATCAGCACTGGTCGCGATGACGCCTCGCAAGAAAGCTGCCAGTAGCAAGCCAATCACCACCAAGACCGTCGCCACCAGCACTTTCGGGATGTAGGCGACAACCTTCTCGATCGCCCCGGTCACGCCCGGCAAATCGAGAATGTCGAAGGAGGCGACCAGGAATACAGAAAGCAACAGCCAGAAGATAATCGTGCCGACGATCTGCGGTACCGTTCGCGCTACTCCGGCTTGCTCCATCGACTTCGACAGGCCGCTTCGCTCGGCAGCCCGCTGTAATCCAAGCTTATCAGCCAATGCTGATATGGCATTGGCGACCAGTCTGGCGACGATGTAGCCGATCGCCAGCACGACCACGGCGGCCAATACTTTCGGGGCGAGATCAATCACCTGCGCGAAGGCGGAGGTGAAGCTGTCAACGAGCGCACTGGTCGATTGCGATGCGGTTTGGGAAATCTCATTCGCGGCGTATTCGCCGACTTCAGTCACTCGATTCATTTCATTTTGCATGGTCTTCTCCTTCGTTCCGGAACTCGCCGGTCAAGCTAAATAGACAAGCACCGAGTAGTGCTCGCAAAAAGTGGTAGAAAGCGTAAGGCAAGGTTTGCAGAACAAACTCCGCCAAATGCAACGTCACTAACAAGGGGTTCAGCCGGTGGTGAACCTGACGCTTCAATTCGCCAGGCCGAGTCGGCACTTGGTCGTTCGCCAAAGTTTGCAGTAGATCGCTGGCCATGATCAATCCTCGTCGTCGCCAAAGGTGTGTTCAGGGAATCGCTCCTTCAATCGATCGCGAGCGCGGCTGAGCCGCATCTTGCAACCGCTTACCGAGAGATGAAACATCTCGGACAATTCGTCGTAGTTGTGCCCTTCCGCGTACTTCAAAATCAACATCGCGCGATCTTCGTCTTCCAGTGTGTCCAGCATGTGAGCCAAATCGAGCGAGGTCTCCGCGGTGTCCCGTTGCGATCGCTCGTGGCGTTCGGTCCCTTGTCGTTGAGCGACTTCCTCGTGTTTCCTGCGGCGGCCTCGACCGCGTCGCATCATCAAACAGGTTCGAATCGCAATTCCATGCATCCACGTCGAGTACTTGCTCCGTCCTTCAAATTGTGCTCGCTGCAGGAACAGGCGAACGAAGACTTCTTGCGTCGCGTCGCTAGCATCCTCAGCGTTTCCCATCAGTCGATAACAGACGCGCCACACGCGGTCCTGAAAGCGGTCCACGAGCGCCACGAACGCCGGTCCGTCCGAGCCTTCGCGCGCGGCTTCGGCAGCCAATTGCTCGTCGCTGAGGTCACGTATTGGCACAACCAGTTCCACATGGGACACCCGGAGGACTGCTGTTTCAGTTTCCGGCTAGTCCGTTGCCCTTGAAGCGTGAACGGTCACAGAGTTCGTTTCCGACGTTTGATTTGCTTGCTAACAGAGAGCCTCCGCGGCATTCCGGCCGCGCGGCGGGTTTCCGCAAGCACCACCATCGCGGGCAGTACAACCGGAACCGTGCAAGCCAGTCAAGGCCGAATTCCGCCCTCGAAAACACCCCGATCGGTGGGCAGTAGCATAAAGTTGAAAAGGGGCGGCGTGTTCACGTCACGCCAGCCGAAAGTCTGCTCAAGGGGGTGATGATGTCCGCAACTCGCAGGACGAGCGTCGTACTTGTCGACGATGAACCATGTGTGGTTCGCGTGGCTCAGGCCGTGCTCAGCCGCAACTTTGGCAGCGCGCTTGACATCTATTCCACGACCGACTCGAAAGACGCCCGCGACTACATCAGCAAGCGTCGCTGTGACATTCTTCTTTCGGACATCGAGATGCCGGGCGTCCATGGGATCGAGATGTTGAAGGTCGCTCGCCGATACAACGCCTGGACGCGGGTCATCTTTATGGCGGCACACTCGACCTGGGACCGGATCGCCGAAGCCATCGAGAATGGCGCATCGGACTACCTTTTGAAGCCCGTTGATCACGATCAATTGATCAGTGTCATCCAGCAAGAACGCGACCGGCTCGTACGTTGGCAAGGAGCCGTTCGCGGCACGTTAAAGATCGCGGCAAGTTAGCGGCGAACGGCCTACGGAGGCGTTTCCGTTTCGTTTCTCGAACGCCGATACTCGCGCCAGGAAGCGATCGCTTGCACCCTGCTCTGCTCGTCCCGAAATCCGAGCGACCCCAAGCTAAAGACTTGTCGTTGATCGGGCTGCAAGCGATCGAACCCGAAGTCCTTCGGCTCCTGCTTGGCAAGGTGAACCAAGGCTGCCAGCGCAAGGTCTCGCAGCTGCGTAACAACGACTTGCCCATTTACCGGAGCTTGCCCGCAGATGTTCACGTCCGTGAGGTAAGCTTCGAGTCGAGAGATGTCTGACTCATCCCCGAACTTGGCGAGACAGAGACAAACGTAAATCCGATCCGAAACGGTAGCCGCAGGCGACTCGAAGGCCTCTCGCGCACGCGGCAGGCATCCCTTCAACCCGTTCAAAAGCCCCAGATGCAGCGCGTAATCAATCCCCGGCGCAGGTTGGCGAGTAATCCAACGCTCTGTCAGCGTCGCCAAGACTTCTCGCAGTGGTCCGCTCTGGACGGCGGCTTCAAAGCTCGAACTATTGCAGACCGTATAGACGACCGATCGGACGAGCGGTGTTGCTTCGACATCATCGCGAGTCGCCACGAACAGCAACGTCGCAATCGTGCCAAGTCGAACTCTTTCGAACATCGCCTGGTCGCGCAATTGATCGCACCGGTCTGCAAGTGCGTCGCGCACGTGTTTTGGATTGTCTTCGACCTGTCTCAACAAAAGCGACTCGTCCTCGTGCATCGAGACGAAGATCGATCTTGCGGCCGAGCTGTCGCCAACCACTTCACGATAGGCGTTCCAGCCCGGCAAGCCGTAATCCTGTTCCGGGTCAGTCTCGTTCTTAAAACGCTCGAAGCGGCGCTGTAGATCGATCTCTGAGATCAGCGCGAGCAGCTTCGCGCTGCGGAGTCGAATCTCACGATCATGACTCTCCATTCCAACTCGGAGTGCTGCCGCCGCGTCGAGTTCCAGCGCGATCAATTCGGTCGTTGCCCGCTCGCGCATCGCAAACTCTTGGTGCCCCAACCGGGAGACCAACTCGCTGGCGAGCGCCCTGACGCTCGGTTCCGCGGCGACCACGCCGATCGGCTGCCACGCTTGGCACAAGGCGTTGACCACGATAATCACCGCGACGGCGGCTGGTAGCAGACTCGTCGGGCCGGTCGATTCTTTGGCTTTATCAGGCATGACTCTATTCTAAGACGGCACACGGACACACGTCTATGGAGATGCGTGAGTTGACCAAACTCTTGGGTCTCTTTATAGTTAGCAGCGTTCGAACGTGATGCTTCACGGTCCCGTCTAAAGTCAAGTGAATGAGCATTGGCGAAGGCACTGGCCTCGATTTCGCAACGATTCGTGGGCGAGATTACCCCACGATCCGCCAGTTCACCGTGTTCCTGGAGAACCGTGTCGGCCAATTGCTCGAGGTCGTACGCCGTTTCGAAGGCAGTCGGGTTCGCATCGTGGCTCTGTCGATTAACAATGCCACGGAGTGTGCGTTTGTTCGATTCTTGCTCAGTCACCCCGAGCAAGGGCGTGAGATCCTGGAGCGTGCGGGTCTGGCGATGATCGAGTCGGACCTGATCGGGATTGAACTGCCAGACGGCCCGCAACCGCTCTTGCAAGTCTGTACCGCGCTCCTGCAAGCCGAGATCAACATCGTCCAGGCTTATCCGTTGATCGTCCGTCCTCACGGAAACGCCGCTGTCGCGTTGATGGTCGACAATCCCGATCTGGCCATGGAAACGCTCAATGCCAAAGGGATTACCATGATCACCGAGGGAGATCTGGCCCTCGACGACTGAATGCGGTTGCCAGCGACGAGTGCCGCCGTGCCCGATCAATTCGATGACTTCATACGGCCCAAGCGTCCCCATGAGTTCCGGATCTTCGCTCGGCGTGAGGAAATCGATTCGCGGCTCGTCGCCCGCGCTATTGAATGTGGCGACGGGACTCTCCAGGAAACTGCCGGCGTCGGTGTAGGCGCGAAGCAATGCTTCGAGACGCTGTCGCCTGTCCACGCTATCGCCGCACACCTCGTCAAGGAACTTCGCGCGATCGGCGGCATCGAGCCGTAGCGCACTCAAGAACAGCCCCTCGACCGACCTTGGGTCGACGCTGCCGGAGGGCGCATCTCCTTGAACCGGTTGAATTTCGTTCGTGTTCGGATCGTCTAGCATGGCGTCGGCTCCGCATTCAGGATCGTCGCTCTCTACCATGTCATGCGACGTCCGGCGGCGGCGCGCCCCACGGAGCGGCAAATGTTCCGAGGATTCATTCCGCCGTTCGAACCGGAACAGGTCACTTTCGGCGAAAGTGACCTACCGAAGCCGATTCTCTGACGATTAATTCAACCACTCGAAGAGCCACGCTTTGGAATCAGCCCACCAGCGCGATGCGGTTGAGCGACCGATACCGAGTGCAGCCGCGGCCTCTTGCTCGGAGCGGCCGGCAAAGTATCGCAGTTTCACGAATTCTGCTTTACGCGGTTCCTCCCTGGCGAACTCGTCTAAGGCTTCGTCGAGAGCCAAGACGTCTGCCGTCGGAGCCTCGATCGCGAACAAGGCCTCGTCGAATTCTTGTCGCTCGAATTCACCACCATGTTCGAGCCGCTGTTTGCGGCGCGCTGCCTCGACCAGGATCCGTCGCAGCGCTTCGGCGGCGGCAAAGAAGTGGCCGCGTCCTTCCCACTGCTGCGGCTCCTCGCGGTTCGAGCCGAGCAATCGCAGGTACGCTTCGTGGACCAAGGCGGTCGGCTGCAAGGTTTGCCCCGGCTTCTCTTCGGCCAACTTGCGCGTGGCCAACCGCCGTAGCCCGTCGTAGATCAGCGGCAGCAACGGCTCGGCTGCTCGCTCGTCACCTTGGCCGATGGCCCGCAGAACTTGCGTGACTTCGCTCATAGATATTGAGCATAACCGCCCGCGCCGATCCATCGCAACCAAAGCGACCGGCGGCAGCGCTGTCCAACTAGACGGCAATGGTCTCTTCGACGTCGATGTCGGATGTTAGATCCGGTTCGGCCAGCGTCGAGACGGCTTCCAGTCGAGCTGCCACGCGGTTGAACTCTGCTGAGAATTCACACCAGAAGTCGCCTTCACGGAATGAGATCGGGCGGACTTGCTTGCCATCCGCCAAGTCTCGCATGGCGTTTTTCAAGCGGATCATGGGGCCGACGAAGCGATGGCTTAAACGCAAGAGATCCCAAACGATGACGGGAAACACAAGCGAGGATGCGAGTAACGCCGGCCAGAAGTCTAACCAGGCTTGATAGACTAGTGAGCCGACTGTCAGGCCGTTCGGCGCGCCGATCACCAAGGTCGCACCAATTGGGAACCCTGCCAAGACGCAAAAAATGCCCCAGGAACAGACTACCCAATACGTCGCGACTCGGCGAACTAACGCGCCCTGGACACCTCGATCTACGTACAACCTCTGTATGCGCATGGCACTATCGCCCCTCATTGTTTCGCGTGGTGCGTGCCGCAAGCCGCGCGAAGATTCCAGTAATTGCCCACTCAATCGCCGGTCACGGTGCAGCCAGACCGGTCTACTACGCAACCGTAGTTTACGATCTGCCCGACGACAAGAAAGATCTAAGAATTATCTGTGTCGCCTGACACGTGTTCGCTTTGCCGTGCATTGAGTAGGATGAACAATCCGGTTAATCAGACCTCCACCGAACGGTTCCCTTTCCATGAAGAATTATCCGTCGTACCGCCGCGGGCCGAAGAATCCGGCTTGGCTTGGCCTGTGCTGTCTGATTGCATCGGCATCTTGCTGCCTCACGCAAGCCAGCGAGCCAACTTCACCGATTGGTCAGACCGTCGAGGAGTTTCGGTTGAGTGACTTTCGTGGCAAAGAGCATTCACTGGCGGACTTCGCCTCCAACAGGATCGTTGTCGTCGCGTTCCTGGGGACGGAATGCCCGCTGGCCAAGCTGTACGGCCCGCGACTCGCTACGTTGGCGGAGACGTTTGCGGATGACGGCGTTGCGTTTGTCGGAATCAACTCGAATACGCACGACTCGAACCGCGAAATTGCAGCCTATGCCCAACGCCATGCGATCGGGTTTCCGCTGCTCAAGGATCTCGGCAATAAAGTGGCGGACGCGATGGAGGCGCGGCGGACGCCCGAGGTCTTCGTGCTGGATCAAGATCGCGTCGTCCGCTACTGGGGATGCATCGATGATCAGTATGGAGTCGGCTACGTGCGCGACGAGCCGACGCGACAGGATCTGCGCGAAGCGATCGAAGAATTGTTGGCGGGCAAGTTGGTCAGCCAACCGGTGACGGAGGCGGTTGGCTGTCACATCGGTCGCGTTAAATCGCCCGATGAGACGGCGGCGGTGACCTACTCGAATCAAGTCGCTCGCGTCTTGCAACGTCATTGCGTCGAGTGTCACCGGCCGGGCGAGATCGCTCCGTTTTCGTTGACCAGCTATGACGAAGCCGCCGGCTGGGCCGATACGATTGCCGAAGTGATCGAAGCTCAACGCATGCCGCCTTGGCACGCCAACTCGAAGCATGGACGTTTCAAGAACGAACGGCTGATGACGGACGAGGAGAAACAGACGATCTACGATTGGGTCGCCAGCGGTGCGCCACAAGGCGACCCGAAGCAACTTCCGGAACCAATCGAGTATGTCACCACTTGGCGATTGTCGCGTCAGCCCGATGCGATCATTGCGATGCGGGATCGGCCCTACGTCGTTCCCGCCGAAGGAACGGTCGAGTACCAGTACTTCGTCGTGGACCCTGGCTTCAACGAAGACCAATGGATTCGCGGTGCCGAAGTGCTGCCGGGCAATCGGTCGGTTGTGCATCACGCCATCGTCTTCGTTCGCGCGCCGCAGGATTCCTCGCACGAAGGACTCGGTTGGCTCACCGCGTTTGTGCCAGGTCAAAGCAACTTCGAACTGCCTGCGCACCAAGCCCGCTTCATCCCCGCGGGCTCGAAGTTTGTCTTTCAGATGCATTACACACCGACCGGCTCGCCGGAAGAGGACATCACGAAAGTCGGTTTGCTCTTCAGTGACGCCGACGACGTCACCGAGGAACTCGTCACGCTGGTCGCAATCAATCACGACTTTGAGATCCCGCCACACGCTCGGAACTTTCCAATTCAAGCCACTCGAAGTGACTTTCCGCCGGGAGCCAAGCTCCAGGCGATCGCTCCGCACATGCATGTCCGAGGCCGGTCGTTCCGTGTCGAGGCGGTCGACACGAACAACTCGGACCATGCTCAAGTTCTGCTCGATGTTCCGCACTATGACTTCAATTGGCAACATGCGTATGCGCTGGCCACGCCCTTGCCGTTGACAAACAACCTGCGATTGGACTGCACCGCGCTGTTTGACAACTCGGAGCAGAACTTCGTGAACCCGGACCCTTCGGTCACGGTGCGCTGGGGCGACCAGACGTGGGAAGAAATGATGATCGCATTCTTGGAAGTGTCGATCCCGGTTGACCGCGCCAGCAACTCGCGGCGGAACGAGTCGCAACCGTTGACCGACGCGCAACGAACGAGCGCCGAGCAGACGGCCGCCGCGCTCATCAAGCGTTTCGACCGCGACGGCGACGGCGTCGTGCGACGCGAGGAGGCACCGAAAGCCTTCGCGACGTTTGCCTTTGTCAAGTTCGATGCCAACGGCGACAGGACGATCACGCTCGCGGAAGCACTTGAAGCTTCGCTCCGATCGGCACGGGACAAAGCCAACGGAAACGGCTCGTGATCCTGATCCGCCTGCTCGCAGACATCGTGACTCGCCACCGTCTGCCGACGGCGGTCGCGATGACGATCGCCACGGCGTTGGCCATTTGCGGACATCTGTATGTTCCCCCGCCGGCAACCGAGTCGGATTCGAACGCGCCCGCCAATACCGGCTCGCGGTTTCGCGTTGCCACGAGCGACGGGGAAGGGAACGCGTCGGACTGCTTTCTTGTTGTGGAAACGGACGACTTGTTTAGGCCCGCGACCGTTGCCGCGCTGCGCGAGGTAGTGGCGGAGATCGAGCGGCAACCGTCTGTCGATTCGGTGATGTGGGTCGATACGATTCCACAGCTGAATGTCTTCGGGCTGCGCGAGCGTCTGCTGCCGCCCAGTGATGCTTCGGCGGAAAGCTTTGCAGCGGCCCGCGATCGAGTGATGCGGCATCCGCTCGCGATCGGCCAACTGCTGTCGGAGGATGGACGGACGCTGCTGATGCCGATCGCCTTTAACTGGCTGTTTGTCACGAGCGACGCCGACGTCTCCGAGGCCTTGCTGCGGACAGCTCGCGATGCCGCGGGGCGTTATCCGGACGTGCCGTTGAAGATCCGGCTGACAGGCCGCGTGCCGTTGTATATCGCGTATCAAAACTCCTTCGACCGGAACCATCTCAAGTTTCAGCTCATCTCGTACACGCTCGTGCTTGTCCTGGCTGCAATTCTCTTTCGCGGCATCCGCGCGGTCCTGGTCGTCGCCGCCGCGCCCGCGATTGGGATCATCTGGACGATGGGGCTGCTGAACTGGATGGACGAGTTGTCCAATCCGCTGACAAGCGTCGTCTTGCCGGTCTTGCTCACCATGGTCGGTTTGACCGATGGCGTTCACTTGATGGTTCACATTCGTCGTGCCCGGGCCGAAGGCCAGACGCCGCAAGAAGCTTCGCGGTCGGCGATTCTGCACGTCGGATTGGCTTGCGCGTTAACATCGCTCACCACGGCCATCGGCTTCGGCTCGCTGCTGGTCGCCCAATCGGAGTTCGTACGCGGTTTCGGGCGCGGATGCGCGATCGGGGTCGTTGTGACTTTCGTCGCCGTCGTGATCACCATTCCGCTCGCGTGCAGCACGTGGCTCGGCAACAACATTCACCAGGGACACGAACACGACTTGGTCGGGCACGGACTGAAGCGATGTGGCGGACTGATCGAGTTCGTCTTGCGGCGTGCCAGGCTGGTCAGTGCGGTGGCAGTCATCGGCACGCTGCTGTTCGGAATCGGTGCCGCCAGGCTGCGCCCGGACGACCGCATGCAAGACTCGCAACCGACCGGCAGCGAAGCGTATCAAGCACTTGCTCACTGCGACCAGGCGCTGGGCGGCATCGAGTTTGTCCGGGTGCGCGTCGAGTGGAACGAAACGGCGGATGGAAACTCGGCACAGATCCTGACAGCCATTCAACGCGCCGAACGAATCTTGACCGACGAACCTTCGCTACGGCATCCGCTTTCGATCTTGAATATCCTGGCTTCGTTCCCAGGCGACGAGTCAGTCACGAATCGACTTGCATTCTTGGAGCTGTTGCCGGACAGCACCAAAGCTTCGTACTTGGACACGACGAAGCGATTAGCCGTCATCACGGTTCGTATGCAAGATCTCGGCATCGCGCACTACGAACCGGTCTTCCGACGCGTCGAGCAGCGGCTCGGCGAGTTGCAGACAGACTACCCGGGATTCAAATTGACATTGACGGGCGACCCGGTCACGCGGGGCCGCAATCTGTATCGAATCGTGACGGATCTCGCGAGCAGTTTGGGGACGGCGGCGATCACGATCTTCGTCGTCATGTCGCTGGCCTATCGCTCGTTACGAATCGGCTTGATCACCGTGATTCCGAATCTGTTCCCGCTTGTCGTGACAGCTTGCATGATGGTGCTGTTCGGACATCCGTTGGAGATCGCCAGCGTGTGCGCCTTCACCGTCTGTCTAGGGATTGCCGTGGACGACACGATTCACTTCCTCACGCGGTACCGCAGCGAAGTCGATCGTCACGGCGACGTCGAACGTGCGATTCGCGATGCGTTCCAGGGCGTCGGTTCCGCGATGATCATCACCACGTTCATCTTGATCACCGGTTTCGGAACCGTCTTGACGAGTGAGTTGCCAGGACAGCGGTACTTCGCCGCCATGGCGGTTTCGACGATCGCGGCGGCACTGGTCGGGGATTTGGTGTTTCTGCCCGCGCTGCTCGCCGTGTTTACGAGAGATCAACGCTTGCATGGAGAATCTTCTCATTGACCCGGAAAACAACCGGCCCACAACTCATCGCCGGCTGGTTTAGTCGGTCGATCGCGATCGTCGGTTGATGCTCCGGATGGAGTCACGATGATTGAAAATGTTGGTTCGGCAACGACGTTTGGCACTACCTCGACGAATTGCGTGACGGTCGGCTCAGACTCCATCGATGACTGTAATGTTGACGCCGGCTGTGCGATTGCGGCAGTAGTTAACTGGAATTGCAAGGCGAGCGGGATCCGTGCCGTCCCTGGAAGAAGAAAGGAAAGGGAAACGTATCAGTCGTTTCCCATGCGAGAAAGGAAAGCGGACAAATCCAGAATAGCGCTCTAAATGAATTCATTCCCTGGTATGCGAGGAGCACTCCGTTTTAAGCCCTGGTTCTTAGCGATTACGACGGCTCCGGCCAGTCTTCGAAAAACTCGCGAATTGCTTCATCCAGCAACTGAAGCTCGGTGGCCACACGCCGAGGAGTGGCTCGCAAATCTGTGGCGGTCGTTGACGCCATCGCGTGAGAACTTTCCGTCGCAACAGATTGTCGCACCTGCTCAGGTTCCGCATCGGCAAACAGATCCCGTAGCACCTCACCGCGCAACCAGGAATCCGGCGGCGAGTCCCCCGCCCAGCGACTGGTTGCAAACGAATCTATTGGGCCTAACCCGCCAGCCCCTTCGCCTTCCGCCGCGGTCAAGCCGATTCGATTGAGGTGATTGAAGATCAGCAACGCGTCGAGTGGGACGATGAATCCATCGCCATCGACGTCACGGTAGAAACCGTCGAAGTCGTTGCCCGGATTGTTGTCGGCGGCCAGCACAACCGGATCGCGTACTCTGCCGCGGTCGTCCGTGAATCTGTGGTTTTGCTTTTCATTGATGATGATCAGCGCATCGACTGGCGCGACGATTCCATCGTTGTTGACATCGAGATGCAGGACCGGATTCTGTAGATCGGCGGGACCGTTCATCAACAGCCGCGTGCCGGCTTGTTCCAAGATGCGAAAGAATCTACCCCTTGAGATCTGAGTGCCAGTTAAAGACCAGCCGGCCCCGATCGTCACTGTGTCACCGGCGTCGGCAATCAGGCTTAATCCCTCGGTTAGCGTCTTGGAGAGATTGGCGACTTCGGCCAGATTCAGCACCAACTTGTTTGCGCCGCTGCCGCGCAGATCGATCACTTCAATACTCGAGATCACCGCGTCGTCGATCGCCGGCAGGTCGAGCGTCACCCGCGCACCCAGAATCTTGAGCGTATCCCGGCCCGCGGCACCGTCGATGCGACGGAAGTTCGTGTTGGAGATCGACAGCACATCGTCACCCGCTGTACCGATCAGCGACAGTGGCGCGGGGAAGCCGGATGCGTCCAGGTCGTTGTTGCCGCCTTGACCGTTGACCAGCACCTCGAACGGAAACACACCTCCCACGGGCTCGGCATCCAGCGCCAGCAGTAGCACCTTGTCGTCGCCGGCACCGGCGTTCAATACCAGGGATCGGCTGGGATTGACGAAGTCGACCTGTTCGCTGGAAGAGACGCTGGAGATGCGTGAGCTATTGTTTCCGCTTGCGTCATCGTCGCCCAGCGTGATCTCGTTGTTTGTGCCGAGAAATGTAAAGAAGCGTTCCAAGGCCTGGATCCGATCGATGATGGGCTCCAGTCCGGTGTAGAAGATCGTGTCGCCGTCGATCGTCACGCTGCCGTCGTTGGCGTTGCGAAACTCGTGTGTGACCACCCCGGCCGTACCGCCCTGGATGACCAGCGCATCGTCCCCGCCCGCGCCGCCTTCGTACTGAATTCCCTCGTCGGGAGCCGGATTGCCGCCGCTATAATCCACGGTCAACGTGTCGTCCACGGCCCCGTCCGCACCGCGGATGATCACGGTCATGCCGTCCGCCAGCGGTTGGCGGGCGACCTGGATCCCGTCGTTGGTGATTACTAATTCCGTGCGGTCGCGGACCAGTACGATGTCGTTCGTGGCGTCGTTATCGGGAGCGACAAAGATCAGAAATTCGGCGACTGTCGATTCGCCGGAGACCAACAGTGTCGCGCCCGAGCGGGTGAACTGTTTGAAGATTTGACCGTCGACCGTCTGCTGGCCCGCGAAGTTCCACCCGCGACCGATCGTGGTTGTGTCCTCGGTCGTCGCTCGGACGGTCAAGGTGTTGGTGGTATCGGACGCATTCAAGACACTCAGCAAATCCAGCTTTAACAGGTTTGCGCCGGCGGCGGTCAAGTCGATCGTCTCGATGCCGCTGGTCCAGCCGTCAGGCAAGGCGGTCAGATCGAGCGAGGTTCCGGTGCCGATAACTCGCAGGGTGTCGGGTCCGTCGCCACCCGCGATACTCGCCGCGGCCACTCCTGCGACTTCGAGCTGATCCATGCCGCTGCCGCCTTGCAGCACGTCGCGCTCTTTGCCGCCCCGGAGCACATCATTGCCCTCGCCGCCGTCGATGGTGACCGGGATCTCCGCCGCCGTGGCGTCGATCGTGTCGTTGCCACCGCCTCCGCTGATCGACAGCGCGGCCGAAAAGGTCACATCCAGCGGCGAGACGGTCACCGTGTCGTTTCCGCCGGCTCCGGCAATCGATAACGACACCGTGGGACTGACGAAACTAACGCTTTCGAACCCAGGCCCGCCGGCACTCTGAATCAGCGAACGTCCGATGGCCGATGGATCGTCGCCGACTGAAATCTGCGGATCGCCGACAAATGCCGCATCGATGGCAAACACGCGGTGCGCGGCCAGCGTGTCGTCGACGATCGGCTCGAGCCCGGTGAACTGGACGGTCGAGTTGAAGTCAAACTCGACGCGCCCCGAGCCCGTCCCCGTGGCAGCGTACACCACCGTCTGAAACTTTCCGGACGGTAGGCGACCGCGGAATTCGAGCGAATCGCCGCCTGCGCTCTGACCGCCTCCGTTGAACGTCACACCATCCAGCGGCACAGGATCTCCCTGTGAGAAGTCCACGGTCAGCAAGTCGTCACCGCTCGAGCCGTCGATCACCAGTGACCGAAACGACGCGGTCGCATCGTGAAACAGTTCCTCACCCTGTCCGCCGACGCGACGCAAAACCGCGTCGCCGCCAGCCCGCAGCAGTTCGTACGAACCGCCGCCGGCGGGCAGTGTGACGAGCGGCTGGATAGCCGAAGCCACTTTCAGTGTCGCGGTGCCTGACGAATAGACTCGGTACAAGCCGCCGTCGATCACTTCCGTCGATCGGATCGTGTCTGGTCTATTGAATTCGCCGATCTCGATCAGATCATCGCTGTCGCCGGTCACGACCAGTGTGTTGGACGAATCACTGAGGTTCAGGACTTCCAGCCGAGTGAGCTTCAGCGTGTTGGGACCGCTGCCGCGGATGTCGATCAGTTCGATCCCGGTCAGCCGGTTGTCGGGAATGGCGGTCAGGTCGAATGTCAGACCGGACGCGTCGAGCCGCAGTGTGTCGATACCGCTGCCGCCGTCGATGCGCTGAAAATTCAGCGCGGGAACTGCCAGCAGATCATCGCCTTCGCCGCCCCGCAGAACGTCCGCTCCGCCGTCACCGATCAGTACGTCGTCATTGCCGCCGCCGATCAGAATATCGACGGCCGCCGCACCCTGATTGGCCGTCAGCATGTTGGCGTTGCCGTCGCCGACCTGCGTTTCAGCACCGCCGGTGAAGTTTCCGCCGAACATCACGTAGCTCAAACCGGATCTATCGCCGTTCGGGTCCGCTCTGTGCGCACCGATGATCAGATCATCGAAGCCGTCGCCGTTCACGTCGCCCGCGGAACTCACCGCAATGCCGGAGTTGTCAAATTGCGCGACGCCGTCCAGGCGGAAGCCCGTACTGCCGTCGAGGCTGCTCAGGTTGATCGACGCAGCAAACCCGCCGCCCGATTTCCCGAACACCACGTAGCTCGAACCGGAATTGCTGCCGTTCGGGCTCGCTGCGTACGCGCCGATGATCAGATCGTCAACGCCGTCGCCGTTGACGTCGCCCGCGGAACTCACCGCACGGCCGGAGCCGTCATTTTGGGCGGCGCCGTCCAGGCGGAAGCCCGTACTGCCGTCGAGAACCGCGAGCGGCAACTCGCGAAACCGGGTGACTGTGACCGGATAATCTTCGACTTCCCCGTCAGCGGCTTCGCCGGTTGGGGAGAGGCCGTTGCCCGTGCTCAAGCGGAACCGTGCGAACGTGCCGCCAAGGGGAACTCCAACGGGTACGTTGAACGTCAGCGCGTTGTCGCCCGATATGACGGCTTTGTCCGTGAAGATCTGCTCGCCGGCATCCAGCCAGTCGCCGTCCTGGTTGAAGTCGATCCAGGCGTTCAACACGCCGCCGTTGCTGCCGTCGTTCTGGACATTGACCGTGACGGTGGCTGGAAACGGGGCGAAGGGGTGCCGCTGGATCGGCGATGTGAACGTGACACCATCTTCATCGTCGTCGCCGCCTGTGTCGTCTCCGTCGGCCGCCGCGATCGGCTGGCCGTCGGGCTCGGAGTCGCGCGAGGCACCGAGGGTGAGCCCTGTGCCCAGATGCCGGGCACCATCGTTGGCCAGCAGAGTTGGATAGGGAGCCGGAGCGTCGCCGAAGTCGAATCCTACGTTCTCGAACCAGGCAATCTTGTCGTCAAACAGGGACGCGGAAAGCAGGTCGCTGTCGCCGTCGCCGTCCACGTCCGCCACAAACACGTCAAACGCACCATCGGCGTCCCCTTGCTGTGGTCCGCCACGTCCATCGGGATCCATGTTCACATTGCGTGCCGTCCAGCCGCCGTCGGCCGGCGTGCCGTCGTTCTCGTACCAGGCGATCCGGTCGTCGTTACAGGACGCGAAGATCACGTCGATGTCGCCATCACCGTCGATGTCCGCTGCAAACACACTGGTGGCACCATCGGCGTCCCCCTGTAGCGGGCCAGTTCCATCGGGATCCGGAGTGTTTATAGTGCGTGCCGTCCAGCCGCCATCGGCCGGCGTGCCGTCGTTCTCGTACCAGGCAATCTTGTCGTCCTGGGAGGACGCAGAGAGCACGTCCAGATCGCCGTCGCCGTCTACGTCCGCCGCGAACACGCTCTGGGCTCCATCGGCAGAGGTGCTGATGATGTGTGGCGTGAAGCTTCCGCTGCCGACGTTCTCGTACCAGGCGATTTTGTCGTCATCGAAGGACGCGGAGAGGACATCCATGTCGCCGTCGCCGTCAATGTCGGCCGCAAACACACTCCTCGCACGACCCGCGTTGGTGCTGATCGTATTCGCGGGGCCGAAATCTCCGTCGGTGAATGTCGGTGGAATGAGCGTGACGGCGTGATCTTCAACCTCGCCGTCGGCCGCCGAACCGCGCACTCCCAGGCCACCGGCCGTGCTCAGACGGAAGCGGGCGAAGGTGGTGCCGGAATGCGCCCAGCTCGGTACGTCAAACGTGATCGTGTTGTCACCGTTGACGACGGCGACGCTGTCGGCAATCCGTTCAAACGGCCCGCTCCAACTTCCGTCGCCATTGAAATCGATCCAGGCATCCAGCCGGGCAGTCCCCGGATTGCCTCCCACATCGGGGATGCCCTGCACGTTGACCGTGACCGTCGCATCCAACTGGCCCACCCGCACCATTCCGAATGTCACTCCGTCTTCGTCGTCGTCGCCTGACCTGTCGTCGCCGTTGGCCGCGGCGGTTGGCCGGCCGTCGGACTCGCTGTCACGCCGCCCGCCCAGCATCAACCCCGCTTTCAAATGCCGGGCGCCGTTGTCCGCCAGCAGCGTAGGATAAGGAGCCGGCGCATCGCCGAAGTCGATCGTGACCAGTCCTGGCGCGCCGGGGTCTTCGATCACACCGTTGGCGGTCAAGTCGTGGTCACCCCGGCCGCCGTCAACGAGGTGCAACCGGATCAAATCGACGTCGCCATCGCTGTCCGCATCGACCAACTCGGCACCCGTCGTGCCGTCGAACAGAAACGGATACAGGTGAGGAGTCGTCGTTTCGTCCTGTAGCGTCTGGGGATCGTCCACCGGTTCGGAGCCGAACTTGTAATAGCTATTGACCTGCACGTTGTCCGGAATATTGATCGTGACAGTTGTCGACCCACCCACGGAGATGCCGCTGGTCGAGAACGCCAATAAGCCGATCGGGAATTCCAGGCCAGCCTGGAAGACTCCCGCCGGTTCGGACCGGACCCCGGACAGAACGACGCCCGCGGGCGCGGCGAGCGTGATGTAATCGTCGGTGACGGCGTTGGGCAGCGACGCGACGTTCGCCTGCTGGCTGTCGGGCGTGCCGTCGTTGTTGCCGTCGCCGCCGTTGGGGGCCGCATTCTCGATCGCATCCCCGACGCCATCGACATCCTCGTCGGGCAGCACGACTTCCAGAGTAATGTCATTATCCCGCTCATCACACGAGCCCTCATCGCCCTGATAGGTGATGCGAAAGTTCGTGTTCCCCACTCGGAAGGTGCCGCCCTCGGGCAGACCGGCAAACCGTCCCGTGTAGTCCACAATGGACTCGCACTTTACGACGATATGAAAGCGGTCCCCCACAGACAGGTTTCCGCCCACGGCGACATCCAGTGTCGCTCCGGCCAGGGTCATGTCCTGATAAACCAGCAGTCGATCATATTCGACAAACGGTTGCGTCCCGTTGATCTCGATCTGCAACGTATCGTCGCTGCCAAGGATCAGGTCACTTTGAATCCCAAAAAGTCCTGGTGATGCACCGGGGGCAACGACGCCGTTCAACGTTACGGTGTTGCCAATCAGATGCACTGAATTCGGGTTTGTAGCCACGAAAGGGTCGGTAGTGATCGCACCTGTCCGGGCAGTGAGCGTCAGTTCGTTGCCGAGACCGACGTCCAAACGCGAAACGTTGATCGACCCGCTGATCACCGAAAGATCAAAGGATTCGCCAGAGAGATTGACAGCGTCAATGTCGGTCAGTGCCGTACTGTCACTGCGTCCGATGGTGACCAGCCCCTCGGAATGCAGCCGCGTCAGCACGTCCTGGTCTAGTTGAAGTGTTCCACTGCCGTTACCGAGGCCGATCGGAGTGTCCGGCAAAACTGGCTGTACGTAGATGTTTCCGCTGCCGGCGTCGATGCCGCCCAACTGGCTCAGAGTTGGGAAGTTGCCCAGTTGGTTAAACTGCAGAACGTCCGTAGTAATCGAAACGTCACCACCTGCCGTGTTGACAGGCACCGGGGCTTGAAAAACATCACCGATGATTGTGATGGATCCGCCGCCAGTGTTTGTTGCGTTATCAAAGAATCGGATCGAGTCTGTCCCACCCTCACCGTCAATGATCAGGTCTGCCGCGAAGCCGGAACCGAGGCCCCTGACGTCGATCAAATCGTTGATGGGAATGCCACCGGGGCCAGGGCCAACAACTGGGGAGCCATTCCTCACTTCCAGTGAACTCGAAGGATTGCTGAACCGGACAGTACCGAACCGCTGGCTGGCGATTTGCGACTGGCCGGCTATACCCGGATCGTCAATAGTGGTCACACTATCCGCGGGACGCAATTGGAAGACACGATGACCCACGGTACTATCGTCCGTAATTGAAGGGACGCCAGACCAACTGATTGCAGAAGGGGCGGTGCCTCCGGGTCCGTCCGGATCGAGCGCGATGATTCCAGCCACAGTATCCGCTGTGCCGGTGGATGTGCCGGTTACGGTGTCGAACGAACCTCCATTCAACTCAAGCCGGTCCGCATCACCGCCGCCGGTTACGAAGACGCCGTCGACCGGGATGGGATTCCCGTTCGCAAACAGCACGCGGACGATCTCGACATTCAGGGTGCCGTTGATGACCAGCGAATCGACGCTGGGCGCAGGTAGACGGAAGAGTTCTGTGAAATCATTCGTTCCATTGACGCGACGCACCAGGATGTCGCCGGCATCAATCAATAGCTCGTACACGCCTCCGCCCGCCGGCAAGTCCACGACCGGATCGATCCTGTTGCCGAAGTCCAGGGCGGAGATGTCGACGCCGCTGGTCACGGTGACCGCGTGCTCATCGGCGGGAGCCGTCTGAGCCAGGCCGCGGGGCGGAATCTGGCGGATGCGATGTGTGCCCGCCGCAAAACCTGCCAGCGTGTAATCGCCGTTGGCATCGGACAGCGTCGACGTCTCGTCCAAATCCAGGACGCCATCGTCGTCGGCATCGGCATAGACTGTTGAGCCTTCGATGCCTGCAGTTTCGTCGGCATCCCGGACTCCGTTCTCATTCGCATCCCGAAAGACGTTGCCCCGTAGCGAGACCAACGTGAAGAATCCGAAGTTCAAGTCGGACAGGTTCCGTCCGCTGATCGCTGAGTCAAAGAACTCGCCAAAGGCCGGCGCCGTGGTCGTGGTCCCGCTCGGAGGCTGCACACGCACGAAGTAATCGCCGGGGCCGACGTCGGTGAACGAGTAGGTGCCGCTGCTGGCCGCCGCGATCGCGCTGGTGACGAGTTCACTTTGTGTCGTCTGACCGTTGCCATCGTCGTCACGAAACAGGTCGATCGTCACGCTGCCCCGACCCGGATCGGAATCGTTGTCATCATTGCCGTCCCCGTTAAGGTCGTCGAACGCGCGGCCGCTGATCTCGATGTTGGTAAACCGGAAGAAGTCCCGCTGGGGCACATTGACTCCGCTTTCTGCAACGATGGTCTGAACGCCGCCGGGTGGTCCCGCGACAATTGTCCCCTGCGGCACAGGCGATCGCACGAAGTAAATCCCGGGGCCCAGATCTTCGAATATGTAGGAACCGCTGAGTACCGAGGTGGTCGTGACGCCGAGCATGTCATCGGCGTCCGCGTCGAAGTTACCATCGCCGTCGTCGCGAAACAGCTCAACCGTAATGCCGCCCAGCAATTCGTCCTCGTTATCTTCTTGACCATTGCCGAGCAGGTCGTCGAAGACGGTTCCATCGATTCCGAAGTGCGTAAAGTTGCCGAAGTCGAGCGACGTCACGTCAACACCGCTCTCGGCAACGACCGTGTAAAGGCCGGCGGCCGGCAGGGTGCCCGTCGTTCCCGGCGCAAGCTGCCCGCGCAAAACAAAGTAGATGCCCGGCCCCAATTCTTCGAACAGATAGTGCGCCTCTGTCGTGCCCTCCGTGTCGACCAGTTGATCCAGATTCGGATCGAAGGCACCATCCCCGTCGTCGCGGTAGAGGTCGATCAGCCTGTCCTCCAACCCGACGTCACCGTTTTCCCTAACCCCGTTCGCGTTGACGTCGTCGAAGACGTTGCCGCTGATGGCAAGGTCGCTGAAGTTGCCGAAGTCGACGCCAGTAATCTGCTGGCCGCTCGTCGGATCAACCACGTGGACTCCGCCGGTCGGCGATGTGAGCGTGGCACCGCCGACAGCTCGTTGTCGCAGGAAATGCACGCCCGGACCGATACCGTTGATCGACCAGCCGCCGTCGCCCGCAGCGGTGGTCGCGGTCCGCAATAGCTCGTCCTGAGCTTCGTCGAAAGCACCGTTCCCATCGGCGTCGCGAAAAAGGTCGACCGTCAGATTCCCCAGGCCCGGGTCGCTGCCGCTTTCGTCGTCGCCGTCGCCGTTTTGGTCATCAAAGCTGCGGCCGGTCGCCATGGCGGGCTGGAAAAAGCCGAAGTCGATCCCGGAGAAACTCGACATGGCTGTCACGTTCAAGACGGCAGCCAGTGACGTTGGAATCAGACCGGCCGCGGCAGCCGAAACCGCGTGTGTGCCGACCGGCACGTTATTCTGAAACTCGTAGCTGCCGTCAGCCTCGGTCAACATGTTGCCGTCGCCGTCGCCGTCGTTGTCCAGATCGACGTTGATGGTCACGTTGGCCAGTCCGGGCTCGCCGGCGTCGCGCTGGCCGTTGGCGTTGATGTCGTCAAAGGCCGTGCCGCTGATCGTTCCCAGGTTGACATCCGTAACAGTCGCCGTGACGCGGTCCGCACTGACTGCCGTCGACCAGGTGATGCCTTCCTGACCACTAACGGAAGCAAAACTACCTGCCACGCTGGCCCCTGTCAGCACGTCGAAGCTGTCGTTGACCGCCGGAGCGAATGGAAAGATCAGCGACAGGTCGAGCGTGCCTGCCAGCGTCGCGTCGCGTCGCCGGTCACCGCCAGTTGATCGAACCCGGATCCCGCCGTCGTTCCGCCGATCTGGATAAACAGCGTGCCGCCGGCTGTTTGTGTGTAGTCGCCGCTAATCGTCAGCAAGCCGGACGACGCACCGGGACGCGCCGTGCCATCGTTTGTGATATCCGCATCGATCGTGCCTGAACCTGCGATCTCTCCGCCGGCCAGCGTGATGCTTCGCTGCGAACTAGTGTTCAATAGCGTCAAAGTGGCACCGTTGGCCACGGCGAGCGTGCCGCCCTGATTGACCAATTCGGTCCCGCGCAGCGTCCCGCTTTCCGACCGGATGATTCCAGTCGCCTCGTTGGTGAATTGATTGAACGACGCTGGTTCGATCGACGCCTGATTATCACCAGCGGTTTTCACCAGTAGACCAGCATTTACGAAATTCAGGTTGCCGTTCGAGCGGCGGAACCTGCTATCGGTCTGAACATCGAACGTTGCTCCGGCATGATTGTGAACCAACGTCGACGAAGACCCAATCAGTTCGCCGGCGCCGCGCCAAATCCACGTTGCAAAGTTGTTAATGGTGCCGCCGGTGAACACCTTATTGTTATCACCGTCCGCCAACACGCCGCCCCTCAGATTCAGAGCGCCGCCACCGCCGCCGAGATCGCCACCGGTCCAGGTCAACGTCCCGTTCACGTCCGTGATTCCGGTGCCGCCCAGTTCGCTGGGACCGTTGACCATCTCTGGCTGAACGTCGACCTGGTTTAGCTGGACTTGGCCAGCGGTCGGATTGTCAAACCGCAGGCGGCCACCTGCCACCACAACCTTGTCGGGATTGAAACTTCCCTGGACATGGACTTCCGCGAAGATCGCGTTGCCCTGTGTAGGTGAGTCAATAACTCGTACGGTTCCAGCACCAGTGACCTGGGACGTACTGCTCAGGGTCCGGTTGCCCCGTGCGAATTCGAGTACCGCGTCCGAGCTGATCCGATAGTCACCAATGTCGGTGACGTTGCCGGACCCGACCTTGAATGTTCCGGTCTGGACATCGACAAGCCCCGAATTGGTCAATGCGACTCCCTGTGCGCCGCCGATTTCGGCAACGCCGGTTCCCGCTGATCTGATTACCGTCCCGCTGTTATTCAGAAAGCCGAAACCCTGTCCCGATCGAGTCAGCATCTGCGCGTCGGTTTGAAGGTCGAACAGACCTCCCAACAGGTTGTTTACGGCGGCACTGTTCCGGACGGAGATGTCACCCTCGAGCCAGTTGATGGTGCCGGAGTTCTCGATGGTATGCGCGCGGAGCGACTTCTCATCTGCTGCCTGAATGTTCGCAACAGCGCCGGAGGCAATTGCGAGATGGTTGTCCTCGGCGTCCGTGCTGCTGTCGCCGATCTGTCCACCTTCCCAGTTGAATGTCCCCGTCATCGTGACCGTGGCCGGCGCATTGTCGATGCCCGCCCGGAACAGTCCACTAGGCACGAGTGTGACGGTTCCACCCACCGTCGAATCCGAGGTGATGGTCAGATCGCCTTCGATACGGAGCGATTCCGTACTGGTCAGCGTGCTGACGCTCGTCGTCAGATTGGACGGCAGCGTGACGACGACATCCGCGTTGCTGCGGTCGATCACGACATCGTCTCCAATCGTCGGGACTCGATTGCCGCTGGTGTCCTGGTCCTGCCAGTTGGCTGCGTCGTTCCAGGAACCGTCGGTATCGGAGATCCAATTGACTGTCGCAAGAAGTGTCCTTTCCTCCAACATCTGGAAAGCGCTTGCGCGACGATGGCGTCGTGAATTGTGCGAAGAATTGCGGCGTCGGAATCGTCGTAACCAGCGTTTCAGTAGCTTGCGATTGATGAATGGCATGGCGTTGTTTCAGAGCCTCCGATTTACGTACCTGGACGTGCTACCGCCGCAAACGCATGCGAGCGTAATTCGCAGCGCTGCTGAGTGTGAAGCCCGGCTGGTCTCTCAGCTCGATCCCGTCGAGCCGGAAGCTGGTGATGCCGACCAGTTTGCTAAGGAAAGACGGATTGGGGGTAGTCAGCCGCAGCTGGTCTTCGAGCCGTTCGCCTGTCAATCGGGCATGGTATCTGACCCTCCGTCGGCGATGCGGCCGGCGGCCGATGGATGCTCGCGACCCGAGCGTGACTGGCGACTCGATCAGCCGCATAAAAAGTATCCGCAATAAGACCCGAGCGTGGCCGTCCTAATCCACGATTAGTCGCACTGGAATTGAACAATCAAAACCTGGCGGGATCCAATCTCCGCCAGAACGGTATCGGATGCGACTCGACGGGTGAAACGATTATCGCTGCTTCGTCCATGAATTGCGACAATAAAACTGCAAGTTTGTCCTCTTCTCTTTTCCCCATGTTTGGCTGCCCCGCACGCCTTTCGGGGGACAGATTGCCACTCGTGTCATGGGGACCGGGAACACGTGGCTGTCGCAGACGGAATGGGCATTTGCTGCGTCACGATTTGCGTCGCTGACGGCAGCGACGACGGTCGCGCGGCGTTGCGGCACGTGGGTCCGAGATTCGCTGCCAGGAGGTTGCCACTTCATGATCGGCAAAGCGATAAATCAAGCTCTGCCGCAGCTCGCTTGGTTTGCACAGCACCGTCACGAGGTCGCAAACAGATACCGCGTCAAAATCCGTTCTCGTCTCTACCAACATTTCAACGCGTAATCGCACACAGCCCGTGACCAACCGCGATAAAGGGGGCTAGCTCCTTCAGCGCCCCGCGTCGGCGACACGCGAAGCACGGATGTTCATTCCCGTAGCGAGTCCCGCACACTGGAACGACAGAAGTCACCACTGCAAGAGTCCAGTGTGCGCGGCGGTGGCCCGTCACGACGCTTCAGTTGAAATCTCGTGCTACGATCCGCTCGGCTTGCCACTTGATTTGGTTGAACCTGGGTTGCCACTCGCCCTCGGAGATTTGCAGATAGAGCGTTCGCGCTTCGTTGCCGCGGCCGGCCCGTTCCAGCAGCTGGGCGTGGTCCCAGAGGATCTGGGCGTTGGTGGGCTCGGCTTGGAAAGCAGATGCGTACGCCCGGTCGGCCATTTCAAGTTCTCCGTCGTTGCGGAGTGTTTCCGCCAACGTCAACCAGGCGGCTGCTTCATTGGGCTTCATTGCCAATGGCGTCGTGAGGTAGTCCCAGGCCAAATCTTCCTGTCCCAATTCGTTCAACAGCCTCGCGGCGTTGTTGCAGGCCGCCGTCACGTCGCTGTCCAGCGAGCGCCAACGATCCGCGGCCTTGATCGCTCGACCGGCCAGATTCAACGGTGCATCAGCATCGGGCGTGGCGACAATCGCAGCCAGTTCGTGATAGCTCGCGAACAGCTGGCCGTAACGCTCGCGCACCTGCTCGACGTCATATCTCTTCGGCAAGTTCGCGTATTCCAGATCCATGGCCCGTTCAAGGTGACTGACGGCTCGGGCCAATCGCCCGCCATCGCCGGCAACACCGGCAGCCAGCCGCCAGAGCGCCGACGATTCCGAGTACGGCTGACGCGACAGAAGCGGTTTGAGCAGTGCGTCGGCACGATCATGTTTGCCGGTTCGCAGCAGGTATTCCAGGGCCGCCAGCGTTGTGCCCAGCTGCTCGTCATCCGGCACGCCGGTCAGTACCCGATCGATCAGCGTGTCTCCCAATTCCGCGGCATCCAGCTGCCGGCATTGCCAGGCCAAACCGATCGCCAGCGGGCGTTGCTTGCGTTCGATGAGCCGAGCACAGGCTCCGCGCATCAGGCCAGTGAACACTTGGGCTGCGCTTTCGTCCGATCCAAACGGATCTGCAAACGGATCGTCGCGATCCGGAACCGAATTACGAAACGCAGCACGAAACGTTTCGTCAATCGGCGGCAGAATCCCTTCGTCGAGAACTTCGCGATGAAGTTGAACGAACAGATTCCGCGCCTGTTCCTTGTCACCGGCAGAGGCCAACGAGCGAGCGAGTTCGTACTTAACGACATAGCTGATCGTGCCGTGCTTCTCCAGCGCAATCAGCGCTTCCGCGATCCGGCCGTGAGGTTGCGAGTCTTCGTAACGTCGTTGCAGACGCCGCAGCAACGTGAAGGCAAACGTCGTGCTGTCGCAGCGTTGGATAAAGCCGAACAGTTCGTCTAACTCTTGGCGGCGGACTTCTGCGTTGCCCGGCGGGTCGTTCGCGAGGCTCCAGCGTGTACACAAACTTTCGTATTCCGCGAGTTGCGTGATGAAGTCGTGTTGCGGTTCCTCGCCCGGACTGCCACTTTCTCGCGCGTCGAGTTTTGCGTTTCGCATTTGGCTATCGATGTAGCGAGCCAGCGGTGAATTGGGGTGGTCGGCCAAGGGCTCCATTCGCGTGGTGGTGCCGTCACCAAGTTGAACACGCTGATCAATCTTCCAACGCTCGCCGCTGGAAAGCAGCAATGTGTAGAACCCCAGCCGTCGGTCGCCTCGGGCAAAGAACCGGCGTCCGATCACGTCCTGCAATTCCGAGGAATCTTGCCAATGGCTCGCGGCGAGCAACCGCAAGGCATCTTCTTCGTTCCAGTCAGCCGGATCGTCCGCTTGTGTCCGATCACGGTTCGCAATCGCCTGCAACGCATCGGTCTTCTCGGACGATGTTGCCGAATTCAGTGCCGCCTGCTTCGCGATCTCGTAAACGTGCGCGCGTTCGCGCACGGGCATTGGCAGAAGTACGAGTTCGTCGACGGCCGGTTTAAGGTCCGGCGCGGAAGTCTTCTCGACCGCGATCTGAAACTCGCCCTGTTGCTGGTCGTCGCCATCGAACCAGCGGACAGTCCCATCGGCCGCATAAGCAACTCGCAGGATCGTCTTGCCGGAAGGCATCTCGACCACGCGCCGTTCCGCGAGGCGTCCGTCGGCGGCGAACACAAGGTGCAGACGAACGTAGGTCTGCGGTTGGCCTTCGCTGTCCTTTGCCTCGTCGAATCTGTGAGGGGCAATGGCGACCGTGCTCGGACCGACTAATCGCAAATCGGCACCCATCGCCAAGTCGTCGACCGGCGGCAGCAGCCAGGGGACCAGCCGCGCCAAGTCCGCTCGATGAAAGCGGCTCATCCGCCGCGTCGTGCCGAGCCCTAACTCTGGGTACAGATGCCGTAGCGTCTCGCCATCGCAGACTGCCGTTTCGCCTAGCCCGTGCTCGGTTCGATGGTCGAACCGGAAACGTCCCTGTCCGTCGATCGCTAGTTCGAGGACAACACGATTTCCCTGGTCGCGCAGCGTGACCAACTGCCAGCCTCGACCGCGCCCCGCCTCGATCAACTCGCGCGCCCGCTCGTCAACCGTGCCGATCTTGGGCGGGTTCTTCAGTTCCGCTTCTTCCTCGAGCACGGCCAAAGCGTCGGCCTTGGTCGTCGTGATCGCGGGAGCGAAGCTGACGAGATGCCGAAATGTCCGGCGATTGCCAAATGATTGCGGTCGGAGGTACAGCAAGCTCGGCTGCTCCGCGCCTTGCGACAGCCGCTGGGTCAGAATCTCGGCCCAACGGTCAACAAGGCGTGGGTCGTCCAAGATCGGCAACCGCGCCGGCGCGTCGTGGCCGACGTCAACTTGACCGGCCGAACCGTCGCGCCGAACTAGCAAGAGCATCTCGTCCGACCAGTACAAACGTGAAACGAGCTGGCTGTCCACCGGTGTCGTGATCTGTAGCACGTCGTCCGCGATGAAGTAGGTCAAGTCGAGTTCGTCGAGCATTCGGCTCAAAGCCGACTTCAGCTTGCGGCCCTGCGTCTTGAACGTGATCGGTGTATCGAGCGCGATGCCGTAGTCCTCGATCGCTGCGCTGTTGATGACAATCGGTAGGTTGTGGCGATTCGCAATGTCCTCGATCACATCTTTCAGCGGTCGCTCCCGGAATTTGAACTCCGTTTTCTTATCAAGCTCGGCCAAGATCCGTTCCTCGGACATCCCGAGTTTTCCCGCCAGGTCAACCGACGCGTATTGCTTGCGACGGCGAGTCAACTCTTGCCAAATTTGAGCGTCGGGATACAAGATCGGTAGTTCCGCGTCCACGCCGTCCGTGAGCAGCACCGTGCCGAAGCCGCTCGAGTGTGCCTGTGTGATGGGAATGACAAGGTCACCCACGGGATAGACGCGGCTCCGTAGACGGTCGTAACCGCGGATCGTCTGGTCGTGGACTTGCTGCGTCTGGCTGATCACCAAGCTGAGGTTCGTCGGGAATGGGTCGCTAACACCGGGGCCGCCCACATCGTCCCATGTCTCTGGCGCGATGGTGTTGGTGATCAACTCGATCAACGAATCGAAATCCGCCAGCGCGGCATCACCATTACCGTAACGGGGATTACGAAAAACTCGCCCGTTCGAGTCGTCGACGATTTCGATCCCCAGACGCTCTTCTTCTTCCTCCTGGATGATGATGCGCGGTGTAACCATCAGCATCAGCGTGTTCGCGGTTCCGTCATATCGGCCATTCTTGAAGAGACGATTTACGTACGGCACGTTGCTCAGCATCGGAATGCCCCGTTCGGATCGAGCTTCCTGCAGCCGTCTGATTCCGCCGAGCAGAACCGTACCACCATCCGGTACACTCACCGTTGTCGAGACGGTCGTGAACGAGAACGTCGGCAGCCGGTTGACGGTCGCCAAGGTGCCGTAGCCGAAATCGGAGGTCCGCACCAAAAGTGTTTGCAGAACTTGCTCCAGCGAAGGCTTCGCCGGCTCGCCGCTTGGTTCGGAAGTTACCGCGGGCGGCGGCCCGTGCAGCGGCTCATGCACGACTTCGATCTTGTCCGGACAAGGGTACAACGCCCAATGGTCCTTGCGGCCGCGATCGACGTTGTATTGCTCGTACATCTCATCGTTCTCCAGCACCAGTAGCGATGTGAACGGCGACATGACGTACATCGATTTGCTGAGTTCGATAATCCGCGACTTGTTCTGCTCGGCATCGCGCGCGACCATTTCGTCGATCGCCAGTTTGGCCCACATGCGCGGCAAGTATTCGGCACGCTCCTCCACTTTCCCGGCAGAAATCGTCCGCTGATACGGTTGTCCACCGACGGAACCCGAAACCGTCACCGACTCGACGCCAGTCTGTCCCAGTTGCAAACGCGCGACCGCACAGATCTCCTCGCCATGCGACACCCAGTCCTTCATCACCAGGAAATCGACCTGCCCGTCATCTGCTACGACGCGGATATCCGAGAGACGCGGTGTGTTCAGCGACGAGACAAGTTCGAAGGCCCGCCAATTGATCGATTCGTCCGGATTGATTTGCGTAAAGTAGCCGCCGGTGCGACTGGCCGCCGCTCTCATGAACTGCCGATTCCAGCGTTTACCCACTCCGACGCCGACGTAAGGCGCATCCTTCGACAGCATTTCAACCAACTTGCCGATCTCTAGTTCTCCCAAGATCGGAATGCCAGCACCGACGTGAACCAACACGGGGCGATCGGCGGCCTGCATATAGTTGCCGGCGGCTGCGATCGCTTGCTCCAAGTTCAACGCACCAACCAAATGCATCTTGTCCAGGAACGCGACCGCCGCGGCGATGTTGTCGGGCGTTGCCGGTTGTTGACTTGCGGCGAAGGCGTGAACCCGTGTCCCGGCCGTGACGATCGAAAACGTATCGTCGTGCTCGGCGTTTTGCAGCAGCGTTTTGACGATGTCGACTTGCGCCCGCGCCAGCAGCGGGTCGCGGCTGCCATCGGCTTCGAGCAAGAACACCCAATCGCGGCGTTCGCGCTGCTTGGCGGTTTCCAGCTCCGGACGAAACCGCAACATCAAATAATGCGAGCCATCATGTTCGACGGTCGAGAATCGTGAGCGCTCACTCAGCGGATCTCCGCGTTCTCCTTCGTCGAACAAGCCGACTACAATATCCCGATCGGGCTTTGCATTGTGGTCCGAGGCCGTCAACGTCAGGTGGCCTTCCTGCGTATCTGCAATCAGATCGTGCGACGTGCATTCCCACCGCAGCACCGCGCCTTGAGCGACGTGCAGCTTGACCGACCAGTCGCGGACAACGTCCATGTTGTGGCCGACCGGAAAGCGATATTGCGTACTGCCATAGTTGTTATCCAGACGTTGCGTGTAGCTGAGGATGATTCGTTTCTCCTGCCGGCCTTCCAGTGGAAACACGCGCATCTTGAACGTACTGCCATCAACCCATTCCAACAGCGCGGGATCGAGCGACCGGTACTTGATCGTCTCGAATACGTTGCGAGCATGCTCTCGCTCGGCCATGCCGCCTTCCATCAGCCGGCCGTTCACGTACATCGCCAGCCGCGAAATCGATGCGTCGGGCGGGAGCGGGAAGTAGAACGTCCCTTCCAGACGGCCGGACTGGTGATTGAAATAAGTCTGATCGATCGTCGTCCGCGCCGAACCGTCTTCGATGTGGACATCAACGTGGTATTTGCGGAGCGAGAGCTTCGTCTGTTGCCCGTGAGGATCGATGGCCACGAGTGCTCCACCGCCATATTCACTCGCCGGTACCAAAGGCGATTCGGCGGCTGTCATCAACTCGCGTGTCCAATCCAGAACGTGGGATGTGCGGGGAAGCGGCGAGATATCGTCGGCGCGGAACTGTTGCCCAGCCAGCAGCATCTGCTGGATGCCGGTGACTTGCACTTTGCCTTGCGTGACGGCGACGTCCGTTCCTTCCGCCTTGACGTTGATTGCAAACTTCGTCCCCACGGCCGTCACGTCACGCGCGGGAGTCTGGACGACGAACTTGTTGCCGCCGTTGGCTTCCGCAGGCGAGACTTCCACAAAGACTTCACCTGTCTCGACCGTGATTCGCCGAGCTGCGTCAATTCTGAGCGAAGCACTTTCATTGACATACAAGATGGACTTATCCGGCAACTCGACACGCCGCCGCTCGCCGCGCCGCGTGATGATCGAATCTCCGATGGAAACAATCTCGGACGGAGTTTCGGCGGGTCGCCTTCGCGGAGTCAGCCCTTGCTCGCCGATCCGCAGCAGCTCACTGTCTTCTCGACTGACAGCATGTGTGGTGACCGGCAACGGTTTCAGGACAGGATCATTGCCTCCATCCGGCGCGCCCGACCCGGCTGGTACGTAAGCCTGGCCATTGATCCAAACAAGTGTGCCATCCGGATAGTAGTCGGTTTTCCGGGGGCCTTTGTTTGCGACGAAGTATCCCGCAGCGAAAACTACCGCGAGCGAGATGCACCCAGCGGCTAGCCACAAACGCGGCTTACTCCAGGCATCGTTAGAACTCGCTGGAGACGTCGCCGTCCGACGACGACCCTCCTTCGCCGCCTCGCCCGCACGTGCATGGACCCGCCGCACAAACTCAGGGTCGAGCGCTTCGGGCTGGTAAGCCGTGGTTAACAGTCGTTCCACATTTTGATCGCCGATCACGTTCTCTTGAGGAGAAGGTTGATTCGTTTGCTCGGGTTTATTCATGACCAACTCTCACGGTTTGCTGTGCTACAACTCATGGATTTAGCGCTTCGGTGTTAAGGTTTCGCGCCAAGGCGAGAAATGTTTCACGGAACGCACGTCGGGCTCGTGTCAGCAGCGACTCGACCGCCTTTTCCGAAGTGGATCGCTGCGTAGCGATGTCACGGACGCTTTGCCGCGAAACGTATTTGGCTTCCAATGCCTCGCGATAGTGTTGCGGAAGCTGCGACATCGTGGCGTTGACCATCTCGCGGGTTTCCTCACGCGCGAGGACGTCGTCGGCCAATGGCGAGGATTCAAGCCGACTGAAGATCGTCCGCAGATCCTCGTCCATTTTGGCCCAGATGGTTTCCAGGCTGGTTGTCGCGGGTTCGCGCGACAGAGCCCGACGGATCTCGTTCCGCGCCAATCCCGTCAGCCACGGCAGGACATTGTCCGCGGATCGCTCCGGCTGATAATTCGGCAACTCGGCGATCGCACGAAGGATCGTCTCTTGGACGACTTCCTCGCACAGATGCCGGTTTCTCCCGACCCGGTAGAAACAGAAGCGAAACAAGGGTTCCAATGCTGCATCGACCAACTCGCGCATCGCTTGTTCGTCGCCGTCCGTGGCGCGCACCTTCCAGGCCGCGTCGAACATCAATTGCTTCTCCACATTTGGCTCCGCGTATGGGCATCCTTCGAGCGGCCGTTTGCGCCGCCACTTCCCCTAGCGGAATATGTTACGCTCGCCAGCGGTTCCTTCGCGAGCAATAAAAGTATTTCGGACACTTCTCGGTGAACGCCACCATCTGGCTACCAGACTCCGCCTGGTAACCCAACGAATTGCAGGCTCTGACTGCCCATTGGTTCGCGACGAAGATCTCACACGCGAGGCAGAGCCTCCAAGACAGTGCGTACCCAGGCAGGAACCTGGGAACGAGGGTCCTCGTGGTGGTGTTCATCGAGAAGAGTCTTATTTTCGGCACGCGAGGATTCTGCAGGCTAGATGCGCCAGGAGTTGTCGACCTGAGCGCTTTCACGGTGACCAAGTTGGCGGCCCAGAACCGTCACCGCGTGCAATCATTTTGACACACCAACGGCCAGCGTCCGCTTGCCATTTGGCGCGGAAGTCGATGTGACCGACGCAGATTAGCAAGCTGCGTTTCGACGCGCCGATGGGGGCGACGGAGTCCACTTGCTGAAGATCGCGACCGCGATTGCCGTTGATTTTATCATCAGTCAACAAGCTCAGCTGAGCGAAAGGGGATTTGCCTTGAAATAGCTGCTCTGATGTAAATCTTGAATCTGGCCGTCGCCGTCCGAGTTATCCCTGCTGATTTCGCCGTATCCCCGAGAATCAGCACGAGTGAGTCGCGAAAACTATTTTGGATGTTCTTCGAAAATACGTTCAATTCCAACGGCACGTTTACGTACTCGCCGAATCCGGCGTTCGCGGGTGTTGATACATTTACGTGTACAAAGCCAATGACGGTGCGGTCGACAGCAATGTCGTGACGGTGTCCATCGCCGTGGGTGGCGACTTTGGCGCGCGGACGAATCTTGAAGAGGCGGCGCGCGGCGGTTCTTTGCTCATCGGTGGTCTTGAACTGGCGCAGCCGTTGACGCCGGGGCTGGCGCTCGTGTACCAATCGAACACGTTGCCCAAACCGATCGTCGTTGTCGAAACGTCGTTGCTCTCCAGCAGCATGACGCCCGACAGCATCGACGCCCTGCTGACATTCAACGGTTCCGCCGGAACAACGTACAACTATGGCACGACCGGTTTGTCGCCGGGAGATTCGTTGCGGTTTGCGTTACAGGCCGATGCGAGTTCACTGGCCACGGGGCATTACGATTATGCAATCGATCTGACGGCCAATTCGATGATGGGTTCCAGCACACGGACCTTCACTGGCAGCCAAGACGTCGTCAATCGCGGCGGCAGCGCGCAGGCGTTTGGCCGCGGCTGGCAACTCGCCGGGTTGGATTCGTTGGTCGTTGATACGGGCGGTGCGCTGTGGGTGCAGTCCAGCGGCGATGCCTTGTGGTTTGAAAAGGAGGGGAGCGGCGGATACCAGGCGGCGGCAGGCGATCTCACGTTTTCAACCTTGGTGAAGAACGTCGACAACACGTTCACGCTGACGGATAAGCTTGGCATCGAGGCCCACTTCTCCTCGACCGGTTTGCTCATCTCGCGCGAAGATCGTAACGGCAATACGATGACGTACACGTACACCAGCGGCCTGCTCACCAAGATCACCGATCCGTTCTCGCGTGATACGACTTTCACGTACACCAGCGGGCAACTGACATCGGTCAGCGACTTCGCCAGCCGCACGGCCACCTTGACCTACGACGGAAGCGGCCGGCTGACCAAGATCACGCAGCCCGACCCCGATGGAGCCGGACCACTGACCGCGCCCGAGACGACCTTCACGTACGATGCAACGTCGCACCAGTTAACCAAAGTCACCAATCCACTGAATGACGCCACGCAGTTCGAGTACGGGTCGCACGATCGGCTCAAGAAGATCACGCATCCGGACGCGAACATCTGGCAACTGACAGCGTTACAAACGGTCGGTCTTCCCACGGGAACGACCGGCAACAGCTTGACGGCCGCGGACCCCGCCGGCAGCGTCACCGATGAACGCAGCAAGGTGAACACCTTCCGCACCGATCGCTTTGGTAACTTGACGGAAGCGACGAACCCGTTGGGATACAAGACGGAAATCGAACGCAACCAACATGGCCAGATATCGAAGGTAATCGAAGCCGATCCGGATGGCGCTCAAACGACCTACTCCAGCCCCATCACGATCTTCGGTCATGACGCGAGCGGCAACGTCGTCTATCGCATGAGTCCACGCGGCTACAGCCGGACCTGGACCTACACGACCACGTTCAACCAGGTGGCAAGCGCGACAGACGAGTTGAGCCGAGTGACACAATACACGTACGACACGAGCGGAAATCAAACCAAGTTCACCGATGGGGATGCCTTCGAGTGGACCTACACTTACGACACGGCGGGTCGTGTGACGAAAGAGACAACGCCGGATCCGGATGGCCTTGGTTCCCTTGTGGCACTAGACACATCGTTCTCCTATGACACGTCCGGTCGACTTACCACAATCACGAACCCGGACAGTACGACGGTCTCGTTCACCTACGATTCCGCTGACAACGGGACGAAGATCACCGACGAACGAGCGAAAGAAACAACGTTTGTTTACGACACGCTGAATCGCCTCACTGCCACGACGGATCGCGAGAGTGCAACCACTTCCTACGCATACGATGCAGTTGGTCAAGTGACCAAGATTACTGACGCGTTAGGCAATGACACGACGAACATCTACAACAGCCGGGGCTGGGTCACGAAGGTCACCCAACCTGATCCCGACGGTGCCGGATCACTCGTCGCTCCCGAAACGACGTACACCTACGATGCAACTGGGAACGTCACGGAAATCGGCTACGTTGACTTCACGGGCTCTGGTGGTCTGTGGTACAGCTACGACGACGCCGGGCGGCGCACTCAGCAAAACGGACCGGGAGTTCTGGGCGAAGTCATCACCGAGTATGTCTACGACAACTTGGGACGAGTGACAAAACTGATCGATCCGCTCGATACCGAAACTCGCTACAAGTACGACAGTTCCGGCAATGTGATCCAGGTCATGCAGGTGCCGTCAGGGCTGCTGCCACCCGATGACGTCGGCCCCGCCACGCAGTACGCCTACAATGCGGACGAGAGACTGGCACACGTGACCGACGAAAGCGGCTACCAAACCAGTTACACGTTAAACGACCGCGGCTTGCTCGAGCGAACGACCTTGCCCGATCCGGATGGAAGTGGTCCACAGGGCCGTCCCTATACGCTCAACACGTACGACAACATGGGACGACTGATCGAAGTCTCCGACCAGCTGCGGCGCAAGACCACGTACGAATACGACAGTCGCAGTCGGGTGACGAAGGTGACCGAGCCCGATCCCGACTGGGGCGGGGCGCTGGCCGCGCCGGTGACGACTTCCGCGTATGACAACGCTGGGAGAGTCACGAGCGTCACGGATCCGTTGTCACGCGTCACCTCGTTTCTATATGATGACGAGGGCCGCGTGACCAAAGTGACGGCCCCTGATCCCGATGGTGCTGGTGCGCAGACGAGTCCCGAAACGGGATATGCTTACAACGACCTGGGGAAGGTGACGAGCGTGACGGATGCATTGGACGGCGTGACTGCCTATGAATACGACAACTTGCGACGGGTGACGAAGATGACGCAACCCGATCCCGATGGGGCCGGTTCCCAGACATCGCCCATCACGACCTACGCCTACAACGACCAGGGAAAACTCGACAAGATCACCGATCCGCTGGGACGAGACACGACGTTCAGCTATGACAATCAAGGGCGCCGCACGGGAGTCGCGGACGACTCGGGGAACACCACCAGCTATACCTACAACGTGCTCAATCAGGTGACGAAGATGACGCTGCCCGACCCCGATGACACGGGGCCGCTGACCGCTCCGTTCACGAG
>JAQBZB010000502.1 GCA_027622275.1 Planctomycetota bacterium | reverse complement strand
CTCCCACACATTACCGTGCATGTCGTACAGGCCCCAATCGTTCGGAAGCTTCTCACCTACGGCGTGCGTTTTACGGCCGCTATTGTCATCAAACCATGCGTACTTCCCCAAGTCCTGATCATCGTCACCAAAACTATATTCCGTTGTCGTACCTGCACGACATGCGTACTCCCACTCCCCTTCAGTCGGTAAGCGATAAACTCGGCCTGCCGCGACCTCAGCTGGTAACGCGGACAGCTTCGCACAATACGCCACAGCGTCATTCCAGCTCACCGTCTCAACTGGGTTGTTCGCCCCCTTGAAATAACTCGGATTGCTGCCCATTACTGCCTTGTACTGCTGCTGCGTCACCTCGTACACGCCGATTGAAAACGCACCATCCGGACCGCCCAGCAATGACTTAAATGACATCCCCAACGAATTCTTAAACGGTGCTGATGCAGCATTTTCAATACCGCTCCCTTCAACTAAGAGTGGTTCCAACACTGCAGAAATGCGGTTCACTTCCTCAAGGTCCTGATCCTCAAAGGCGGCATCCGACGCAGCCTCAAGGGCCGTCCGATATTTTTGTTTGGCTGGCAATATTTGCGCATCATACTCGCTGGTCGCGGCCTTGATGCTAGCTTCATAATCTGCCGTTAACTTATCAACGGCCGGTAATCCCGCTTCTTCCAGAACCTCGCGCTCCTTCAATGACTTGATCGCCGCCGCCTGTTCCACATCGGCCTCCTGCAACGCTTGGTCGTACATTGCACGAGCATTCACTGCCAATGCGGATTCTGGGTCATCAGCGAATACAGTCGCAGTCAGGGTTGCCATGAGTGTCAAGATGATCGTTTTCATACTTTGACTGCTTTGCCACAGAACATATGGCGCGATTGAAAATGGAACAGCTAGGTAGCAGAAACTAAGAATCTAAAAGCCCCGCCGCTACCATCGTGGCATCCGAGGCCACAGCAGTCAATCGAGCAATCGCACGACCTATCAAGACTTTACCCGGCGCCGGCTCGCGTTTGCATCATCTCAAACAACGATTGCGTGCGCGATAGAACTTCTATTTCGTTCTGTGTCAAAGTGCAGTCGCTCGCGCCCTTCCCACCACTCATGCAGCGTAGAGATTCACCATCCGGGTTTTCCTTTAATTTTAGTGAACGCGTTAGTTTCAACATCGAACTCCACGACGACTTTCGCTACGTCTACCGACGTGGGATACGTTCGGGGTCGCGCACGCCTACGCCTAGTTTGCTAGCCGGAGAGTCGGACGACAATCGGAAGTCGTGCGCGATCGCGTCGGTGAACTGCGGGTCGCCGCTCCTTGAACTGTCAGCGATCCCGGAGATATCCGTGAATTCCGCCGCCGAGTTCGCTTGCTTGCTCTTGGACCGCCAGACGCAGCCGTAAAGATAGTTGGGCTGGCCGGGGAGCGGAAAAAGCAAGTTGTTCTCGAAACGGAAGTTCAGCGTCTTCGGATCCTCGAAGATCGGATCACTCTTGTCGTGCCCCTTCGGATGCGGGCCGAAGAAGGTCGTGTCCATCCAGAATCCGATGTTGTGCGCCTGCGAGACAGCCACCACATTATTGCGGATCATGTGGTTCCTGTTGAGTACCCGGTGTTCGCCGCCGTCGATGCGGGGCGTTGTGCGGTTCTGTTCGCGAAAGGTGATCCCGTCGCGGTTGCCAACCAGCATGTTGTTCTCAAGGAGACAATCCTCGGAGGAGGAGAGCGTGATTCCACCGAAGCCCCAGGCGCCGCGGGGTTTCTCGCGGTGATTGGCGTTGTTGACGATCAAGTTGTCATGGGCGTGAAGGCTGTAGGAAATCTCGTAAAAGATGCCAGCCTCGTCGTTATCTGCGATATAGCAGTGTGAAACCTCGGCCTTCTCGTTGCCGATGTCGTACCAGATACCGGCGCCTCGATTGTCCACGGCGCGACAGCGATCCATCACAAAGGCACGCGACAGCGTGATCTTCAGGCCACCCGCTTCCCAGGCATTCGAGTAGCCCTTGCTGTTGTTGCGGTAGATGTCGCACTCTTCCACACGCGTCTGATGGCAGCCTGACGCGCCGAAACCAAGTTGGCCATTGTCTTGGAAAACGCAGCGGCGGATCATGTGCCCTTCGCCGGCGAAGCTGCCGCCGGGCCCATTCGCGCGTTCGAAGACGCAATCTTCAATCACCCAGCCGCGTGAACCGCCCCCTACGAAAAATGCGCCGCGTTGAGCGTGGTTCGCTGCATAGCGAAACGTGATCCCACGAACGCAAACATGTGAGACGCCTGGGGCGGCCGCCAGCCACTGCGTTCGTGTGCTCGCTTCGAGGTCGGTGCCCGACGGATTCCCGCCGTCGCGCAACCAGACATAGAGCTTATTGCCGTCCAGATCGACGCAGAAGGTGCCGGGTGCAAGTTGCTCGCGCCGCAACACCTGCCGCAACAGCCGGCCGTCATGTATCGCCTGCTCCGCACGGCCCGTCAGCTCATGCTCTTTGTCAGCGGGATGCGTGAGGTCAGCAGGCCCGTTGATCGGAAACCGCCAAGCCCAGTCGTGGCTGTAGGCGCCATCGAACCCCTCGAACGGGCTCCATGCGTCGGGCAACAGGTCGGCACCCGAGACAACCACACGCGCGCCAGGCATCGCCGTGAGCGTGACCGGCGCCTCAGCCGTGCCACCGCGCGTGAACTCGATGCGCTCGCGATAGATTCCCGGCCCAACTTGCGCCGAATCGCCCGGTTTCAGCGTATTCACCGCATGCTGGAGCGTGCGCCAGGGCGCCGCATCTGTTCCGGCCGCCGCGTCACTGCCGTGGACGGAGACGTGGTAAGTTTCCGCGGTCGCGACGGCGGGGAGCGCGAGCGTCATGAACATGATAAGCGTTTTCAAGAAATACCTTTCTAATTCGATCATCCCATTATGTTTGTAGTGCGGCCTTTAGCCCGAAAGTCCGTCTGTCAAACCATGAATATCCAGCCCATGCTCCGGCTAAAGCCGGCACTACAAGGGAAACTCGGAGGTGGAAATTATGTCATTGGCCGGCCGGCTTGGCGGTGAGCCATTCGAGGTTGAATCGGGCGAAGCTGATCTTCTCGTAGGGGTGGGCGGTGCCGGTTTCGTACAGCAGTCCGATCGTGTCGCCGTCGGCCAAGACTGCCAGAGAGGAATAGGCGCCGGGCCCGGGATTGACCTCGCGGGAGACGGCCCAGGACTGTCCTTCGTCGTCGCTGATTCTGACGGTGAGATTGGTCCGGGCCTCGAAGGGACCGGGATGAGGCGGATTGGCGAACAAGATCGAACGCACACCTCGCGTTGGGTTGTCATATTGCAGGATACTGGCTTGGCAGCCCGGATCGGGGAGCGATTCCGCGTTCGACTCCTCGCTCCAGGTCTGGCCTCCGTCGCGGCTGACGGCGATAGCGCGGCAACGCCCTCCCTGACGCATACTCATCAAGAGCGATCCGTCGGCCAACTCGACGGCTTGCGACTCATTGGCTCCTTTGTTGGCGACGGTTGCGCCGGCGTGCCAGGTCTTACCGTGGTCGTCGCTATAGATCACTCGCGAGCCCTCTTTGGAGTAACCGGGAACGACCAGCCGCCCGGACTTCATTTGCAGGCCCACGCCCGGCCCCGCCGCGAAATGGCCCACACTATCAGTGATCTCCTGCGGCGACGACCACGTCTGGCCATCATCGGCGCTGCGGACAATCAGGCACCGCCCGTGCCACTCGTTCTTGAGCAGGTTGGCCAAGCCGCCGCTGATCTCCTGGCAGCAGAGGAGGATTTCTCCCGTGGTGTGATCGACG
>JAQBZB010000137.1 GCA_027622275.1 Planctomycetota bacterium | reverse complement strand
CCGACTCCCCTCCACCAATCGCGCAACCCTTTGCACCACTCCAAGAAACACGAATCTCAAAAGACAAAGTCGTGGAGCCCAAGTCAGGAGTTCTGAGTCTGCTGGATGACCGATCGCGTCTTGCCAATCTTGCTGGTGACCTCTTGGAAGCGTTCGTCTTTGCCGACCACCGACTTCATGACATTAGCCGCACGGCGTTTGAATCACGGGGCTTAAAGTCACGCAGCACGATCGTGTCGGGCCGCCGCTTTTCCAAGCATTTCGCCCCTTCTCGCAATTCCGTCGCTCCATCGACCAGCACCACCCGAGGCGTTCCATGACGATCGGCGAGCGCTTCGTATTCGCTTTGCATGTCTTCCGTTTTCCATTGACTACCGGGTTTGACTTCCAACACGCGAACGTGCTGATGCTGCAAGGCTTGACCCGTTCAGGCAGCGCCGACGTCTTCACGGCCAACACCGCAAGCATTTTCTCGGTGCCGATTTGGTTGGAGTGATCGGCCATGATGACCAGATCCTCGTGGTCGCCCAGCGGCTCGTTCATCTTGGCAATCCCCAATCGCTGAAGCCAGTTGCGAATCGAAGTTCGCGAAGGTGTCTTGCATTTCAGACCGAGCCACTCGAAGAACAACTTGATGACGCGTGTCGCACCTCGCAGCCCCACGGACCTTGCCAAGTTCACGGCCAACGCGATCATGCGCATCACGCATCAGTATCTCCTCCACGGCAGACCTCGTAGCAGCGCGAGCGAGACCAGGGCGTAAGCGAGGCAGAGCCTCGGGGGCCAGGCGTTCCCAGGCGGGAGCCTGGGAACGAGTGAAGCTCCATTGTCGGTACTCGCCTCAACCCTGGCAAGCAGAAAGTGCGCGCCCTCGTACCCAGGCTCCCGCCTGGGCACGCACTGCATTCGAGGCTCTGCCTCTCTTCTCTTCCGGATCGCCACTCGGTATCGCTGACGCGGCAACAGTGCTGCGGCGCGGAGGAGAGCGGGAGGGGAGCGGGGCGGAGCCTCGGGGACAGCGCGTTCCCAGGCGGGAGCCTGGGAACGAGTACAAAACAAACGCGGGCCGCTCTATCACGCGATCTGGTTCTACGCCGTCAGTCTGCTGCTGGGCGACGGGCTGTTCAACTGCTGGCCGCAAGCGTACATGTTGTTCGGCTTCGGCCCGGCGGAAAGCGTCTTGCTCGTCATCGCCGTGATCAACATCCACCACTTCATCGTCGACGCCTACATCTGGAAGCTGAAGCCGGGCGACAGCAACCGGCAAGTCGTGGCAACGGCGTGACGACCACTTCAAACGAGCGGTCCGTTCATCCCCTTTGCGCGTCGAGCTGAGAGATGAACCTCGCCAGAATCTTTCAGGCGTGGCGTGGTTCTATGACCGGAAGAAACCGGGAATCGGTGATTACTTCATTGATTGCATTGCTGCCGATCTTGGGCCTCCAATCCGGTGCCTGCTGGTTGCCGCCCGTCGCTGTGGCTATCATCGTGACTGCGTTTCCTTTTCTCTTTCCAGGAGTCGGCCATGTTACTTCGTGCCTTGTTCGTGACCGGTTTGTACTTCACGGTTCTTGTTTCCATGAGTGCCGCTGCGGAGCCGACGAAAGTCGATGCCGAGACGCTGATGTGCGAGCGGGGCAAGTTGCTGTTAAGCGATGATTTCGATGAGCCGCTGGGCAAGGCGTGGCGGGCGCTCAAAGGAAAATGGGAAGTCGCCGGGGAAGCGATCCAGGGTTCGGAATTGAAGGCCGACATGCATGGAGCGGTCATTCGCGCGAATCTGCCGCTGCACAACGCCGTGATTCAGTATTCGTTCATGCTGGAAGGCGCCAAGACGACGACGTTCAGCATCAACGACGCCAAGGGACACAACTCGCGAGTGGTCATCAACGCGGCGGGTTTTACCGCTCGCAAAGATGACCACGATCACGCCGGGCCGGACGAAGCGGCCGTGCTGCGGGCAGTCAAGACGCCGATTCGTGATGGCGAGTGGCATACGTTGGTGATCGAAATCAACGGGCCGGATTTTCTGGCCCGCCTGGACGGCAAGCAAGTTGCGTACGGCTCGCACGACGCGATCGACGTCGACAAAACCAACATCGGCCTGACCGTCGGCGGCGAGTCCGTATCGTTCAAGCAGCTGCGGATCTGGGAAGCCACGCCCAAATCCACTTGGCCCGCGACCAAAGCGAAACTTGTGGCCAAGTCCGCGCAGTAACGCCGCAGAATGAGTTCGTGAGATCATCACCGCCGGAGTCATCCACCATGAAAACCGCAATCGCCTTCCTGTTGCTCGTGTCTGTCGCGCAGGCACAAACTCTCACGTCCGATATCCCGTACGCGGATCCGGTTCATGAGCGGCAAGTCCTCGACATCTACGCACCCGACGGCGCAAAGGACCTACCCGTCGTCTTCTGGATTCATGGCGGCGGCTGGCAGACGGGAGACAAGACCGACGTTCAGATCAAGCCACGCGTGTTTGCCGAACGCGGCTTCGTGTTTGTCTCGACGAATTACCGACTGCTGCCGCACGTGGAGATGGACGTCCTGATTCGCGATGTCGCCAAGTCGCTGGGCTGGGTCCACAAGAACATCGCCCGGCACGGAGGCGATCCGAACCGGATCTTCGTGATGGGCCATTCCGCCGGCGCACAGTTGGCGGCCCTGATCTGCATCGACGATCGCTACTTGCAGGTGGAAGGCGTCCCGTTTGACGTACTCCAGGGATGCGTGCCCGTGGACGGAGACACCTACGACCTGCCGGCCATCATCATGACGGCCGAGATCCGCCAGACCGTTCACGGCCTGCCGCTGCCGGAATTCGGCCACCGCGTCAAGTTTGGCAACGATCCCAAGAAGCACCTCGATTTTTCAGCCGTCACGCACGTGGCCAAGGGAAAGCACATCCCGCCATTCCTGATTCTGCATGTTGCCGGCCACCCCGACACCACCGCCCAGGCGAGACGACTCGGCGCTGTACTCCAAGCCGCCGAAATTCCCGTGCAGGTATTTGGCGCGCGGGAGACAACGCATAACAAGCTCAACGCCGACCTTGGTCTGCCCGACGATCCAGCCACCCAAGAGCTGTACAAGTTTCTCGACCCGCTGGTGGGGGCAAAACGATGAAACAAGACGGGCCATGACGACTTCCGCCGGAAGACATCAAGACAAATCTCGCCATCGCTGGCGAAAGTAATTGCGACAGTCCGTGAGAAAGCGGTGATAATCCTCGCGCTGATAGTCAGGATAGGTCCAGGGGTGCTTCGTCCAGACACCGCGACAGAAGTGCAGCGTCACCTCGGCGAAGATGCCGCGATCGAGATAGATGCGATGGTCGCGGTCTTTCGTCGTGGCGAGCACGAGTTTGGCTTCGGTGACGTAGCCGGGATCGAGATTGAGGGGGCGTGGTTGCGGGTGATCGTTTTCCTCGCGGTACTGTTCTTCGAGGTCGTTGGTACGAAGTTTGATGTCGATCAAGGCGGCTGGATCGATCAGTTGCTCGAAGGCAAAGAACATCTTCTTGAGGTCAGCGCCCATCGTCTTTTCGTAGTAAGTCGTATCGTCAAACGAGAAGACCTCGCTGGTCAGCGCGATCGGCCCCCAGTTGGCTTCGGCCGTCTGCCTGGCCCAATCGAGAACTGTGTCGTGGCAGCTGAAGGCACCTAGCAGCAGCAACACGGGTCTCGGTTCGGTGATTGCGCCCATGTTTGTTCATTGCCGCCTTTCGCGACGCGACATCAGTCCGGTACGCGCTAGCGTCCGGTTCTCGCGGGGAAACCGCAGGCTAGCGCCAAGCGGCTCATTCTTGCCATAACCTCAGCGCGAAAGACGACATTCTTAATACGCTTTCGCAAAGACACCGCGTTGCGTGGTGGGTTGGCCCGTAAAAACGCACGTGCCCGCTGCTTCCTCTTGTCCGACCGGCACGCAGCGGATTGTCACCTTCAGTTTCTTCAACAGCTCGTCGACTTCCGGCGTTTCCACGAAGTAACAATTCGCGAAGCCGCCATGAATCTCGGGGCGTTCGGCATCCTGCGGTGTGAAGTAGGCTTTGAATTCGTCCAGGTTGTCGATGTCGCGGGTGTTGTCGTCGCGCAAGGACTTTGCTCGGCGGAACAATCCATCTTGCATCTCGGTCAGCAGCGACGAGACGGTAGCGACAAACTCGTCCCGCCCGATGCCTTGTTTCTGGCCGGTATCACGGCGGCCGAGGAAGACGGCGTTCTTGGCGATATCCTTCGGGCCGACTTCGGCGCGCAGCGGCACGCCCTTCTTGATGTGCTGCCAGGCCTTCTCGCCGCCGCGGAGATCGCGATCGTCGAGCATGACTTCGACTTTGCCGTCCGAGAACGATTGGGCTTCAAGTTCGCGTTTCAGACTCTCGCAGTAGGGGATCACTTGCGACCGTTCTTCGTCGCTGCGATAGATCGGCAGAATGACGACGTGCTTCGGTGCCAGCCGCGGCGGAATGATCAAGCCGTCGTCGTCCGAGTGTGTCATGATCAACCCACCGACCAACCGCGTCGAAACGCCCCATGACGTCGTCCAACAATACTCTTCCTGGCCGTTTTGATCTTGGAACTTGATCTCCTGCACGCGGGAAAAGTTCTGGCCGAGGAAATGGGAGGTGCCCGCCTGCAATGCCTTGCGGTCCTGCATCATGGCCTCGATGGCATACGTCTGCACCGCGCCGGGAAACCGTTCGCCCTCGGTCTTCTCGCCTTTGATGACCGGCATCGCCATATAGTTTTCGGCGAAGTCTGCGTAAACGTCGAGCATCTGCCGCGTCTCGTGGATCGCTTCGTCACGAGTGGCATGAGCGGTATGGCCTTCCTGCCAAAGGAACTCCGCCGTCCGCAGGAACAATCGCGTCCGCATCTCCCAGCGGACGACGTTGGCCCATTGGTTAATGAGGATCGGCAAGTCGCGATACGACTGCACCCAGCGGGCATAGCTTGCTCCGATGATCGTCTCGCTAGTAGGTCGCACAATGTAGGGCTCTTCGAGCGGCCCTGCGGGAATCAGCTTGCCATCGGGCCCAGGTTCCAGGCGATGGTGCGTGACGACGGCACATTCCTTGGCGAACCCTTCGACGTGCGCGGCTTCCCTTTCGATGAAGCTCAACGGAATGAAGAGCGGAAAGTACGCGTTGACGTGTCCGGTGTCTTTGAACATGCGGTCGAGGACTCGCTGCATGTTCTCCCAGATCGCGTATCCCCACGGCCGGATCACCATGCAGCCGCGAACGTCCGGCGAGTTCTCCGCCAGTTCGGCGGCTTTAATCACTTGCTGATACCATTCGGGATAATCTTCTTCACGCGTGGGACTGATCGCGTTCTTCGGCGGCTTAGCCATTACTTTCTCGCTGGGTGAACTTGCAGCGGCATTCTAGGGAACACACCGCAAGAGTCGCAATACGACCTGCGCGGTTCGATATCCTTGATGGAATCGGAGTTGCCTCCTAGAATCGCTCGTTCCACTGACCGCATTAACCCACCGAAAGTTCGCTCATGACACGTCGCTTTGTCAATCAGCTCACCGAGAACGAATCGGTCGACGAGGTGTTTCTCGCCGCCGAGAAGCAGTTGCGGACGAATCGCAACGGAAACCTCTACCTCGCGGTGCGGCTGTCCGATAAGTCGGGTTCGCTCAGCGGCATGATGTGGAACGCGACCGATCGCGTTGCCGACAGCTTCGAGAACGGCGACTATGTGCAGGTCAACGGCACGACCCAGCTGTACAACGGCATGTTGCAGATGATTGTCACGCGCGTCGAACCCGTCGATCCCGAAAAGGTCATCGACGAAGACTTCGTGACCCTGAGTTCCACGGACGTGGACAAACTCGCCACGGAACTGGCCGCGATGCTGCGGGCGATCAAGAACTATCACTTGCGGAATCTGGCCGAGTCTTGCTTGATGGACGAGACGTTCATGGGAAAGTTCACGTCCGCCCCCGCTGGCATCAAGAACCATCATGCCTATCGGGGCGGGCTGCTGGAGCACGTGCTGAGCCTGATGAAGCTCTCCGCCGTCGTCGCGCCGCATTACGAAGGCCTCGATCCCGATCTGCTGCTGATGGGTGCCTTTCTGCACGACATCGGCAAGATCGATGAACTGACTTATGAGCGGGATCTTGCCTACAGCGACGAGGGCCAGCTGATCGGACACATCGTGATGGCGGTCAGCATGCTCGAAGCCAAGATCCGCGACACCGAGAAGCTGGCTGGCGAGACGTTCCCAGTCGAACTGGCTCTTCGACTCAAGCACATGATCGTCAGCCATCACGGTGAATACGCGTACGGCAGCCCCAAGCTTCCAATGACGCTCGAAGCGATCGCACTTCACTTCTTGGACAACCTCGACTCAAAGATCTACACCGTCAAGCAGCTGATCACCGACGACGCGAACGCGGCGAGTACCTGGACACCCTACCAGCCCGCTCTGGGGCGAAAGTTCTACAAAGGCGAAGAGGCGTGAGAGCGATCCGACTTTCTCCGGTTCGCACAGAATGATGTGGCACAAAATGATGATTCTGCGCCACATCATTCTGTGATTCCGTTCCGGACGGGCAGACGAAGGAGCGGTCACCGCGTGCGTGACGAAACTCCCCTTCTCAGCCAACCGCCCCGTCGCTTTCCCACGACCTATAGTTCAAGGTCCGTTCCGCGCGTCGAGAGCGCGCGACCGATCATCCTGTAGGAATCGTAGCGATAGGGAATAGCAATGACGGCACCGAATCCGTCGCAACAGACGGTGATGAGCCTGCTGAAGGCGTTTCGTACTCACGCCTGGCTGTGGATTATTCCGACCCTAGCGATGACAGGGGTCGCCATGCTTTATGCGGTCACGAAATCGACGACGTGGCAAGCGTCGCAGGCGCTCGTCATTCGCGATGAAGCCCGGGGCGTGAGCCGGCAGGGACGCTTCGATAGTACGGAATCGATGCGCGCCTTCCAGGAAACGGTCGTCGAAGTGGCGAAGAGTTCGGTTGTCGTCTCGGAAGCCTTGAAGCAACTCGGCCCACCCAAAACACATTTGGGCGGCAAGAAGTTTCCGACCGATGCTGACGTTCAGTCGTTGCAGGAAAGCATCTCGGTAGGCGCACCAAAGGGTTCCGAACTTGGCACCACCGAAGTTCTCTATCTGTCCGTGAAGGGAAAGACGCCGGAGGATGCGATCGCTCGCGCCAATGCCATCTGCGACCAACTCGAAACGCATCTCGGCGAACTAAGAAACGCTCGGGCCGGCAGCGTGACGTCCGAGTTGGAAGAAACGCTCAAACTTGCCGCGGCGGACCTGCAAAAGTCGACCGAAGCGCTCACCGTGATGGAACGCGAAGTTGGCCGCGACTTGGCGAAACTACGAGCGCTCAACCAATCCGGCTCGGGAGATGGCAATCTCCGAACCGCGTTGAACCAAGTGAAATCCGAGATCCGCCAACGGCAAAGCGAGGTCGAATCTCACCAAGAACTAATGAAAGTGCTCGTCGCCGCCGAGCAGAATCCCAACGAGTTGCTCGGAATGCCGAGTTCCATGTTCGCGGCACAGCCGGCCCTCAAGCGACTCAAGGACGGACTCGTCGACGCACAACTTCGCACATCGGACCTCCAGGGCAAGATGAGCCCCGAACATCCGCTTGTCCTGGCAGCCGTTCAAGGCGAAGAGGCCGTGCGTCAAAGTCTACGCTCGGAACTCGCGTCAGCACACAGCAGTTGCGACACCGATCTGCAGGTCACTTTGCGACAGATCAAGTCGCTGACAAAACAACAGGATGATTTACAAACACGGCTCGGTCGACTTGCGGGACTGCGCGCGGAATACGCCGTTCTCGTCAACGATGTTGAGCAGAGATCGAACATCGTCCAACGAGCCAAGCAAGATCTTGCCACCGCCAAGGCGACGCAATCGTCTGCTCAGGCAACCAGTCTGATCACGCGATTCCAGAACCCTCAAGTCGGCGACTCGCCGGTCGGTCCTGGACGAGCAACGATCGTCGGCATTGGTCTGGTGGGCGGGTTCATGACCGGCGCGGGGCTGGTCTTCCTGATGGCGCCGATCGGTCCGAATGCTCGAGCAGGCCGCCGGCTGACAGACTATTTGGGAATCGGACGCCGCGCGACCGACCAACAAGCGAAAGCGACGCGTGGTGAAGCAAAGATCGGACGCCGATCCGAAGACCAAACACGCACCCGGCGAGCGGCTGACGTCCCACCGTATGGCAGACGTGGTGAAGACCCGCTCGAAATCACGACCGAGCCACATCGGCAACGGCTCGAGGACGACGGTCGCGCTGAATCGTAAATCACTTTGACGCGAGCGGGAGAGCGCTCGACCGCGAGACTCAACGCCGGACAATCAATCACCGAGGAAGCCATGATGCAGCCGTCGAATACCCAGGGAATCCAGTGGCTCAGGCGTTCGCAAGCCACGGCGCAGAAGCTTACTTCGTGGATCGAAGCCATTCAGTCAGGGATCTTCATGGGATTGGTCGATGACGATTCGTTCCAGGCGTTCGACACCTATCCGTTCGACGAAACAACGCCGTTGGACGTGACGGCAGAAACGGAGCGAGGTTTGGAACCGTGGGAACGACACATCGTTCGCGAGTATCTCGCCGACACCAAGTCGGTCCTCGTCGTGGCGGCGGGCGGCGCACGGGAACTCGTCGGCTTGAACGAACTTGGCTACGACACGACCGGTGTCGAATACGGTCGAGAGCTGTGCGAGGCGTCGAGGCGAGAATTATCGCTCCGAGAGTGCGGAGCGACGATCCAGTGGAGCGAACGATTCGAAGTGCCACGTGGAGATGCACCGTACGACGCAGCTTTCATCGCGCGCAAGTTTCTGTCGCATGTTCACGATCGAGGACGCCGCATCGAGCTGCTCGCGAACATCCGTCAGACGCTTCGTCCCGACGCCACACTTGTCATCGGCTACTACACGCGCGAGCGAGATACGCTCGCCTTTCGCATGCAAGCCGCGTTGGCAAACATCTTGCGCAAGCTTCGCGGTCGGCGTGGCTTCCCGGTCGAGGTCGGCGATCACCTCGATCCCCAGTCGCCGCTCTACCACCATCACTTCGTGTGGGAAGAATTGCGGGAAGAATTGCGGGAAGCGGGATTCACGGCCATCGCACACGAATCAACATGGTTCGGGTGGGCGGTTGCCCGACCGGTCACGATCGACCAGCCGCGGCAAGCCTCTTCGTCCGACAATCGCGAGCGATCCGAGACTGTGCAGGAACTGGCTGAGACTTGTTAACGGAACACATCGGAACCATCGATGGAACGCACCTTTGAGCTTTGCCACGCTGACCAGCTCACGGAATATAAGTCGGCGTGGCGAGAGTTACTCGCCGTCACGCCGCACGCGTCGTTTTTCCAATCAGCCGAATGGCTGGCGGCGCGCTGGCGACATGCCGCGTCCGACGAGAACTTGTTTGTGGTCGTCACCACGGACGGCGCGCAACCAAACGGCTTTGTCCCACTCTGCATCAAGCGCGAATTGACGTCTTGCGGATTGATGCGAGTGCTCCATTTTCCGCTGGACGGCTGGGGAAGCTTCTATGGACCAATCAGCGTGTTGCCCGAAGAGACGCTCACCGCGGCGCTCCATCACGTGTGGCGTTCACGAAGGACATTCGATCTGGTCGATCTCACGACCCTTCCGATCGCCGCCGCGACGGGAGGGCCGCGAGCCGTCAATTCGGAATCCGCCTCCACGACCGTTGACTTTGTCGGGCGCGAGTGCGATGAAGCGACACGTGTCGCGCTGCTGGATCTGACGGGTGATTGGGACAGCTACTGGGAGTCGCGTAATGCCCAGAAGAATCGCCGCCGCAATGTCGAACGCTGCGAGCGACGGTTAAACGAATTGGGAACGATTCGCTACGAACGTTATCGCCCGGGCGGATTGGTAACGTCCGACGTAGAACCGCGCTGGGACTTGTACGACGCCTGCGAATCGATCGCCCGGACCAGTTGGCAGGACGGGCTGGTCGAAGGCAACACGATGCACCACGATCACGTGCGGCCGCTGCTCCGCGATGTTCATCTCGCCGCCGTCGACGCCGGTGCCGCCGACGTCAACATGCTGTTGCTCGATGATCGGCCGATCGCCTTCGCCTATGGTTACCATTTCCGAGGCTACGTCGACCTGATGAGAGTCGGCTTTGTCCCGGATCTTGCCAAGCTGGCACCGGGCAATGCGCTCTGGACGCGTCTGATCCAAGACAGCTTCACGCGCGGCGACCGGACGCTCGACTTCGGCCCCACCTGCCTGGATTACAAACGGTTTTGGATGACACGGCTGGAACCCAGCTATGGCGTTCAGCAATACGCCTCGACACCGAAAGCGCAAGCACTACGCTTGGCCCGCTGGTTGAAGAGCCAACGTCAGACGAGTACCGACGCTTCCAATCAGCGCAGCAAGGAACTCGCCGCGGCGCAACTCAGTTCGCGAGGCATCCATGAAACGGATGCCGTAGAAGCCGGATGTGGCCGCAATGAGCCGTAGGATGGACCCCTGGTCCGTCCTTTCGTGAACCGCTCAGCATTCTTCAAAACACCGCGCAAATCAGCCGCCACGCGAACGCGGTAGGGACCGCCGTTGCCGGCGGCCCCCCCGCACAGATCCGGACGTGAACTATTCCCTCATACGGCTCCTGCTCTGACTCCAGATGACCTGACATATCTTTCTGTTTTTTCGAGGATTTTTGGCATTCTTGCTGGAGCTAACGCGTCTGATTGGTGTTCGAAGTTTTTGATTGATTCCCCTGGAGCGCGAGGGACCTCCACTTCTTCGTCAAACCCCGCCCTGTCAGGGAGTGAGTAGGACAAAAGCCGCTGGGGGCATGTCAGGATATCTGGGCGCTGGCTGGAAGGTCGAGATTCCGCAAATCGTCGACAGCCAAGACATGCACGTCCTCACACAAGACAGCGCGACGGTCCAAGTCGTCAACACAATTCCATTCCTCAACCCGCTTCGCGCGTTGGACACCAATCGTGACGGCAGCGTATCGCCGCTGGACGCGCTGATCATTGTGAACAGATTGAATACAAGCGGACCTGGTCCACTTTCTCCGCCACTTTCTCCGCCGACCTCTGTCGCTGGTCACACCGAGATCTTCTACATCGACACCAATGGCGATCTCTCGGTCGCGCCCGTCGATGTGATTCGAGTCGTCAATTTTTTGCACGATCGGACGAACAGCACCGAAGGTGAAGGTGGGCCGGACGTCGCGATCGCGAACTACGCCGTGATGTTGCTCGGCAGTGCCAACTCACCATCACCGAACTTCCGTGGGCGGATAGACCAGGCGCGGGAGTTAATCGACTCGGGTGCGAGCGTCACGGTTGTTCACGAGTCTGTGCTGCGGAGCAATGCGACTACAGGTGCCGCCACGACTCACGAAGGCGTTCTTCGGAAGAGGGCTCGGGACGAAAGCTATCCCGTCGCTCTCGATGAGTTGCTTAAAAGTCACGACTGGCATCTTTGGGACACGCTCTTTGCATGATTCGAGCCACTCTCAAAACAGCTGGTCCCCGCATCGACCAACAGGCCACAAATCGCCCGAGACACGCTGGACCGAGACTCTCGAGAGCATCAAACATCCCGTAGGCAAAAGCACAACGTGGCAAGGGCAACTGAAACGATTGTCGGGATGCCGTATCCCAAGAGGACACGGCGAAGCGAGAAGTCCTCGTAATCGCCGCGTTCGAAGAAGCTCCGTTCTTCCGGCTTGGGTTCGGGGTTCGAGTTGCCGCCCAACGAGCTAAAGAAACTGAGCGCGTCGCGAAAGGCGGCATCCACGTCCGGCTCGGGTTCCGCCACTTCCGTTTCGTCCCACGGTTGACGCAGCAGCGTCGGGAGCGCTTGCGTGAGACTGATCGGTGAGAACTCTTCCAGCGAGAAAACATTGAGAACCAAGTTGACGGGAAACCAGAGGAAGACGAGTACGACAATCGCGAGTAACGTATTGCGAAACAGAGTCCCTAACAAAAAGCCCACCGAAACCAGAAACGTCAGCACCAATCCGACGACGGCCAAGGAAGCGGCAACGCCGTAAAAGGTCACCTCGTCCGCGGGTGCCGGCCGCTCGGCCAAAGCCACGATTGCTATCGTGGGCACGGTGACCACCAGAAAGACACTCAACACTAAGGTCACACGTGCCGTCCAGGCGGCTAGCAAGTAAGCGTAGCGAGTTACCGGCCGACTCAAGATCCCATCGGCTGCGACGCCGGATCGAGATCCCGAGAGCGGGTTGACGCTTAACATCATCACCACCAACGACCAGGGGAAGACAATGTACGGGAGCAATAGAACTGCGATCAGCGGCGCGGTTTGAAATCTCTCCCAGTTCGACATGATCTGGATCATGGCCAGTAGCGCCGTGGCAATCAGCCACAGACGAACCAACCAGCTGGACCACAACATGCGGAGATCATGCCAGAGAATCGCCGTGAACGGCATCATCGCGGCTGTCAGTCTCGAAAGTGAAGCGTTGGAATCCATGGGCCTCGTCCTCTTGCAACAGTTGCAGATAGACGTCCTCGGTTTCGTTGCGACCAGAATGTACGTTCTGCAAAGTAAGGTTGGATGTTGCGACTAACATCAGCACCTCGGACAACGCGTTCGCGCGGTTGACTCGGTCGGCCAGCTGAAGCGAGAGCGTGTCGCCCGTTCCAACCGTGGCCTCGATACCTGCCATGGCATTGACTTGTTCGGCCAGCCGCTCGAGATCCTCGCCGCTGCCAACGAGATCCAAACGGAAGACGTTGCGTTTCAGTCGTTGCTGCATATCGCGCATCGAACCGGAGAAGATCATCCGGCCCTCGTGCATCACACCGACGTGGCTGCAAACCTGATCGATGTCGCTCAGGATATGAGTCGCCACGACAATGGTCCTGGTCCGCCCCAATTCGCGAATCAGGTCGAGCGTGAATCGTCTTGCCGCGGGATCGAGACCGGCCGTCGGTTCGTCCCAAATCAGAATTGGCGGATCGCCGATCAGCGACGCGGCGATTCCTAGCCGAGTGTTCATGCCGGTCGAGAAAGTATGAATCGGCTGATTGGTCGCACCGAGCAATCCGACCGCTCGCAGCAGCGACGCCAGTCGCGGCTTTCGAACATGCTTTGGCAACCCATACAATTGGCCTAGCAAGTCCAAGTATTCGATCGGCCGCAAATGCCCCGGCAGTTTTGGATTCGTCGGCAAGTAACCGATCAGCTTACGAACGGAAACACGATTCACGCCGCAGCGCCGGCCCATGACCTCCGCGTAACCGGCGCTGGGCCGATGCAACCCCAACAGCAACCGCACCGTCGTCGTCTTCCCGGCACCGTTGGGGCCCAGCAGGCCAAAGATCGCCCCCTGTGGCACTTCCAAGCTCAAATCGTTGACCGCCACCAGCCGACTGGCATAGATCTTCGTCAGACGTTCGGTACGGATCGCAAGCGGCACGTGAACTCCTCTCTCGGACAATCTCTGGTCTCTAGTTTAGTTACCGGGATTCGGAGTGCTATGTTTCATCGAAACTTAGATCTTTAGAGAACATCAACGGGCATGACAATTCGTCTAACTGCAAGCCGGAGGTATGCGCTGTCCGTCCCAGCAGCGCACACCCAACGCCACTCAGTTCGCGAAACAATCGGACGTAGTGGTGGCTTCCAGCCGCCACAAATTCCCGTGAAATCACGTGGCGGCTGGAAGCCGCCACTACAAAGTGAGTGGCATTGAGCGCACGCCTCCGGCTTGCGGTTAAATGTTCGTGGTATGAATCTGCGCGCCGCTGCGGAAGACTTGTTGAACGCTTTGCGCCGAGTCAAAGAGTAGCTCGTGCGGGTCGGCTGGCTCGTGCGGCGAGACTGGCAGCACAATGAAATCGCCTTGCTTGCCTGGTGTCAGCGTTCCGAGGGTGGCAGCCATGCCGAGCGCCGTCGCGGCGTGGCTGGTCGCGAGCCGAAGAATCGTTTCCAACGGGATGTCTTGGTGGTGCCTGGCGGCGAAGCGGAGTTCGCTCAGCATATTCAAGTCGGGATTCGAGGCTCGCGAATCCGTGCCCAAGGCAACGTTGACTCCGGCGTCCAACATCTCTCGCAGCGGATAGCGATCGTGACCGAAGTAGGCGTGCGTACGGGCGCAGTAGATGACCGACATCCGTTCACTCTGCCGGCCGGCGAATTCGATCTCGTGGGGACTGAGGTAGTTGCCGTGGATGATCAGCGAGCGATCTGCTTTGGCCAGCAGTTTCAGGTAATCGAGCGCCGTGCTACGCAGCGGTACGAGATCGGGATGCCAGGCACCCAGCTCGTCCAGAAACTCTCGAAACGGGCCGCTACCCTCACGAAGCAGTTCTAGTTCCTCGCGCGTCTCCGCGATATGCATCGCCACGGGCGTGCGAGTCCGGGCTGAGAGAGCCGCGACGCTCTCGACCAGCTTGGGACTCGCCGTATATAGCGCATGAGGGCTCAATCCCGCGTGTGGCGACAGTGCTTTGCCGCGCCGCGCCTCGACATACTCGCTCGCCGCGCCAAACAACTCGTCATATCGCGCGCTCGCCAGTCCAAGTAACTCCAGGAAGGCGACTCCCTGCATCGATTCGTAACGCTGTTCGATTCCCCGCCAAGGGAGTCGCGCAATCTCGCCGATCGTTGTCGTCCCGCAGCGTCTGGAAACCTCAAGTCCTTGGCGAATCGCACTATCGCGATCGGCGTCCCAGTCCTGCGGCGGCGTCGCATCGCGCCAACGAATCACCTCGCGCAACCAATCGGGGAACGACATGCCGGGCCGGCCGAGCGGCCGAGCGAGCCGGCTGAACTCAAGATGCGTGTGCGCGTTGATCAGCCCCGGCAAGACCGCCACGTCGCCGAAATCGTGGCACTCGCCGTTGGGCTCGCAACCGACGGCTACGATGCGTCCTTGAGAAATCGTGATAGATCCGTCTCGGATCGGAGGCCGATCGATCGGAAAGATGTATCGCGCTCGCAAGGAGTATGTAGATAACGCGGCCATCCGGCTGAAGATACCGAGAAACGCCTCGCTCCGCGACCGGCTCGAAGATTTGCTACGGCTCAGCCGCGAGGTATGTTTTTGCCGTGACCGCGCTGCGTGCATCGTCGTCGCACGCAGTGAACCATCGTCCCTGCGAACGCATGGACCACTGTTGGACTTCTTTCGCGATAACTTTGAACCGGTGCCCGCTCGTGGAACGACAGAGATTTGGCAGCGGCGGCATGCCCCGCCGGACTTGGAGGTCGTGGCGAGCCGCGAAATGTAAAGCTAGGAAAATCGCGGGCTATGTAACTTTACCGCGATGCCGCTAGCAGTCGCACAATCGGAAATTCAAGGACGCAATGTCGCCGTTCACAATTTGTTCCGATAATGCAAGCAGACTGTCGGTTATTGCCTACCGCGACGCCTTCACACCTGTGCATCGACTTTACGCGGTCACGACCTTCGGACTTGTTCGTAAGCCGACGATGGGAGTACAGTTAGCGGTTCCAAAACAAAAGCACTAAAACACTCGTCCAAGGATGGACAGGAGTCAGGCTGAGTCTGGCACGTACAGGATGTACAGGACGCTCGATTATCTGAGGTGGCTTGTTTGTGCGCTATTGTTGAGCGCGGGGCCGAACGTCTTTGCGGACCAGGCCGCGGACCAATTCTCGTTGGCCGCGGATCATTACTCCCATCAACGCTGGGATTTCGCGGCGGAAGAATTCGAGGCGTTCCTCGAGCAGTTCCCCGATCACGACCACGTGTCGAACGCGGCCTTTTACTTTGGCGAGTCGCTGTTGCAGCTGAATCGCTATGACGACGCGCGGGTGCAGTATCAACGCGTCGTAAGTCAGTTCCCCTTGTCATCCTTCGCGCGACAGGCAACATTTCGAGCCGCCGAAACGCTGTTCCTGGCAGGCAAGCATAACGAAGCGAAAGGCGAACTCGAAGCCTTTGATGCCGATCAAGGCAACGACAAATTCAACGCGTACTCGCTGGCCTATCGAGGCCAAATTGCGGTCGAGGCGGGCGAGCCGGATGTTGCGGAAGCGATTTATCGCGACGCCATCCAGCGCTTCCCCGACGGCCCGTTGAAGACGGAAATTCGATTCGGGTTGGCCCGAGCCCTGGAACTCAAGGGAGACGACGAAGAGGCGCTGCGGTTCTATCGCTTTCTCGCGGAGCACTCGCAGAGCAGCTGGCGTGACGACGCTCATCTTCGCGCGGGGATCTTACTGTACAAGCAGCAGCAACACGCCGAAGCAATCGCCCTGCTGGCAAAGTTCGATGACGAGTTGGCGGAAAGTCCGCTGCGCGATGAAGCGCGGTATTGGACCGGCATGAGTTTGCTTAAATCCGGCCAGGCAGCGGACGCCGCGAAAGAGTTTGCACGCGGGGAAATGCTCACGAGTGATCATCCTCTCGCTGCCGCTTTCGAGTTTGGCCAAGGCGAAGCGGCGCGTGCCAACGACGACCTGCCGACTGCCATCCAACACTACGACAAAGTCCATACAACGTGGCCAACCAGCGATTGGGCCGATGATGCACTGTACGCGATTTGTTCGCTGGCCTTCGCTGAGGCGGACGATGATCAGCTCAATCGACGTGTCGCTCTATTCCAGGAACACCACGCATCCAGTCCGTTCGCGTCGCAAGTCGCACAGCTAGTCGGACGCCGGGCGCTCCGTCAGCAGCGATATGACGACGCGGTTGACACTTTTGAATCGCTTTGCAGCGCGACGTCCGACGGCAACGCAACTCTGACACGCGCGAATCGCTACTATCTGGGCGTCGCCTATCTGGCGGCAAAACGTCCTGCCGATGCGTTGACCACTCTGACTGACATCAACCCCACTTCGGACGAGAGCGAGCTACGAGACAACATCGCCGTGGCCACCGCGAGCGCCTTGGTGGCTTTGAAGCGGCACGAAGAAGCCGTCGCACCACTCCTTGCGTACATCGCATCGCAGCCAAACGGCCCCGATGCGTCAGCTTGTCGAGCTAAGTTGGCGATTTGTTATTTGGAGCTGAACGAGTTTGATAACCTGGAAAGGGTGTTTTACGAGTATCGCGACGATGACGCTGAGACAAGGTCGTTTCTCGCGACTGTTTCCTATTTGGCGGACAGGTCAGTTGCCAAAGGATACACGGAATTTGGACGGGAGCTGTACGCCTTACTAGCACTTGAGGGAAACCCCGAAGAGTATATCGCCAAGGGTTTAGCGGGCCGCGGGCGACTGCAACTCGCTCAAGGTGATGCGGATGGTTCGGCGAAGACGTTTGCACGACTGCTGGACAAGGCGGCACTGTCGAACGAAGCGCCTCGCGCCGGTCTGCTGCGGGCCAGGAGTTTGGAACAGACGCAACAATTCGACGCGGCCTTGGCGGCGTATCGCCTGGTCATCGAGAACTATGCCACGTCGCCAGAATCATCCGTTGCCGTGTTCGAGGCTGCCAGGTTGCATGACCGGCTCGGGCAGGGTCGCGAGGCTCACGACTTATTTCAGCAACTGCTGACGCGAGAGCCACCGATCGAGCAATTCGACGCGGTCGTTTACCAACTGGCTTGGGTGCTGACGGATCTGAACAAGGCATCAGAAGCCGACGCCATGTTCGAACGGCTCGTGCGCGAGTTTCCCGCGAGCGGTTATTGGGCCGACGCGACATATCGGCTTGCCGAGCGAGCCTTTCACCGTGGCGATACGGCAGCAGCCAGTTCGTACGTGAGGCAATTGCTCGAATCCGACCTCGAACCGCGACTGCTTCGTCATACGCTCTATCTGAAGGGGCAACTCGCCGCACAACAGGAAGCATGGAAAGAAGTCGTTGCACCCATGCAGCGACTGGTTAGCGAGTTCCCCGAGAGTGAGTTGCAACTGCCGGCCCGATACTGGCTCGCCGAGGCGGCGTTTCGACAGGCCGAGTACGGCACTGCCGGTGAGCAGTTCACCGGCTTGGGCAACGACCTTGACGACCTCGATGCAGCATGGGTTCCGATGGTTCCGCTGCGGGAGGCTCAATGCTTGGCTCATCAAGAGAAGTGGTCCGAGGCCTTGAACATCGCGGAGGGGATCGGCGGACGGTTTCCCAACTTCCGGCAGCTGTATGAAGCGGATTACGTGATTGGCCGTTGCCTTAGCATGCAGGCTCGTTTCCCGGAGGCTCGTGAAGCGTTCACAGGCGTCGTCCGATCGACCACCGGTGGAAGAACCGAGACGGCCGCGATGGCTCAGTGGATGATCGGTGAGAGCTTCTTTCATCAGCAGGAGTACCGCGACGCGATCCGCGCATATCATCGGGTCGTTAGCCTGCACGCGTATCCGCCGTGGCAGGCAGCCGCCTTGTTACAAGCGGGCAAGTGCCACGAACAAACGGACGAGTGGCGCGAAGCGGTCAAGCTGTATACGCAGCTGTTGAGAGATTATCCCAATACCGAGTACGCGGCCGATGCGTCAGAGCGATTGCGCGTCGCGCAAAAGTCGACCGCAACCAACACCAATTAGACATCAAGCAACCCACTCCCGCGCGGAGGAAAACATCGATATGAAGATTTCGGCATCCACAAAATGGTCGGTCGCTATCGGGCCCGTCATGCTGGCGCTGCTCGTGCCCGTCGCAACAACGTTCGGGCAAGGCAACGCAGATGGCGCGGCAGCGCCACAGGTGCAGGCAGCCAACGATCTCGCCACACCCGCCATCGACGAGATGGCGATACCCACGAAGAACCTGCTGCAAGTCATTCGTGACGGCGGGCCGCTGATGATGCCGATCGGCGTCTGTTCCTTCGTTCTGTTGGTATTTGTTTTCGAGCGGACCATCGCCTTGCGTCGCGGCCGAGTGATTCCACGCCCCTTTGTGCGTCGACTCTTGGAACAGATTAGCGAGGGTCAACTCGATCGGGATGCCGCCGCCGAGTTGTGTGAAAAGAACGGCAGTCCCGTCTCCGAAGTCTTCGCCGCAGCCATCAATAAATGGGGGCGAACTTCCGTTGAAGTCGAGCAAGCAATTATCGATGCGGGCGAGCGTGTGACGCACGGTTTGCGGGCCTATATTCGGCTCTTCAACGGCATCTCGACAATCAGTCCGCTGCTGGGACTGCTCGGCACCGTACTTGGCATGATTCGAGCCTTCAACGCAATCGCGACCGCTGACGCGATGGGACGGCCGGAGTTGCTCGCGGCAGGAATCAGCCAGGCCTTGCTGACAACGGCGGCCGGGTTGAGCGTCGCGATTCCAGCTTTGATCGCGTACCTGTTCTTTGTCGGCCGTGTTGACAAGCTAGTGATCGAAATCGACTCGCTGGGGCAACAGCTAGTCTCGCTGATCGCGGGCGACGCAAGGCCGCGGGAGACGACCCGTCCGAAGGCGAGCCCGGCGGACAAGCAGGCGGCCTGATCTGGTTTGAACTCTTGGAGTAAGGACGAGCAACGCGATGCCACTGAAGACACATATCGATGAACAACCAACCCTCAATCTCACACCGATGATCGATGTGGTGTTTCTACTGATCATCTTCTTCATGGTCGGTACGAAGTTCACCGAATTGGAACGAAAACTTGGGCTGGAGGTGCCGGAAGTTTCCGAAGTGAAGACGTTGACAGCCGCGCCGGAACGGAGGGTCATCAACGTCTTCAACGACGGGCACATCGAACTGGATCGCGAAGCAGTCACCTTGGAAGAATTGGTGCAACGACTTTCGCGGGCACAGAGCGAGTATGCGGACTTGGGCGTACTCGTGCGAGGCGATGCGGAGGGTGCCTTCCAAAATGTCGCCACCGTACTTGGAGCGTGTCGCCAAGCAGGAGTTTCCGACATGGGTATCTCGGTCCGACTGGCGAGTCGGCCGCGTTGAAAACGTACGATGGCCTTCCAAGGCCGTCGAACCGGCAAAGCGGATGAGAATCGACGGCCTCGGAAGGCCATCGTACTTGAATGGAATTGGATGAAACGATGATGGGGTGCATGGAAGTCAATTCGCTGTTCGGCATTTCGGCGTTTGTCGAATCGTCGTCGCGGGTGCCATTGCTTGCTGAAGTTTCCGGGACGCAAGCACTGGCGATCATCCTCTGGATTGGTCTCGCCGCCTTGACCGTCGCGTTGCTGGTCCTGATGCGGACGCGCTGGGGCCAGGCTCAGCCACTCTCGAAATGTGTCGGCCTGTCGGTGTTCGCACATATCCTGTTTATTGCCTACGCCTATAGCACACGGCTGATTTTTGACGCCCCAGCGACTGAACAGGATCAAGTGATTCGGCTCGCGTTCATCGCTCAAGACAGCAGCGCTGTCGACACTCCTCGCAAGAGACAAGCGTGGGACGAGTACCCGGCTGAATTTGCGATCACGCCGGATTTTGTCAGTCCCACTCAGCAAGAGGTCCAAATCGAGGAGGAGTTGCCGCCGATCGTCGCCGAGCAACCGGACTTTACAGTCGCCGTCCGCGAAACGCCGGTGTCGAATCCTGGCTCGGAAGCTCCTCGCCCAACACCAACCCCACCTACGCCAAGTGCTGAAGTCTTGGCACCAGCGGCACCAACCGAGATCGAAGTAGCTCGCCCCGAGCCACAACCCCAGCCGCAGCCGACGCGTGAGCTTCCGAATCCGGCAGCGTTAGAGCGGCTCGCCGTAGAACCGCTGTTGCAGCCGACCGGTAACGCCACCGCGACTGCAGAAGCACCCGACTCGCTACCCGATCAATCGACGCTTCAACGTCTCACCGAAGTTGATTTCTCGAAGGACATCGTCGAGGCGCGACCGGCGTCGATCGACATGACGGCTGCGGCAGATAACCGAGCTGCTGACACCGGGGGAGACGGGGCGACCGGCGGTGGTTCTGTTAGTGCCGACCCGCAAACAGATTCGGCGCCAGTCGCCGCCAGCAGCGGTGCGGCATCAACCGCCCGGCGACTCGGCGACGGTGAACCACTTCCCGATGTGTATCAGCTTCGTATGTCCCGCAACCGCATGACGCTGATCGAGCAACAAGGCGGCAGCGAGCGGACCGAGCAAGCTGTCGAAGCAGCGCTCAAGTGGCTGGCGGCGCATCAAGAGCCCGATGGTCGCTGGGACGTTGATCGGTTTGGCGGCGGAATTGAAACAAAGGTTCTCGGCCATGACCGCGAGGGAGCTGGGATGGAGGCCGATACCGGCATTACGGGTTTGGCGTTGCTCGCATTTTTGTCGGCAGGGCACACGCACTTCGAGGGCGAGTATCGTCGCAACGTTCAGCACGGCCTGGAGTTTGTCCTGGGGAAACAGGCCGCGGACGGAAACCTTGCTGGCTCCGCCAAATTATTCGCTCGCATGTATTGTCATGGGATGGCGACACTGGCAATCAGCGAAGCGTATGCCATGACCGGCGATCACCGCATGCGGAGCTACGTTGAACGCGCGGTTCAGTACACCATCGAGTCGCAAGATCCTGGGACCGGCGGCTGGCGTTACCAAGCGGCGGATCGTGGTGACATGAGTCAGTTCGGTTGGCAGGTCATGGCGCTGAAGAGCGCCGAGCTGGCCGGCATCACGATCCCGGGCGAAACGCGCGCCGGGATGATTCGATTCCTGCGGAGCGTTTCCAAAGGTGAGCATCGAGGCTTGGCCAGCTATCGGCCCTCGGATCGAGCCTCGGAAACGATGACCGCGGAAGCACTGGCCTGTCGCTTTTTCCTCGGCATCCAGCAAGACGAGCGTGCGGTCCACGAGGCGACGAGTTATCTTGGCCAGCAGTTGCCCGGCGGTGGTCAGGCGAATTTGTATTACTGGTACTACGGCACGATCGGCCTGTTTCAAGCTCAGGTGATTCCGCCTACCCCTGGCCAAGCGACGAACCAAACCGTGTGGCCAGAGTGGAACCAAGCTCTCCAGCAACAGTTACTTGCGCGACAACAGCGCGACGGAGACGATGCCGGAAGTTACTCGCCCGACACGGTTTGGGGATCGTACGGGGGCCGAGTCTATGCGACGGCCATGGCGACTTTGTGTCTGGAGGTTTATTACCGGTATTTGCCGGTTTATGAGCAGAGCCCGGCGGCGACCGCGACTCGCAGCGTCTCACCTTATCGTGTCTTGCGATGATGGAAACGCTTTTAAATACCATTTGACACATACACGAGTGGCGTTAGAATTGGACTTTGATGGGTCAACTGCGTATTGGTTGCGCGGTTACACGTCGGCTTGGTCCAGGAGGCACCCCTCTGGGCGTCTACCCGCTTTCGCCGCCGCCGGTGTGCTTGGCACCATCGTCCCACCTTCTTTGTGCGAGAGCGTTGCTATGACGAATTCACTTCTGTTTGGCATGTTCGGGATGCCCGGACATCTAGAGCTGCTGATTATTGCGGGCATCGCCTTATTGTTGTTTGGACATCGCCTGCCGAGCTTGATGCGGAGCGCTGGTCGTTCGGTTGTCGAGTTCAAAAAGGGCGTGCAAGGCATCGAGGACGATATCGAATCAGCTGGCAAGGACAAAGTGGACGAGTAATCGGTTAATCCGAGTACGTTTCGTTCGCCCTGCTTTTTTTGAAGCAGCGATGACTGCCACAATAGTTCTATCCACGAGGTGAAATGATGTTTGAACTCCACCCAGCGCCGATGGTCGCCTTCATGGGAATGGGCATGCAAGAGCTGATGATCATCGGAGTTGTCGCCGTTCTGTTATTTGGTAAGCGTCTGCCTGAAGTAGCAAAGTCACTCGGCAGCAGCTACTCGCAATTCCGCAAGGGATTGAATGACCTTCAGTCGTCCATCAACTACTCCGATTCGTACACGCCCCCGAAATCGAAACCGTCGTCGCGCAGCTCTTACGATGACTATGACGATTACGATGAGCCAACGGCTCCAAAGTTCGAGCCACCACCGAGCGAGCCGAAGGTCGAGTCGGCTCCCAGTGGCGACATCAAGAAGCCTGTTTCGGAGAAGTAACGCGATTGAGGACTTCCGAAGATTCAAACACTTGGGAACTCCACCGGTCAGCAGCCGATTGAAAGAGAGTCCTGGCTTCTGGTCGGTAGCGTCGCGATCAGCTAGATTTACAAAGCCTTGAGCAGTCAGTAAGTTGCTCGAATTGGGCGGTTAGCTCAGTTGGTTAGAGCGCCGTGCTCACACCGCGGAGGTCGTTGGTTCGAGTCCAATACCGCCCACTCAAACCTAAATCCTGCCGAGTCAAGAATTTCTGATACCTGCCGGTGGTCGGCAGTGCGGCCCGTTGATTTCAGCGCAAAACGGTAATTACCGTTTTGGCACTCGAAAACGGGAGAACGCACTGTGCCACGTCTAAAGAACTCGACTCCGAAGTATCGTCTACACAAAGCTACTGGGCAGGCGATCGTCACGCTTGACGGTCAAGACTTCTACCTTGGTCCCCACGGTTCACGTCCCAGCCGGCGAGAGTATGAACGCCTCGTTGGTGAATGGCTCCAGAACGGCAGGTCGCTTCCAACTGAACCGCACGCGATCACTGTTGCCCAGCTTATCAACGCCTATCGCAAGCACGCCGAAGACTACTACGTCAAGGACGGCAGGTCGACCGGGACGGCGGAGAACATGCGGCCTGTGATGCGACTATTGCGCCGGCTGTACGGGGATTCTCCGGTACGGGACTTCGGCCCGCTCGCGCTGAAGATGGTGCGACGGCGCATGGTCGAAGCCGGACAGGCGAGAAGCTATGTCAACGAGAACGTCGACCGAATCCGTCGCATGTTCAAGTGGGCAGCCGGCAACGAATTGATTCCGTTCGAGGTCTACCAACGCCTCACGGCAGTCGATGGCTTGCGGAAAGGACGCACGGAAGCCCACGAGAACGCCCCAATCACGCCTATCGCCGACGAGGTGGTGGAACCGGACGTTGCCACACCTAACCTGCATTTCTCATCACATCGGAAAATGTGGAGGGGCATCGGCGTAGCGCGGCGTTTTTTTGAG
>JAQBZB010000501.1 GCA_027622275.1 Planctomycetota bacterium | reverse complement strand
GGCGGCTGGAAGCCACCACTACGACCGATTGCCTCGCAAAGTGAGTGGCATTAGGCGCTAGCCGGCTGCTGCCCGGGAACGCACTGTCCGCGAGGCGCTGCCTCGCTCCGCCCGGCAGAGCCGGATGAACATCCGGTTCCCAGCCAGGAGCCTGGGAACCAGGGCGACACGCTTCCAGGCCACCAGACGCTCGCCTTGAGCGGCTGGAAATCGACCCCCCATTACACCAACGCCTGTCGCACTGCTTCACACAAACTCAACGTCCGATCGACGTCAAGTTCTTCTGCCCGGGCGGTGGGGCCGAGTTCTTGGGATTCCAGCACGGCATCGACCTGAGGTTTCGTGAGTTGTCCCTTCATGGCGGCGACCAGGACGCTGCGCAGAAACTTGCGGCGATGGAAGAACATCGAGCGCACAAACGTATGAAAGAAGTCTAGATCCGGAATCCGCGCCCGCTTCTCGGCGTTCGGAACGATCTGCACGATCGCTGAATCGACCTTGGGGCGAGGCCAGAAAACTTGTGGCGGCAAGGCCCGCAGGATCTTGGCGTCGCACTGAGCCTGAATCCAGATGCTGAGTGCGCTGTAGTCCTTGGTACTTGGCTTCGCAACAATTCGATCTCCCAATTCCTTTTGGATCGTGACCGTCATCGATTGCGGAACGAATGGCAGCGACAACACATTCGAGATAATGGGCGTTGCAATGCAGTAAGGCAAATTCGCGGCCAACTTGAACTGCCGATCGGGTGCCTCGGCCAGCTTGGCCTGCACCGTTTCGATGACGGCAGGATGGAGATTGTTTTTGTTCCTCAAGGCGTCGTGGCGCAGTAAGGTGACGTTGTCGAAATCATCGAGCACTTCGGACGCAAGTTGCTGCAGGTGCTTGTCGATTTCGACGGTGATCACGGCTGCCGCTCGTTCAGCCATCAACGCCGTCAGCGAACCGAGCCCCGTGCCGACCTCCAAGACCACGTCGCGGTCCGTGATGTCGGCCTCCATCGCCAGAATCTCAAGCAAGTTGAGATCGATCAGGAAGTTTTGCCCGCGTCGCTTGTCCGGCTCAAGACCGACTTCGCGAAAGCGTTGCATCAGGAAGGAAGCAGTTTGACGCGGGGCAGCGGACATTGGCAAGTCGGTTCGGATTGGTATCGATCAGAGGCTTCAACATACGGGGCAGGGGAGGGGAGCGAAAGGACTGGTTCAATTGTCCCAGCACCTTCGTTATGACGCTGAGCACCTCCGCGGAAGCGATGAAGGCGGAGATCTTCCATCGCGAGGCGGTGTCAAACGCTGAAATCCGTGAACGGTCGAGCACCAGCAATATCGATCGATAAACGACCAAATTCTGTTAGCCGCCGGAAGCCAACAGCAAACTCACGCCAGACGCTTGCATGTAACTCTGCCCCCGACGAACGGCCTCCGAAGACAAGCTCTCCGCATTCCCCGCCGCCCGCTTGAACAGCTTGCCAAACTTCTGCACCAAGTCGCACCAACCGACTGTATCCACACCCAATCGTTCCAAGATCGGAGCCAGCTCCGATGGAATCGTGCCCCGCTTGCCCACACGAAGTTGGCGACCCGTCCAGTCCAATAACTCCAAATACTTCGACAACGACATCGACAGAAAACCCTTAACCAGAAAAGGGTTCAGAACTCTTTGATGTAAATTTCCGAAACAAAGAGTCGTGACCCCTGGTTCAACCAGCGGCGTGCCACCTCGTCATCGCTCCACGTGCCGACCACATCCGGCCGGCTGCGGAGCACCACATGCAAATGATTCGACAGCACGGTATAGGTACAGCAATCGATTCCAAAGACCGACGCCAGAAACTCCATCCGCTCGCGAATCCATTGCCTGCGATGGTCGAACGATTTTCCTGTGAATTGATCGTCGCCACACAAAAACGCCCGTCGCACACAGCGTTGCACCACATGAAATACCTGCACTTCGTGCGGATCCAGATACTCACCCCGAGCTAGTCGCGGCATGACGATTCTCCTTGTATCGGTCGTTTGATTCGACGGATGTTAGCGGGGCCAGGCGGCGGCATAAGATAAGTGTGGGTGTCCCTGTCTTCCTCCATACGCATTGCGTCGACGTTGATCTCTCGGAATTTGTCGACGGCGACCACCGCTGCGCGTCGGTGCCCGACATGACGTTTTAATGGTTCTCACGCAGCAACTGAAGCTCGTGGTGAACGAGCAGAAGAGTTGCGTGCGGGAGTCCCGAGGCTGCGAGTTTCTCGGGTTCACTTTTGTTGGTAGGCAAGTGACGATCAAGGTCGCACCGAAGAAGCTGAAAGCCTTCAAGCAGCGCATCAAAGAACTGACCGGTCGCCGACCCACGAAGCGTGTGTGCCCGGGGCATCTCGATGCAGCGCCGCCGACCAACGCTGCGCGTCGGTGCCCGCGACCTCAATCGCTATGTGCGAGGTTGGATAGGCTACTTCGGTCTGGCTCGCCAGTTCGACGACATCGCCGATCTGGACGGTTGCCGTGTCTTTTTCTTGGCGACGCGGGGCGTCGAGTTCGGATGTGCTACTGGAAGCAGTGGCGTCATCCCCGTACGAAGGTTCGTAACCTGGTGCGGCTGGGCGTGAACCTCGACATGGCGATCAAACACGCGGTAACTCGCAAACGCTATTGGCGGATGTCACGTACACCCGCCATGCGCTATGCGATGCCCAACAAATGGCTCGCGCAACAAGGACTACTTTCGCTCAAGCAACTCTGCTTCGGAGCGCATTCGAGATGTTGAAACGAACAAATGGACCAACGGAATAATGAGAACGACAAAAGCCGGAATAATAAACACACCAATATCCCAATGAAATGACTGGCCCGTAACCAAGGCACCAAGACCGAGAAGATAAAGTAGGCCAAGTGGAATAACCCATAGGATGATAACGAGCAATCGAGTCGTCAACCAACTGTCGGCGGATTGATGCAGTGAGAACGCCGACGATAGTTTATTCATCGACGTGCAAAACATCACGGTAGCACACAGCGTTGCGAGGCCCAGTAGATTCGACATTATGTCAAGGGCGACAGGTGATCGAAACACGAAATGCCCCATAAAAGCCTCGATGCAATTGAGGACAGAACAGATAAAAATGAATCGCATTGAGGATCGAAATGATGAATCAATTGCGAATCCGGACAGTTGGGAGACTCCAAGCGTAATGAGCAGCGTTCCAACGAAATCATTCAGGAAGTCGAATCGATATCCCGACGCCACTTGTCCGTTGATTGAGGTGGTGCTGCTGACAGAGAAATCGAAGACGCAAAGAAGGCCACCCCAGAATATCATGCGAAGCGGTGTTACGGCCTGTCTGATCGACATTCGATTTGCTGCCTAACAACAACGAATATCAATCTAACCGTCTGTCCTCGGACGGTTAGATTGTTCGTTGAACTGAGACGCTTGGCTGGGGGCGGTTGGTCGCTTATGCGGATGCATTGCCGGTTGGTATCGACTCGCCGCATTTTAGTGCGTGGCAAGCAGACGTTGCAACTCGACGTGGCGAGAATCTGGCCGACACACGAGCCACGACACCGACGGTCGTCCAGGTGGTTGTGGCCCGTCCGTGACGTGCGCCCAAACCTCTAGCCGCGTCGATCGTGAGTGGTCACTTTCGGCGTTCGTCGGAGACGGCTCATGCCCGCGTTGGAACTTGGCGACAAGGTACATCATCCGCTGCCCCTCCATTCCATCCAGCGCGGATGGTCCGGGCCGTAGAACAACTCGCGCCAGGACGGACGACGGGTGTGTGCTTCCAAGACCATCTCGGTCTCGCAGTGCGGACACTTC
>JAQBZB010000136.1 GCA_027622275.1 Planctomycetota bacterium | reverse complement strand
GATCCATTACCCTCGCCAAGAATTCCCAAAATTCCCAATGAACTTGTGGGCTATGTCAGGTTCTCTGGAAGCAAACTTTCAAAGCGAGCGGAATCTCACATTGAACCCACCTGACAAAGACACTCCTAGACTGTTTGGTGGTGACGATGCGGCGCGCGAAGAAGTCATCCACCGATTCGAGGACGCATGGGCAGAGGGCAAGCGTCCAGAGATCGCGGCCTGCTTAGTGGATTTCGGTGCGGATCGATCAGAGTTACTGCTCGAGCTGGTCTATATCGATCTCGAGTACTGCATCAAAGCAGGAGAGCCAGCCAGAGTCGAATCGTACTTGGAATGGTTCCCCGAACTGAATGAGAATGAAGAGGACTTGATCGAGTTATTGAGTCGCGAGTTCGAGTTGCGGTGTCGTCGCGAGCAACCTGCAGTTGACGAGTATCTAAAACGATTCCCAAAGCTTCGGGACAAGCTCTCGACAGCTCTTCGGAGCCCTGATCTCACGCAAGCGTATTCCGACCGCGTTCAACCAGGCAGTGGCGACAGTCAGAAAGCCGAGGAAGCTGAACCCCAAACTGCACGTTACACCTGGATCAGCGAAGTTGGTGCGGGTGGCTTGGGCAAAGTTTGGCTCGCACGGGACAACGATTTGGCCCGAGATGTGGCTCTCAAGGAGATCAAACCAGGCTCGGCCTCCAGCGAGACGGTGAGACGGCTTATCAAGGAGGCTCAAATCACTGGGCAACTACAACATCCTGGCATCGTACCAATCTATGACGTCAACTATGGGGGTCGGCCCTTCTACGCGATGAAACTCGTGAAAGGTGAAACGTTCTCCAACGCAATCCGCGAGTACCACGAACGGAAAGAGGCCGGACAGGAAGACCCGATTTCGGAACGGCGGTTGCTCAGCATATTTCTGGGCGTCTGCGATGCCATTGCTTACGCACACTCCCGTGGCGTGATTCACCGTGACCTGAAGCCTGAGAACATTGTGCTCGGGGATTTCGGCGAGGCGATTGTGCTCGACTGGGGCTTGGCCCGGCAGGTGGACAGCGATGACGACGACTCTGCGCCGATCATGGTCACAGAGAGCGGACGAACGGACGCTACGCTGGCAGGCCAGCGACTCGGCACACCTGCCTACATGGCTCCCGAGCAGGCCGCCGGCCATGTGGAGCGTATGGACCAGCGAACCGACGTCTACGGTCTGGGAGCGATCTTGTTCGAAGTCTTAACCGGCCATCCTCCTCATCGTGCGCCAGGCCGAGGCAGTCCCGACCTGGAGACAACAATTCAGCTTCAGTCGCCCGTCTTTGCCATGCTGCGCCAGATTTCGACCGGACCAACACCACGTGTGCGGGACATCGACGCGACACTTCCCCAGGAACTGGACGGAATCTGCGCGCAATCCATGGCTCTGAAACGTGCCGATCGATTTCAGACGGCGAAAGACCTGAAAACGGCGTTGCTGCAGTTTCAGGTTCACGAGGACAGCATTGAACTGACCGCCCGAGCCTCAGGCGATCTGGCACACGCACGGCAGAGCGGCGCGTACGACGATTTCAGCCGGGCGAGGTTCGGTTTTGAAACAGCCTTGGCACAGTGGCCTGAGAGTACGCGAGCAGCGGAAGGCCTGAGGGAAACCTGCCTCGACTTTTCCCGCACCGCGTTCGACAAAGGCGACTTCGACCTGGCTCTGTCTCTGCTGGACGAGGCGGATTCCTCTCAGGATCCCCTTCGGACATCCATCGCACAGGCCGCTGCAGAACGCGACGCTCGGCAGCAGCACATTCGCCAGCTTCGCCGAGTCAGCCTTGCAGCGAGTCTAGCGGTAGCCGTCGTGGCCAGCGTCGCCGCTGTGTGGATCAACAATGAACGGAACAACGCCATTGCTGCGCAGAAAATCACCGAACGAAATGCATACGACTCCGACATGGTGCTCGCACAACGCGACTGGGAAGACGCCAACATCGGTCACCTCCGGAAAATGCTCGACCTGCATCGTAACCGATATGACCTCAAGGGCTTCGAGTGGGGCTACTGGAACCACCTCGCGCACAGTGATCTGCTCAGTCTCAAACGACACGACTCTTTGGTCCTCAGCGTGGCGTTCAGTCTGGACGGGACGCGACTTGCCTCGGCCAGTTGGGACCAGACAGTGAAGGTTTGGGACGCGACGACGGGCCAGGAGGAGCTCACACTGAGAGGACACACTAGCGGGATCTACAGTGTGTCATTCAGCCCGGACGGAACACGGCTGGCCTCGGCGGGTGGTTTTGACAACACAGTGAAGGTTTGGGACGCGACGACGGGGCAGGAGACGCTCACGTTCGCAGGACACACCAACACTGTTAGCAGTGTAGCGTTCAGCCCAGACGGGACGCGGATCGCCTCGGCCAGTTGGGACCAGACAGTGAAGGTTTGGGACGCGACGACGGGCCGGGAGGAGCTCACAATGAGAGGACACACTAGCGAGATCTGCAGTGTGTCATTCAGCCCGGACGGAACACGGCTGGCCTCGGCGGGTGGTTTTGACAACACAGTGAAGGTGTGGGACGCGACGACGGGGCGAGAAACTCTTACACTCAATGGACACACTGGCAACGTTCTCAGTGTGTCGTTCAATGCGGACGGGACTCAGCTGGCCTCAGGGAGTGGATTCCCAGACGAATCGGTCAAGGTATGGGACGCGCGACCATGGACGCCGAAATTGCGGGCGGAGTCTCAGGCACGTGGACTGTTGACGTTTCGTCGGGACCGTGTGAAATCACTGGAAGAACTTCGAGCAGCTATCCACACTGACCAGACGATCAGCGACATGGTCCGGAAGCAGTCGCTCACCTGGTCAGAAGTCTTCTGGCGAAACTATCCAACGCAACTCTACCTCCGCTCGCTGGAACTCGCTAGGCAGCGGAGGCTCAACGAAGCAACTCAGTCCGCCGCGAAGTTGAAAGAGATTGGCAACACCGCAACCGAAGGCAACGCCGACATGCTCTACAACGCCGCTCGCGCCTACGGCCTGTGCGCCGCCGCCACCGTTCAGCCGTCTGAAGGTGAGACAGAGACCGACGAAGCCCAAACTCGTCGAACGAGCTACCTCGACCTGTCGCTAAGTTGTCTAAGAGAAACCATTGCTGCCGGCTATGACAACTTCGAGCATGTCCGAAAGTATCCTGACCTCAGAGCTCTTCGCAATCTGCCTGAGTTTCAGGCGCTGTTCCATGTTCCACTTGAAGAAAAGAACTAGCACCCTTGGCAACTTGCGAACCATACAAGACTTGGTGCCTTGGCCGCGAGCCTTCCCCTTGCACTACACAGGGCACGCGAAGCGATCTGCCAAGATTCTCATGTAGGTGCTCCTCGGCGAAACCAACAGCCCTCTGCCCCAAATTGTCACGGCGAACTTGCTATCACGACGACGAACCCCAACAATAGGGCGGTCTTTAACGACCGACTGACTTGAGGTTGAAATGAGCGATTCATTCGTGAAGGTTATCGACCGACTGAACGACGGCGACGAAGATGCCGCAGCGGAGGTCTTTAACCGCTTCGCAAGTCGTTTGATTGGCTTAGCTCGAACTAGAATGAATTCTCAGGTGAAGCGTCACGTTGACCCCGAGGATGTTGTTCAATCTGCATTTCGTAGTTTCTTCGTCCGGCAACGCGAAGGCCGATTTGAGCTGGCGGAATGGGATAACCTCTGGGGCCTTCTCATTCGCTTGACACTACGTAAGTGCGGTCGCCGCGTGGCCAACTTACAAGCCGCCTGTCGAGACGTCCGAAGAGATGTCGCTCCCCCTTCGCCAACCGATTCAATGCACGCGGCCTGGGAAGCGGCGACTCGTGAGCCAACGCCTGTGGAGGCAGCACTGCTGTCCGAAACTGTTGAACAATTGATGCAGGGACTCGAAGAACGTGAGCGATCGATCGTTACGCTCCGATTGCAAGGCTATGAGTTCAACGAGATCAGCGAACAGGTCGGTCGCTCGGAACGAACTGTCTATCGCGTGATGGGGCAGGTTCGTGAGCGGCTAGAACGCCTACGAGACATAGAAGAAAACTGACGAACACGCTAACAGCAATCGGAAGCAATCGATGAAGCGTCCCGACAACGATAGTCCTCGATTGTTTAGCGGTGACGACGCTGCGCGTGAACAGGCGATCAACCGATTTGAAGACGCTTGGGAAGCAGGGAAACGGCCTTCGATCGAGGCGTTCGTACCGGACGGCGTCGCAGACAGATTTGGGCTGATTAAGGAACTGGTCCATATCGATCTTGAATGTCGTTTGAAGGTGGGCCAGAAGGCACGAGTCGAAGATTACTTCGAGCAAGTACCTGGTCTGAAAGAAAGCAACGAGGATTTTGTCGGGTTGTTAAATCGCGAGTTCGAGTTGCGTATTCGTCGCGGGCAACCTGCAGTTGAAGAGTACCTGCAACGGTTTCCGTGGCTTCAGGAGCAACTCTCGACCGCCCTACCAAAGAATCTTGACGACACACACGCGTTTTCCGACCGTGCTCGGCACACTCGACAAGAAACCACCGTTTACGATACAGATGCCGCAGCGACAATTGGACTGAATGTGGGATCTGCGCGAGCACTGATAACTGAACGATTTGAGTTGTTAGAGGTTCTCGGCAACGGAGGGTTCGGAACGGTCTATCGCGCCAGGGACCGCGAGCTTGGACGCGAAGTTGCGTTGAAGGTCCCGTCCGCCGGCGTACTCGATCGACCTCGTCAGGCTAAGCGTTTTCTCAGGGAGGCGCGAACGAGAGTATAGCATGGCCACAACGAAGTATTGGCTGATGAAGACGGAACCGACCAGCTACTCGATTCAAGACCTCGCCACCGAAAAGAAACGGACGACGTTTTGGGACGGCGTGCGAAACTATCAGGCGCGCAACTATATGCGTGATGAGATGAAGATCGGCGACAAGGTGCTATTCTATCATTCGAACGCGAACCCGCCGGCGATTACTGGCGTTGCGACGATCGTCCGCCAGAGCTATCCCGACCACACGTCGTGGGATCCCGACAATAAACATTACGATCCGAAGTCGACTGCTCAGAACCCTCGTTGGTTCATGGTCGACATCAAGCTCGAACAGATCTTTGACCAGCCGATTCCACTCGACGACTTGCGCAGCGTCGCGGCGCTGAAGGAAATGGAGCTACTGCGAAAGGGCTCGCGACTGTCGGTCCAGCCTGTTCGCAAAGCGGAATTCGATGCCATTCTAAAGCTCGCGAACAAGAAGCGATAACTCACACGTGGTCGCGTTTCGAGAATCGGTGTGCCTGTTCGACGATGTCGAGGCCCACGAGACTGCTCCACGCCGCAAGAGCTTGCCGCAGCACTCTCCCGACGGTGCCTGTCCCAATTGGCCGACCGTCGAGCGAAACCACCGGCAGCAGGCAAGGCGAAGTGCTGCACAAGATGACTTCTTCTGCCAAGTACACGTCATCGACGGTCAGGTCTCGGTGCAGGAACGCAATGCCCATCTCTCGTGCCAATTCTTCCAGCACTCCGACGCTCACACCGGGCAAGATCTTTTCGCGCGGCGGCAACAGGAATCCTTCTGCATCCCGAAACAGAACGACACTCGCCGTTGAAGCTTCGGCAATGAAGTTCTCTTGATCCAACAGCAAGGCCCGCGCACCGGGCTCACGCTGGCAAGCTTCGCGGTCGGCCAAATAGTAGTGCATCCGACTGCGGCACTTCAGCTCCAGCGGCCAGCAGTTATGCGGAACTTGTCGCACGCTGCTCACGACCAGCCGCTCGCCGGTCGTGTACTTCTCGTGCCAGAGGTGAAACGGGATCGGGTACGTGTGCATTCCAATGGTGGGCTCGCGCGGTCCGGGCGGTGCAAACGTCGGATACGCGCCGGGCGTGACGAATAGGGAGAGGCCGAGGTCGTCACCGGGAGCCAAGAGCTTGTGGTTATTGCTGGCAAGTTCCTGGGCCGATTTGCCGAGCGAAGGTAGATCAATACCTGGAACGTCGACAATCTCGAGCGACCGCTGGAGCCGCTCCAAGTGTTCGTCAAGTCGAAACAGCTTCCCGCCGCACGTCCGCAGTTGTTCCGCGACGGTTACTCCTTGCACGAAGCCGGCGTCATGGATCGGGACCGACAGCGAGGCGTCTGGGACAAACTGACCGTTCAAGTAAGCGAGGCGAGACATGAAGATTTTCGATTTGCGATTGGTGATGTGCGATTGCTCGATGCTGGCAGCAACTCGCTAATCTAAATCCCCAATCCCTAATCCCCAATCCCTAATCCCCAAAGAACACGTCGCGAATCTGATGCATCAATACCGGCGAATTGATGTACCGAGCCTCTCTGTGTGACTTTCCGACGACACAGCAAACGTCCCGTTGCTCGATCCGCACACCAAGCGGATCATCGACGTACATGCCCGTATAACCCAAGGCGGCGGGGCGGGCGTGCTTTTCGATGAGCCGATAACGCTGCAGGATCGGATCACACGAGTTGTACTGGACCAGAAGCCGATCCATCAGCGGAAGCGCCCGTTCATGGCGGGCTCCTGGCTGGAGCCAGTGGTTATGGAGAGCCGCGGCCAGTAACGCGACGCGCACCGACCGCAGAGGATTCGATGGGGCAAGCGGCAGTGGCTGGCCGGACAATTCGCCCCCACCAAGCAGGTGCAACGCCCCGGTGGTCACGCGACATCCAAAGCTATAACTAAGGATGCTCAACGGCGTCGCCGCGTCAAGCTGCGAGAGAAACCACGCGAAATAATGAGCTTCGCGATTCGTCCGGGCTGCCTTCACTCGGGCGTCATGCACGCAGCCATGGACCTTGTCGCTGGGCCAGACCCAGATCACCAAGCGAATCGGGGCAATCTGGCTGCCACCGAGAACTGCGTTGCGAACGTGCCACGCGCGTCGGATCGCTTCGGTCCGGCTGATTTGATTTCCATGCACATAGATCATTGTCGGTTGCGCCGGATCGCTACTGCCGAGGTATTCGTCGAGCGAAGTATCAATCCACCCGACGCCCTTTCCACTGTAGTGTTCGACGTACACATCGATCTCGCTGGCCTTGTCCCACGACGGGCAGCCGAGGTGACGTGTTGAGATCAGCCAAACATCGTCAGCTCGTTCGACATCGCAACATGCGTTGCCGACCGCAGTCTCCTTATCGGACACGTCATCCGCCGCGTGCGCGCACGAAGGGCGCGAGCCAAGACAAGTGACTACGAGGAGCAGTGAAGTGCTAAACAACAAGGAACGCCAAGAGGTCATAACTCCGTCACCGACGTGTGTCCCGCGGAAAGAGATATTGAACGACGCCAAGCAACTGTAGCTTTTGATAGATGGCCTGCGTTGAAAAAAATCATCATCGCGTCGAGAAAAAAATCGACGTTGAATTTGCACATCACAGGGCGTGATGTAGAGTTGCTTGACCTCCAAACTCGCCTACTCCGAACAACCATCCCTCCCGGAGATACTAGCCATGAAAAGGCTCACAATCCTAACGGTCATCGCAATGGTGACGGTTGCAACGAGCAGCGGTTGCCGCACGTGCGGTTGGCCGTTCAGCATCTTCAATCGCGGTGATTCCTGCAATACATGGGACGCGGGAAGTGCCGACTCGTACGCGGCGTCCTACGGCTCGGGCATGATCTATGAAGGTGACACGATGTTGCCGCCGGTAACCGGTGAATTGCTGCCTGGCCCGCGGGCCGCGACGCAGTAACACACGACCCACCAACAAGAACCAGCGCCGCGCGCCCGACAGGCGTGCGTCTCGCTGATACACCGCATCCGCGGTACGAACCCGCTGCGGGAAGCACGCGCCATCCTGAACGCGTCTTCTCGCGGCGGGTTGTTTTATGCGCTCGCCGGTGATGGCTGACTAGAATGGAAACAAGTGGCATCGCGTTTGCTTCTTGCCTCGACTACTTCGTCAGCCACCACGATTGAAGAGAGATTCCACATGAGAACGCTGATCGCCGTCACGCTCCTCGTTGCGACGTCACTTGCCGCCAACGCTCAAGACGCACCCGCCGCCCTGCCAGCCAACGGGATCAAACTCGACAAGCAGTTGGTGCAACGCTGGAAAGTCGGTATGACCATTACAGCCGACGGTCCGTGCGGCGGAATTTTCGGCACGGCAACGGTCCCGACCGATTGGCCCGAGCAGCAAGTCCGCCTGTTGGAGGAAGACTTTTCGCCCGAGGTGAAGGATGTCGCCTATCGAACGCTCGAAAACGGCGTCAAACAGATGCTAGTCTCGATTCCGAATTTGCAACCCGGTCAGCAAGCGCATGCCTTCGTCACGGTCGAGGTGACAAGAAGCTCGATTCTGGGACCCGACGACCCGACACAATTCGAAATTCCCAAGAAACTGCCTCGCGACATTGGCAAGTTTCTCGCGCCGAGCCCCTACATCGAAAGCCGGCATGGCAAGATCACCAAGTTGGCCCGCGAGTTGGTGAAGGACAAGGAATCGGCGTGGGAACAAGTCGAGGCGATCTACGATTGGGTGCGCGAGCACGTCGAGTATACGAACGGCCCGCTCAAAGGGGCTCTGGCCGCGTTGAACGACGGCAACGGCGACTGCGAAGAGCTGACATCCTTGTTCATCGCGCTCTGCCGGGCGAATCGGATTCCGGCTCGCACCGTCTGGATTCCCAGCCACTGCTACCCTGAGTTCTATCTGCAAGATTCCGAAGGCGTCGGGCATTGGTTCCCTTGCCAAGCCGCCGGCACGCGTGACTTCGGCAACATGCCCGACCATCGCCCGATTCTCCAGAAAGGCGACAACTATCGCGTCCCCGAAAAGAAAGAACCGCAGCGATATGTCGCAGAGTTCCTCAAGGTGCAGGCCATCCGTGGCGGTGGCAAGCCGAAAGTAGATTTCGTGCGGCAGTTACTGGACGGCGAGTAAGCGGGCGATGGCCTCGACCAAAGCAGCAATCATGTCATCGGTATGGGCGTAGCTCAGACTGATTCGCAGCAGCGACTCGCCTGCGGGGACGGTGGGCGGGCGAATCCCCGGCACGAAGAAGCCGCTTTCGCGCAGCGCTGTGGCAAATCGCATCGTCGCTTGCGGCTCGCCGATGATGATCGGAATGATTTGACTCGCCGACTCACCGGTGTCGCAACCCACGGCAATCAATCGACGTCGTAATTGGTCAGCCCGCGACAGCAGTTCCGTCCGGCGATGCGGTTCGTCTTCGATTCTTTGCAGCGCGGCCAACCCCGCCGCCGCGATCGCTTCGGGCGGCGCGGTCGAGAAGACGTAAGGCCTCGCTCGGTTCGCGATCCACTCGATCAGCGAGCGGCTGCCCACGACAAAGCCGCCGATCGAACCGGCCGCCTTGCTCAGCGTGCCGACTCGCACGTGAACACCATCTTCGACGCCCCAGTGTTCGACCGTCCCGCGCCCGTGGTCGCCAAACACGCCGGTCGCATGCGCTTCATCGACCATCAGCATCGCATCGAATTGCTCGGCCAACGCGGCGAGGTCGCACAGCGGCGCCAGGTCGCCGTCCATGCTGAACAATCCGTCGGTGACGATCAGCCTGCGTCGGAAGGCACTCGCCTGTGGCAACATCATCCGCAAGTAATCGATATCGCCGTGCGGGTAGACTTGGACGCGGGCTCCCGACAGCCGACACCCATCGATGATGCTGGCATGATTCTTCGCGTCGCTGAAGATCACGTCCCCCTTGCCGGTCAGCGAAGTGATCGCTCCCACATTCGCCGCGAAACCAGACGGAAAGAGCAACGCCGCCTCCGCCGCTTCAAACTCCGCCAACGCCGCCTCCAGCTCTGCGTGCAACGATCCTCGCCCGGTCACGAGCGCACTCGCCCCGCTACCCCAACCATGCGTCCGGATCGCTTCGATGACAGTATCATTCAGACACTCCGCCGCGAGGCCCAGATAATCATTCGAGCCAAAGTTGATCAGTTCTTGCCCATCGATTGTGATCGTTGCGGATTGCGGACCCGTGCGAGTCGCCAGCCGCCGGAGCAGGCCAATCGCGTCCAACTCGCGCAGTTCGTCCTCGATCCAATCAAGCGGTGTGCGGATCATAGCAGTTGTGAGTCCCAAGTTTTTGTATCGTTGGCCGTGGCGGGCGTCGGTCAGTATACCGATTCATGCCTGAGACGCAGTTCGAGTGAGCTATCTTTGCTGAGTACACTGTGTACGGGACGACCGCGTACGAGTGCGGAACCGGTTCTGCGGAAACGTCTGATCGTAGCGACAGGCGACGAAATGCGTTGGCACGACATAATCATCGACGAACTTCGCCGAAAGCCCGTTTGTGGCTATCAACCGGGCGCGTCACCGGCCACGGAACCGACTTCGCTGTCGGCGATCGCACTGGCAACCAGCGAACACCTCGAAGCGGCAAACCAAGCGACCCAGTGGCTCGCGTCGCTGCAAGCGGATGACGGTTCACTTGGCATTCGCCAGGGAGAGCCAACACCGTGTTGGCCAACCAGCCTCGCGGTGCTCGCGTGGATCACTGTGGATGCGGTTCGCTATGCGAAACAGATCACGGCGGCAATCCACTGGACGCTGTCCGTGCAAGGCGAACGGATCGAACCGACCGCGGATATCGGACATAACACGCAACTGATTGCCTGGCCGTGGATCGAAGGGACGCACTCGTGGATCGAACCGACGGCACTGCACGTGCGAGCCTTGAAAGCCGCTGGGTACAACGAGCACGCTCGGACACGCGAAGCGATCGAGCTGCTCGTCGACCGCCAACTTCCGTCGGGCGGTTGCAACTACGGAAATACGGAAGTGCTGGGCCAAGCGTTGCTGCCGCATGTGCAGCCGACCGGACTGGCGATGCTGGCGCTGTCTGGTGAGTCGGACGAACGGGGACGGATTAACCGATCGCTCGCGTATTTGAAGCAATCACTTTCAGCGCGGACGACCACGGCATCGTTGTGCTGGGGCTTGCTGGGACTGTCGGCTCACGGTCGACGCCCCGCCGCTGCCGACTGGTGGCTGGAGTCTGCCTACGGTCGTACGACTCGACGCGATCAGGCACCGTACAAGCTCGCCTTGCTCGCGCTGGCGGCTTCTTCGTCGAAAGGCATCCTATGAGTCCGCCAACAACCACGTTGGCTCAGCCCGCGATGGCAAGTGACAACTCGGTAGATCGCCGCACATTGCTCGTCGGCGGATCGCTGGCAGCCGCCGGGCTGATCGGTTATCCGATCGTGCGTGACGCGATACGTGGTCGGGCTTCCGTGTTCATCGCGCGGCACCAGACTTACAGCGGTCCAATCCGCCGCACGATCGAAGATGGTCTCATGTTGTGCGGAATGGAACCCGCGGCACTGCGCGGCAAACGCGTGTTGCTGAAGCCAAACTTGGTCGAGCCGACTCGCGACATTCCGCACATGACGACGCATCCCGCCGTGATTGTCGCGACCGCCGAGGTGTTTCGCTCGTGGGGCGCGACGGTGACCGTTGGCGAAGGTCCCGGACACGTCCGCGACACGGAGATGGCACTCGTCGAGTCCGGTGTGCAAGAAGCACTCGATGCGGCGAAGTTGCCATTTGCCGACCTGAACTACGAGGAGGTTGCCTGGGTCAAGAATCGTGGCCGTGCCAGTCAGCTCGACGGCTTCTTCTTTCCCCGCTCCGTGGTCGAAGCGGATCTCGTTGTCTCGATGCCCAAAATGAAGACGCATCATTGGGTCGGGGTCACCGCGGCGATGAAGAATTTGTACGGCGTCATTCCCGGCATCAAGTACGGCTGGCCGAAGAACGTGCTGCATCATGCCGGCATTCCGGAAACGGTGTTCGACATCAACGCCTCGCTGCCGAAAATGGTCGCGGTGGTGGACGGCATCGATTGCATGGAGGGAGATGGCCCGATTCTCGGCAGCCGTAAGCACATGGGCGTGCTGGCGATGGGGACCAGCTTGCCGGCCGTCGACGCCACGGTGTGCCGCCTGATGGGAATCGCCCCCGAGCGAATCAGCTACTTGAAGCTCGCCGCGAATCGACTCGGCCCAATCGCCGACCGATTTGTCCGGCAACAAGGGGAGCGCTGGGAGACGCTCGTATCGCCGTTCCAGATTCTCGACAAACCGCACTTGCAGGGCTTGCAGGCCGAGATTGGTGAATTGGTGAGTTGATTGCGGTACGTAGCTGTTTGCTCCGCAAACATGCGCACTTTCGCGGAGCGAAATCAGCCGGTACGCGTTAGCGTCCGGTTCCTGCGGGGAAACCGCAGGCTAGCGCCAAGCGGCTGATTTTGTCACAACCTCGGAGCGAAAGGCCATCGTACGATTCAGATGTTTCCGGCGTCGTTCAGGATGCCGATGTACTGCATGAACATCTGGAAGATCATGAAAATGATGATGCCGGCAACGGTCAGGAAAACGAGGACTCCCGCGACGGCGGTCATCACGCGGAAGAACGTTTTCGTGCGCTCTTCGTACTCGCGGGACAAGATCAGCATCGTTTCGCTAATGCTGCCGGCGATCTCGCCCGTCTCGAGCGACGCGAGAAAATCTTGCGGATAGACGCCGGTCGTGGCAAACGCGTCGTGCATCGTCCGGCCGCGGCCGATGACATTCTTCATGCCGTCGATGAACCGCATGTAGTACGAGCTTTGTGTCGTGCGGACCGCCAGTTCAACCGCACGTTTGGCACTCAGATCAGAATCCGTCGCCATCGCCAACGACCAAGTCAGCCGTGACAACGCCACGTTCTGCAAACCAGTCCCAAGAAAAGGGACATTCATCAGGAAGCGAAGGAAAGGTTCCAGGCTGATCCAGCCTCTCGTCGCCGCCAGAATCGTCAGCGTGATCGAGCCGGCGATCAGTCCAACGATGGTGAAGTAGATGATCGCGCCTCGCACTCCGTACAATCCAAAGAATGTAAACGCTGGTTCACCCTGCGAGACCATTCCGATAATCAAAATGAACAGACCAATGACCAGTATCGCGCCGATCAACTCCAGCATCGGCCAGGCGATGCCCATCAGAAAGTTTCGACGCAGCTTCAACAACTGCTCGTAATAATCGCCCAGCCGAATAAAGATCTGTTCGAGCCGGCCTGTCCGTTCGCCGACTTCGACCATTTCGCAAAGCAGCGACGGGAAGTAACCGTTGCTCGCCTTCAGGGCTTCCGAGACGCTCGTGCCTCGTTTCACATGGTCGCGGATTTCGATGATCTTGTTTCGATGCCGCATCGAGCCGCGATTGGCTTCCGTCTCGAACACCCGCCGCACGTCGACTCCGGCATGCAGTCCGGTACCGACGTTGTGGCAGAAACGGGACAACGATTGCAGCCCAATCCGCCCACCGCTCCGCGATTGCTCGGGAGGATCGTAGGCGTCAAGCGGATCTTTCGTTGGTGGTTGTTGCGTGGACATCGCCGATTGCTCGCAAAACACGAGAAGCCTTGCACGTCTTCCAGCATAGGCCCCGTGGCGTCGAATTGGTAGTTCGCTCCGCCGCTAATCATTCCCCGGCGGGTGATGACGTCGCGATGATGGCGTTCTGGAAATAGTCTTTGACCAAGGCTTGCAAATCGGCGACGGTGACCTTGTTGATACGCACTTCGTAGGACTTGTCGTTGTCGTAACCAAGCCCATACAGTTCGTCGACGGCCGCTTGGAAAGCTTGTGACGACGGCGTGACGTTGCGTTGCGCGTGAGCCGCGATCAGCTTCTGCTTGGCCAGTTCAAAGTCCTCGGCCGCAATGCCTTCGTCGGCCAAGCGCTTCACATTTGCCTGGATGCGGCTGACGACCTCGTCGACCGTTTCCGGTCGAGTCTGCGCCAGGAACATAAAGTAGCCGGGAGCTTGCCCAGTCAGCTCGATGCCAAAGACGTAGTAGACCAGCCCCTCGCCGCGCAGTTCATTGAACAATCGCCCGCCGGCACCGGACCCGCCGGTCAGAATCGAGTCGAACACGTCGAGCTTGGCGCGAGCCTCTTGATCCAAGGCGCTGACGGTCGGATATCCAATCAACACCATCGCCGTGTCTGGCTGCGCCGTGGTCACGTGCTCGCGGATCGGTTCGGTCGAATCGTTGCGCGTGGGAAACTTCGGCAGCACCAATCCGCCGCTCTTGGCCTGCTTGCCGAAGCTGGAATCCAGTTTCGCCAACGTCTCGTCAACATCGATGTCGCCAAAGATGGCCAGCACCATGTTGTCGGGCGCGAAATGCTTCGCGTGAAACCGTTTGCATTGTTCAACGCTCAGAGCACCCACGGTTTCGTCGGTCCCTGAGACCGTGCGTCCGTACGGCGAACTCGTCGGAACCAAGGTCGACCAGAAGTCGAGGATCTCGGTTTGCGGGTTTGCCTTGCGGGCGGCGATGCCGGCGAGTTGCTGCTGCTTGACTTTTTCGAACTCCTCCGCCGGGAAGGTTGGCTTGAACAAGACTTGATGCACGTAATCGAGTGCATCACCGAAATCGTCCGACAACACCGAGCAGCTCAAGAAGCTCGTGTTGCGTTGACTGCTGGTGCCGAACGAACCGCCGATCGAATCGAAGTGCTCGGCGATCTCGCGGCCCGTGTATTTTTCCGTACCGCGATCCATCACGGCCGTGGCCAGCGCCGCCAAACCGCTCGTTGCCGCCGTATCGGCCAACGCGCCGCCGTTGACAAAGGCTTGAATGCTGACCGTCGGTGTCACGCTGTGCCGCTTCAACAAGACGGTCAAGCCGTTCTTCAGCTGCTTTCGGACGACGGGCGATTCGGTCGCTTGCTCGGCTTGCTCGGTCACCGCCCGCTTGTTGCCGATCGGATCGATCACGACCGTGTTGGCTCGGTGAGGCAAGAAGTACTTGCGCGCCACGGCCTGAATCTGCTCGGGCGTCACGCTCTGAATCCCCGCGACGTATTGATCGTCGAACAGCGGATCCCCCGTCGAGATGAAGCTGTAGGCCAGCGAGTTGCATTGCTCCTGGACCGTTTGCTGCTGGAAGACGTGCTCGGCGGCCTTCTGGCGTTTGACCTTGTTCAACTCCTTCTCGCTGACCAGCTCCGTTTTCAGCCGTTCGATCTCTTCGTAAATCGCCTGGCGGCAAGCTTCCGTATTCGCCGGCTGGCATTGAACGGAGGCATCGAACCAACCGTTGACGATGCCGGGCGTGTAAGACGAACTGCTCACCGAGAGCGCCAACGGCTGCTCGATCTTCAATCGATAGCCCAGCCGCGAGCTATCGCCATTCGCGAGCAGATAGCTGGCGACGTCCAGCGGATACAAATCCGGGTGCTGAAGCATCACGGTTGGCCAACCCACGCTGTAATGCGTGGTCTCGCCAGCCATCTCCAAACGCGTCGAACGGGCCGAGGCTTGATCGGGTTCGATGGGCAACACAGCACCACGTTCGGTCGTCCGCTGAAAGCTATCGAAGTTCTTCAATACCTGTTCCAGAACGTGATTGGTGTCGACGTCGCCGACGACCAGGAAGATCATGTTCTGTGGCACGTAGCGGTTCTGATAGAAAGCGATCACATCGGAGCGATCGACGCTTTGCACGACGGGCAGGTAACCGATCGTGGGATGGCGGATCGGGTGTTCGGTGTAAATGAGCGACTTCATCGCCTGGTACTGCATCCGTTCGCGACTCGCTTCGCCCATCTCCAACTCGCGCTGGACGACTTCCATTTCGCGAAGGTATTCGTTCTCGGGAATCAGCGAGTACTGCATGCTGTCGGCGATCAACTCGATCGCCAAGTCCGTGCGGCTCGACGGGCAATCGACGTAGTAGGCCGTCATGTCGGTCGAGGTGAAGGCATTCGTCTGGCCGCCCATCGAATCGAGCAGCTTTTGAATCTCGGGTTCAGGCCGCTTGGTCGTCGAGCCGAGCGCGACGAGATGCTCCAGCATGTGGCTGATTCCAGTACCGAGATATCGCCCCTCGAACGCGCTGCCGGTGTTTCGGACGAAGCAGCGGACAGTGGCGACGGGAGCCGCATGGTTTTCCTGGACGAGCACGGTCAGACCGTTCGACAGTTGGGCTTGCGTCACGCCTTTGCCGAGCGCGGACTGCGATAAGTATTTCACTTCCGCCTTGTTGCGGGGCTCGCGATCCTGACGTTCGGCGGGGGGTTGCGCGGTGAGTGGAGTCGCGGCGAGAAGGGAGAGTGTGGCGAGTAAGCCAATCCAAGTGTTCCGTTGAGCGATCATAATGCCTGCTTCCATGTTGTGAGTAGTATTGTCGCCTTTCGCTCCGCGAAAGAGCGCACTTTCGCGGAGCGCAAGGCCACGAACCGGACGTCGCGATTGTACCAAAAGCCGCCCTGTGTGAAATCGATCTGCCGGCAACTAGAATGAGCCTTTCACGAATTCCGGCTCGATTGCACCCGCGGGCAAGGGCTTCCCGATGAATCGTCTTGTTTTAGCGACGGCTTTGCTCGCCAGTGTTTTGTGCTCCGCGCTAGTCATCGTCGCCGAGGAGCCGGCTCGTCCCAACATTCTTTGGATCACCAGCGAAGACAACGGCCCGCATTTGGGTTGTTACGGCGATGATTATGCGACAACGCCGAATCTCGACGCCCTCGCCGTCCGGGGAATGATCTATCGCACCTGCTGGTCGAACGCGCCAGTCTGCGCACCGGCTCGGACGACGATTATCTCGGGCATGTACCCGACATCGCTTGGTGCCGAACACATGCGCAGCATGACGCGTCTGCCCGACGCTTTCAAAATGTACCCGCAATACCTGCGTGAAGCCGGTTACTACTGCACGAACAACAGCAAAGAAGACTACAACCTCGAGAAGCCGGGCAAGGTCTGGGATGATTCGTCGGGCAAGGCTCACTGGAAGAATCGCGCGGACGGACAGCCCTTCTTTGCCATCTTCAACCACACGATCAGCCACGAAAGCAAGCTGCGCACTCGACCTCACAAGGCAGTTCACGATCCGGCGAAGGTTCGTGTGCCCGCTTATCATCCCGACACGCCGGAGGTTCGGCAGGATTGGGCGCAGTACTACGATCGCCTCACCGAGATGGATGTCTTGGCCGGCGCGAACCTCCAGGAGATCGCCGAGGCGGGACTCGCCGACGATACCATCGTCTTCTACTACGGCGACCACGGCAGCGGCATGCCGCGCAGCAAGCGTTGGCCGTACAACTCCGGATTGCACGTGCCGTTGATTGTCTACATCCCCGAGAAGTTCCAACATCTTCGGCCGGATGACTATGTTGCTGGCGGCTCGACCGATCGGCTAGTCAGTTTCGTCGACCTCGCACCGACGCTGTTAAGCCTGTGCGGCATCGAACCGCCGGCGCACATGCAAGGCCACGCCTTTGCCGGCAAGTTCACGGCACCTCGGCAAGATTTCGTCTATGGCTACCGTGGGCGCATGGACGAGCGTTACGACATGGTCCGATCGGTGACTGACGGGCGGTACGTCTACATCCGCAATTACATGCCGCACAAGATCTACGGCCAGTACATCGACTACATGTTCCAGACGCCGACGACTCGGATTTGGAAAGAACTGTTCGACGCGGGCCAGTTGAATGAAGCGCAGTCGCACTTTTGGAAGGCGAAGCCGGGGGAAGAGTTGTACGACTTGAAGAACGATCCAGACGAGGTGCACAACCTTGCCAACTCGCCCGAGCATCAAGAGATCCGACAGCGAATGCGAGAGGCTCAGCAATATTTGGCCGTCAAGATCCGCGACATCGGCTTTCTGCCTGAAGGTGAGATCCACTTGCGTTCCGCGGGTTCAACGCCCTACGAGATGGCCCACGACGACGCGCAGTACCCGCTGGCTAAGATCATGGCGGTCGCCGAAAAAGCGTCGCTGCTCAGGATCGATGCCATCGGTAATTTAATATCCGCCACGCTGGACGAAGACAGCGCCGTGCGGTATTGGGGAGCGATGGGCTTGCTGATGCGAGGCGAAACCGGTGTTTCGGTTAGCCGCGGTCTGCTCTGGAAGGCTCTGAATGATGAATCGCCCGGCGTCCGGATCGCCGCCGCTGAAGCCCTCGGACGTTATGGAAACAAGGTAGATGTTGCGGCGGCCTTGCCCGTGCTGCTGGATCTGGCCTCGCCAACCGAGAACGGAGTTTACACATCCATGGCGGCATTGAACGCAATCGATTCTCTCGGTGCGAAAGCTGCGTCAGCGATAAAACAGATCGCCGAGCTGCCGACACAAGATCCCAAGGCCGACGGGCGCATGAAGGGCTATGTCCCGAATCTGATTAAAAAGACGCTGGCCGATTTGAAGTGAGACACGCTAGCAGGCAATGCTACTCAGAACCGACCTAGGGCGAATCGCGGCGTCTTGCTAGACTCCCCGCCCCTTTGCGTCAGCGTTTCGATCTTGGGAGTTCGTTATGGGACAGCGTTTGGTATCGCGTGTCACGACGATGGCATGCACTTTGATTCTCGTTGCCACGTCGTTGGCCAGTGGCCAGCAGCAGTTTGGGCCGCGCGTCGCGGATGCGCGCCAACCGCAGGAACAGCAACGTCCGCAAGGCGCACCAGATTGGTTCCCGCTTTTTACCGCGTTGCAGAAACACACGGATGAGGTCCTCACTTTCTGGGAGTATCACAGCGGGAAGATCGAGCGTTACCGAAGTGACTTCCAACGTTGGGAATACGACCGGCAGAACTTTGATCGGGTTCAATTCCAGACCTACTCGGTTGGCAAGATCATGTATGCCCAGCCTGATAAAGGGCTGTTCGAAGTGACGGAGCTTCAACAGGGCCAAAGGCAGGCGGATGGCAAAATCGTGTATGCCAAGCAACAGGCCGCGGAATTCGAGAAGTGGATCTGCGATGGCACGACGGTGTTCGAGTTTGACCATCGCAACAAGCAGCTGATCGAGCGCCGCTTGCCGCCTGAAATGCAAGGGAAGCAAATCGTCGAAGGGCCGCTGCCGTTCCTGTTCGGGGCCAAGAAGGCTCAAATCGAGGCTCGTTACTGGGTCAGGATCAATCCCGAGAAAAAAGGTGTGTTCTGGCTCGAGGCGGTCCCGAAGCGGCGTGAAGATTCGGCGAACTTCAAACAAATCGATATCGTCATTCCGGACGACAAGGAATTCCTGCCGAAGGCGATTATTTTGCACCATCGCGGCGGTACCCAGACGACGTTCGAGTTCACGAATCGCGAAACGAACTGGAACGAGACGTTCGAGAAACTGGCGATCTGGAGTCGGGCATTCTTCAATCCGGCCACTCCCTATGGCTGGAAACGGGTGAAGGAGCCCGCGGCGCAGCAGCAGCAGCAGCAGCAGCAGCAAGCCATCCAACCGCTGGGGCAAGCGTTGCCGATTCGGCAAGCTCAACGAGGCCTTGCACCTCGCGCCCCACGATAGCTAGCACCACGATAGCTAGCACGGGGAGACACTCGGATAGCGTCGGAACGCGGAGTCCGGCATAATAGGGAACGTGTTAGCCTTGCTAGCGATATACGCCGGCCACTGCGAAGGAGCCCATTCGATGATTTGCACCCGCGTCGCGTCCCCGTCGATCGTTCTTGCCTTGTCGCTTCTCGCGCTACTGGCGTGCAACACGTCGGCCGTCAGGGCAGAAGACAATAAGGGATTGGAAGACCTCGACAAGGCCACCGATCTGCAACTTAAAGTCCAGAACCTGCAAGATCTTGATCAGGTCGTGAGCCTTTGTGAAAGCGCCCTTGAAAAGGGTCTCGACAAGGACAACACCGAGTTCGCAAAACAATTGATTGTCTCGTCGCTCTGGCAACATGCTTCACAGCTCTCGGCCGCAATCTTCGAACAGGCACGTCCAACTCCACAGTGGCGGGAACACCGCGAACGTGCCACGAAGGTGATCGACAAGCTGTTCAAATACGACGAGTCATTCGCCGAGGCGCATGTCTTGAACGCCAAGCTGCAGGCCCTGCCGGGCGGCGACCGCGCGATATCTCTAAAGGAAGCCGGCATCGCCATCGAGTTGTATGAGAAGAAGAAAGACCAGCAGGAGTTGGCGAAGACTTATCTCTTTAGGGCTCAAGTGCGTGAAGACAAAGACGAGCGGATGGCGGATATCGAAGCGGCGATCAAGGCCGACCCGGCAAGCGTCGAGGCCTTGCAGTTGCGGGCGGCGGTACATATCGAGCAAGGCGAAGTGGAAAAGGCGATTGCGGATTTCGAAGAGCTGCTCAAACAGAACCCGGAAAACGTCGCGGTCTTGCAAGCCTTGGCAACGACGTACGCGAGCACGAAGAATTACGACAAGGCGCTCGAACATTTGAGCAAGGCGATCGAGTTGGCCCCCGAGAACGCTCTCAATTTCGCAATGCGGGCGGAAATCTACGAAGTCCAAGAGAAGTACGACGAGGCTCTCGCCGACCTCACTGAATCGCTTAAGGTACAGCCGAACAACCCGGCGGCGCTGTTGGCTCGCGCTCGGCTGCACTACTTTCAGGAGAACTTCGACGAGGCACGAGCCGACATCGATCGGTTGCTGCAAGAGCGGCCTGGCTTGAATCAAGCAATCTTGCTGCGGAGCATGATCGAAGCGGCGGGCGGTGACTACCAGAAAGCAATCGCGGATCTTCAGAACATCCTGCGGGCGGATCCAGCGAACGTCGGCCTACAGCGGCAATTGGCGTCGCTCTATGCCGCCGACGAACGGCCCCGCAAAGCAATTCAAGTCCTGACCGGAATTCTCGCCGCTGACGAAAACAATTGGGAAGTGTTGAGTTCGCGTGCAGGCGTGCTGCTCAGTATCGGAAAGCATGCCGAGGCGATCGAAGACTATAATGCCGCGTTGAAGTTGGCTCCAGAGGAAGACGGCATCTTGAACAATCTGGCCTGGGTGCTTTCGACTTCCCCCAAGGATGAACTCCGCGACGGCAAGCGGGCGATCGAACTGGCGACGAAGGCCTGCGAAGTGACCAACTATGAGATGCCACATATCATCAGCACGCTCGCGGCTGCCTACGCCGAGACCGGGGACTTCGAAACCGCGATCAAGTGGTCGAAGAAGTGTGTCGAGATGGGAATTGAGAAGCTTCCCGACCAGATCGAGCAGTTGCGCGACGAGCTGAAGCACTACGAGGAAGGTAAGCCCTTCCGCGAGTTGCAGGACGTCCAGGAGAAGCTCGATCCGCCGGCGCGCGTGCTCGACACTTAAGCAACAACGCTCATGAACCGCGACGACGCCTTTGCTCTGGTCTGCGAGTACACGCAAAGTGAGAGCCTGCGCCGGCATATGCTGTCGGTCGAGTTCGCGATGCGGGCTTATGCTCGGAAGTTCAACGAAGACGAAGCGAAGTGGGGCATTGTCGGGCTGCTGCACGATTTCGATTACGAACGCTGGCCCAATCCACCCGATCATCCGCTGCGGGGCGCGGAGATTCTCGGCGGCCTCGGCTATCCCGACGATGTCATCTACGCGATCAAATCGCATGCGGATTATCTCGAAGACTGTCCGCGCCTCTCGCGGCTGGACAAAACGCTGTATGCCTGCGACGAATTGGCGGGCTTCATCACGGCCTGTGCGGTCGTCCGCCCGGAACGCATCCTCGGCCTGACCGCCAAGAGCGTCTGCAAGAAGATGAAGCAAAAGAGCTTCGCCGCCGCCGTCAACCGCGATGACATCACTCGCGGAGCCGAAGACCTCGGCGTCGAATTGAATGAACACATTCAATTCGTGATCGACGCGATGGCGGGGCGGGCGGAGGAACTCAGGCTGAGTGTCGCGGCGGCTGAATAATCGAACGCCCGATTCCCTCCCTGTCTGTTCAAGTGCCCGGCACGTCTTATCATATCAAAGTGGCCATCACGCTCCGCCGTGATGAGCCTGTGCGTGACGACGGCAAGAGCAAAAGCTCGTATGCGATTTGAGTCCAACTTGAAAGGCTCATCACGGCGGAGCGTGATGGCTACAATGCGGAGACAACTGATGGAAATCCAAGCTGCCGACCAACTCGTCGCCAAGAAGTGCAAACCGTGCGAAGGAGGTGTTGAGCCTTGTCCGCTGCCCGAGGCGGAAGATCAATTGACCAAGCTCGATGGTTGGTACCTGACGCACGACGGGCAACGCATTCGCAAAGACTGGACGGTCAAGAACTTCATGGCCGGCATGGCCTTCTTCAACAAAGTGGCGGAAGTCGCCGAAAACGACGGCCATCATCCTGACTTGCACATCGCCGGTTACCGCAACGTGTCGATCGAACTCTGGACACACGCCATCGGCGGCCTGAGCGAGAACGATTTTATTCTGGCGGCAAAGATTGATCAGATCCCCGTCGAAGTGAAGAAGTGACGACTGCGGCCGATCCATCCCATAACTCACGACCCCGCGAAGGCCGCAATGACACTCGACGCCGATGTCTTTCGCACGGAACACCGCTTGATCACCGTCCAGCAACATATCTTGCAGGAGCAGAAACGCTTTCCCGGCGCGTCCGGCGAATTCTCGTGGCTGCTGTCGGGGATCACACTGGCCACCAAGATGATTCAGGCCAAAGTTCGGCGAGCTGGCCTGTCGGACATCCTGGGTACGCACGGCGAAACGAACGTCCAAGGCGAAGTTCAACAGAAGCTCGACGTGTATGCAAACGAAGTCCTGGCACACTGTCTGAGCGTGCGGGAAAGTATCGGAGTGCTCGCTTCCGAAGAGAACGAGCAGCCGATCATGGTGCATAACAACTCGCCCGCGGCAAACTACGCGGTGGTGTTCGATCCGCTCGACGGCTCGTCGAATATCGACGTCAATGTTAGCGTGGGCACGACGTTCTCGATTCTGCGTCGCCCCGAGGGGGCGAGTCTAGATGACCACGAGAGTTGGCTGTTGCAGCCGGGACGAAAACAGATCGCCGCCGGTTACGTCGTGTACGGATCTTCGACCATCTTGGTTTACAGCGTGGGAAACGGCGTTCACGGATTCACGCTCGACCCCGCGGTCGGTGCCTATGTCCTCAGCCACCCGAACATGCGGATGCCGGAACAAGGAAAGTACTACTCGGTCAACGAAGCCTATCGCGACACGTTTCCGCCCCGCTACGGAGAATACATCGATCGGCTGCGGCATGGAGCGCTTGGCCACCGCTACGCATCTCGCTACATCGGATCCATGGTCGCGGACTTTCATCGCACGCTGCTTAAGGGCGGCGTGTTCCTGTACCCGCCGACGACGGACCGCCCAGAAGGAAAGTTGCGGCTGCTCTATGAAGCGAACCCTGTTGCATTCCTCGCCGAGCAAGCAGGTGGAAAGGCGCTCGATGGAACGCGTTGTGTGCTGGATGTCCAGCCCAGCAGCATTCACCAACGAACGCCGTTGGTGGTGGGCAGCCGCGTCGAACTCGCCGAATTCGAGCGAATTGCCGCCGTCTGATCATCGAAGCGCCGCGGCTTGCTTTCTTCCGCGCGTCGCGGTTGGTAGACTGACGTCCTTCAACAACTCAACCACACTCATGGGAGAAACGCATGTTTCGCTCGCTCTTCTACACGCTCGCCATCGCCTGTCTCGTCTCGTCGTCGACGTCGGCCGCCGACAAGCTAAACGCACTGATCATCGACGGCCAGAATAACCACGGTGCCTGGCCGAAGACGACATTCATGATGAAGAAGTACTTGGCAGATACTGGCTTGTTCAAAGTCGATATCGCCCGGAGTGCCTACACTTGGCAGGGCAAAGATTTGCTCGAGAAGTACCCGCTGGCCGGAGTCACGACTACCGCGACGGACCAGCCACAGTCCGATCCAAACTTCAAGCCGGAGTTTTCCAAGTACGATGTGGTGATCTCGAACTTCGGATACGGTGCCGCGCCTTGGCCCGAGGAGACCCAAGCCGCCTTCGAGAAGTTCGTCAGCAGCGGTGGTGGTCTCGTCATCGTGCATGCGGCGGACAACTCGTTCGGCGAGTGGGATGAATACAACAAGATGATTGGAATCGGCGGTTGGGGCGGGCGAAACGAGAAGCACGGTCCGTACGTCTATCTCGACGACAAGGGTGACGTAGTCCGAGACACGACGGCCGGCGGCGGTGGACATCATGGCAGCCAGCACCCGTTTCAAATTGTTGTGCGCGACGATTCGCATCCCATCACCAAGGGCATGCCGCGCGAGTGGTTGCACGCCCAGGACGAGCTGTACGACAAGCTGCGAGGTCCGGCTGAAAACATGCACATCTTGGCCACTGCCTACGCACGGCCAACGCGCACTTTAGGCAACTTGGGGTAGCGCGGTAACTAGATATTGATTAAACAATTCGCT
>JAQBZB010000500.1 GCA_027622275.1 Planctomycetota bacterium | reverse complement strand
CTGGGCTATTTCCACAGGTCCCTAACGGGACGAAACAACGTAAAAGCTGAAGCTTCACCATAAAAGAGGTGGGTAAAGACAAGGCCGCAGGCCGCGGTGGGAATTCCGTGTCATCCGTGGTTCCCATTCATTTGACGTAGCGCTGTAGTATTAGGTACCGCAGGCCAACTCCCGGGGCTCCGAAGTCTGGCGACCGTGTGACATTGATGCACTCCTTCAAAAAGGGTTAAAAAACAGTGTTTTCTGTTTTGAGTTGGTTGGTAGCGGAGCGTTTGCGTGGCTGCGAACCTGTTTTACCGCTGCCTGAATTGCCTCGCTTGCCAAATCACTTTCGATGATCACCTGAGGAAGATTTGATTCGCCGGCGGAGATGACGATTTCTTGCTGAATTAGGCGATTCAGACTCATCGGGCTGATCCCTAGCTTGGTAGCGGCCTCCTGTTGCGTCAGCCAGCCAGAGGTCGCTTTGAGTTTGGCACTAAATGGCGGCACGCCCAACTTGCGACGGCACGCGGCGACGCGATTCTTGGTCCATGTTTCACCCAACTCCGTTTGAACCCCGGCGCGATTCAACGCGCGACTGATTGATTCGTCGTCGGCAATCTTGCGAAGCGTTTCCAAGATCGTTCCCACGTCGATCGGTTTGCCAGTGCGGCCACGGCCGCCAGGATTACCACGGCGACGACACGAGCGAAGCTCGGTGTGGTGACCACTCGTCCACTTCAGCCACAAAACCACTTCGTCTTGGTCCTCGTTGAGTTCTGCGTAGACATGATCGATAAGCAGACGCACGACTTGTTGCTTGAGCCCACCGTCGGTCGACGGGTTGTGCCACACTTCCACCAGCCGTTCGCCCAACTGATCCAACAACAGCCGCTCCTTTTCCGTCGGACGAGGCGGATCAACGGTATCGAATTGCGATAACAACAACTCCTGTTCTGACACCGCACGCAGGTTAACTTCCCATTCCTCGCAAAGCGTTCCGTAAACAAGTCGGTTCGCCGGATCGACCGCGTCCAGGCGACGACGTGTGAGATCGGCCTCGTAACGTAGTTGTTCTAACTGATCGCTCAACGTCGCGCGGCGATCAGCACGCTCCGAAGCGAGTCGTTCGGCAGCCAATTCAGCCGCCACAACGCCAGCCGGACTCACCGCATAAAGTACGTGCTCGGACAACTGACGTTCCAACTCGTCGCCTGAAAAACGGAAGCAACCCAATGCAGCCGCATCGCGCTGGCGACGACCATTGCGGCAATCGTAACTCACGTGACCACGACTGCTGTATTGAACCTGCATCTTGTGACCGCAACGACGGCACTCGACCAGACCCGCCAGCAGAGACGCGCCTCGGTTAACGGCACCGCGCGAAGAGGCATTTCGCTGAGCGTTCATCGCAATCTTCTCTTGATTGGCTTCGTGTTGGGCGAGGGTAATGTACGCCGGGTGATGATCTTGCAAGACTGTCGTCCACTCCTCCGGACGGCTCAACCGGCGATTCCTTTGCACTTTACCAGATGCCGACGTTTGCGTCTCATGCTGGTACCGCGGATACACATAAAGACCCGAATATTTTGGGTTTCGAAGCATGTCGATCAACCCGCGATAGTTAGCCTCGTCCCACTCGATGCGCGAGCGGTCACCACCGCCTACCGGTCGCGGTAGTTGGATGTTCTGTTCCCAAGTCCAACGTAGTAGCCCGCCCACACTGGAACACGACGAGAACTTATCGAGCACTCGTTGAATCACTTCTTGCACGCGGCGATCAGGATGCTTACGCAGATGCATGCCATCCACAACGACATAGCCGCGTGGTACTGCATGATGCAGTTCGCCGCGACTCGCTTTCTCGTCCAGTCCCGCTTGCAATCGCTTGCGTATCGAGTGATTTTCGCTCACCGCCAGTACTCCTTGAATCCCCAACACCAAGCTGTCTTCAGGCGTCGACGGATCGAACACCTGATGCTCATCGGCGATCAGAGTGCTATGCACCGCACACCAATGAATCAGCATGGCTATGTCGATCGCGTTGCGTGCCAGTCGTGTGATGTCAACACTGAAGACGATTCCCATTTGATGATCTTGAATCATTTGCAGCAGCGAATCGAAATCTTTGCGCGACATCGGTGTGCTGGCCGATTTACCTTGATCGGCTTCGAAGGTCTTGATCTGATTGCTATGCCACCCTAGTTGTTCGGCACGCGTTGCAAGTCCTTTCTGAACGCGATAGCTTTCTCGGTTGTTCTTGACCTGGCCAAGGCTGCTTTGGCGGATGTACACGGCCGCCAAACGCTGCAAGTGTTCGGGTTTTATTTTATGAGACATGGTGGTCCTCGTTGAAATTTGAGTTGTTGATGGGTTCATCGGACCGCTGCTCGAGCGTTTCAAGCAGCAGCCGCGATAGAACGTCCAAGATGGCCTGTTGCGCTTCGCGTGGTAGTGATTCCCACTCGGGCGACTGGCTTGTGAAGAGCGCCAGTTGCCTCTGTTTTTCTTTTTTCATGAGGGTTCCTTTCAGGTGTCCATGACACCTGGAAAGATACCGCAGCGGGGCTGATCGAATCAGGCTGTGCGCTCCTCAAGAAGCCGTAGAATCTGCAACAGCGAATCACAGTCCGGGATTGGATTGTGCCCGCAGGTGAACCGCTGGCAAAGATCAGCCCGAGTCATCCAGCGGGCGACACAGACGGTTTTTTGATCGATTTCGATTTCGACACAGGTCTGATATTCATAGCGAACCTGCCGGACGACCCTACCTTCGCGACCGAAAAGGGGGTGTAATGGGTATTCGATCCTGGAAATGCCCTGGTAGCGGGCATCAAAAACAGAAGTCTGGCGACATCTGCTAGTGCGCCTGTGAAGGCGATTGAATTGTCGGGTGAGAGTCCCGATCGGGGAATCCGTTACCGCCCCGTAGCCGAAGGTAACTGCGTTTTCAACAGAAAGGGTGGAGAGCAACCCAAGGCGAATGAGCAGTCCGTAACGAAAGTGAACTCGATTCGGCCAAGCCTGTCGGGGAGCGTCCTAGCAAATCGCGAACCCCTGATCTCACGCAACGACCCAACGATGACCGCGACAGGTCAGTCCGCTGCGGCGGACGGTCGGTGAGACGGCTCGCACGGTGACCGAACTTGGTAACGTGTCAAACTGAGGTGAGCGAAATGGCAGTAGGGTTGTTGGAGACGGAATGTTCGGAAGTTCAATCGAGATAAGCAGGGAGACCTCAGCAGTGCCGCAGACCTGTGACACGCTCCGCTGAGGAGTCAGAGCCTTTATAGTAGTGTTGACCGGTGGGAACCAAACCCGCCGCGAGCGAAGGGAGGCAGGGAAGTAGATTCGCGACGCCCAAAACCATGAAAAGACAGAATTCCTCAGGGCCTAAAGCCCGGGCGAAAGACTCTTTACCAGAACGAGTGCCGTTTTCGGCTATACCGCCTGGAGAGACACCGGACATCCGCCGGTGGGCTCAGCCTGTTGTTTGGACGGACCGAATGTTGACGACACTTTTAGAAAACAAGGTGAGAGGAGGCAAATGGCACGCGTTGATTGACAAAGTTTACGCCGAGCTGAATCTTTACACGGCCGCCCGCAAGGTGACCGCCAAGGATAAAGCAGCTGGTGTCGATGGGCAAAGCTGCGAAGCGTTCGAGGAGCATTTACTCGTGGAAACACGACGGCTCGCCGAACAACTCCAAGGCCAATCCTATCGATCCAGTGCGGTCCGCCGCGTTCATATTCCCAAACCGGGAAGACCGAACGAGACGAGGCCGCTGGGCATACCGACCGTTACCGGCAACTACACTTGATCCCAGCGCGTCTTTGGGATCGACTGCTATCACTCATCCGTT
>JAQBZB010000499.1 GCA_027622275.1 Planctomycetota bacterium | reverse complement strand
GGCGATTCGGAACGGATGAATCGATTGGATCCTCGCCCGAGTCAGCCTGGATGTCAATCTCAGGATCACCGTGGACCTGGTCCACTAGCTCAGGTCGACTGAATGGAACGGGCCTTGATCGTAAGCTCGTCAAATGCTGTCAGTGCCAGCCTTAGTTTTCTCGTGCTAGCTTATTGATAAAGCACCCAGGTTTGGGTTTTCAATGGAGGTGTGAACCATTCAAAGAATCCCCAAACCGTGGATGCCATGGTCGATTTTACGGATCAACGCACCGATCAGGAACTGCCCGCGTCGCAACGCATGACCGTTGCGGAAAGACTCCGCCAATTCGACGAGCGCGACTCGCCCTGGACCTCACGCAGCCAAATCGCTCGCGAACTGGCTGTCCCCAATAGCACCCTACAGGCTTGGCTTCAGCAACGACGGACCCGGTTGGCCAACAGCGGCCAACCACGCGAAGTCGTACAGTTCTTTGAGAATTCAGCAGGGCTGGCCTTTCTGCATCAACTGCTCACGGCAGGACAACTGATCTTCGTGCAGGGCTCCAACTGCGGCCTGCGCAACTTCTGCCGATTTTTGGAACTCAGCGGCTTGCAGGAGTTCGTGGCGGCCTCCTACGGTGCCCAACAGGCCGTGGCGGAAGAAATGGAGTCGCTGCTGAGCGATTTTGGCGAGCAGGAAGACCGCCGTCTGGCCGCCCGCATGCCAGCCCGCGAGATCTCCCTCGCCGAGGATGAAACCTTTCACCCGCACATCTGTCTGGTGAGCATGGAACTGGCTTCCAACTTCATCCTCCTGGAACAGTATGAGGCCAAGCGGGATGCCCCCACCTGGAACCGTTGTCTGGACGAAAGGCTGGCATCCTTGCCGATCACCGTTTGTCAGGTCGTCAGTGATGAGGCCAAAGCGCTGCTCGCGCACACCCAAGTCCATCTTGGCGTCCATCACTCGCCGGACCTGTTTCACGTGCAGCAGGAGACCACGAAAGCCACTAGCGCGGCCTTGGCCCGGCAGACGCAAGGTGCCCAAGAAGCTTGGGAAAAGGCCCTGCAGCGATGCAGCCAAGTAGGTGAGCAACTCGCCGCCTGCCGCGAACACTGCGCGCAGAGTTCGCACGTGCAGGAGCTGGAACAAGAACGGCAATGCAGCGAAGAAAACGAAGCCGTGGCGCGACAGCAGATGTCCGCTTGCCAAGATCGACAACAGCGAGCGACGACGGCTCGGCGGGGATTGGGCCAGGACTACCATCCCTTTGACATTCACGACGGGCGACCGTTGCCAGCCGAGGAAGTGGCCGCACGACTCACCGCTCACTTCGACACACTGGACCAAGTGGCCCTGGAGGCTCAGTTGTCGTCGCGTGCCCAGCAGAAACTTGCCAAGGCCCGCCGCATGTTGGACGCCATGCAAGCCACGATCGTGTTTTTCTGGAGACTGGTTGCCGCCCGCTTCTCCTCGTGGGATCTCTCCGAGCCGGTTCGGCAATGGATGCGTGAACAACTGATTCCGGGCTACTACCTGGCCTCGGTAGCTTCCAAGGCCCAAACAGCCGAGGAGCGTGATCGGCTATGCAAGTTGTCTGTGAGGATCTTGGCAAGGGCCCGCGATCCAACGGGACTGTGGGGAACGCTGAACGCACAGCAGCAGGGGGACCTGGAACACCAGGCACAAGAGTGTGCAGAGTTGTTTCAGCGCAGTAGTTCGTGCGTGGAGGGGCGTAACGGCCAATTGTCCTTGAAGCACCACGCCTTGCATCATCTCACCAAGCGGAAGCTGCGGGCCTTAACGGTGCTGCACAACTACTTCGTGCGACGCCCCGACGGAACGACAGCAGCCGAGAGGTTTTATGACCAAGTGCCTCGTGATCCGTTTGCTTGGCTGTTGGCGCGGCTTTCGCACCCAGCTCGTCCGCGTGCCTCGCGTTACCCCTGACATCTGATTTTCTTCTTCCTTAACACCATGCTGAACCTGCGCGATCTCCGTCCCTCCCCGTGAACTTCAGCTATCCTTGCTCGCATTTGACGAGCTTACGATCAAGGCCCCCTATGCCGTTGCGCTTTTTTCAGATTTTCGGCATGCTAGCACAGGAGTTGGTGTAGTCGCGCATAGAAAAACTCCTTAGCGTTCCAGCGTTCGTATTTTACATGGAACCGCAGCCAGGAAGGCTGTTTTGCTAAGGAGTAGCAAGGATGCTATGGGGAATTCCGGCAGAGGTCAATCGGTTCTTTCGTCCAGTTTTGCGTGATAGCTCCAAACCGATCCGTCGCGCGGTGGCACCGATGGTGTTGGCACTGCTGCTGGCTCCCCATTATCGACGGTTGAAGACCATAGCTGGGATGGTGCTGGGCCATCGCGTCCATGTGGCAACGATTTCACGACGCCTGCATAACCCTTTGTGGAACACGCGTGATTGGTATGTCGGACTCGCCGATCTATCAATGGATGAGGTGAATGCTTACGAGCGAAAGCACACCAGCGGTCGGAAGCGACGTATTGCACTCATCATTGACACGACCTTGCATGCGTCGGTCGGTGAGAAGATGGAAAACCTGTTGGAAATGTCGACACGCACGGATAAGCGGCGCCGTAATACACGGCACCACGTGTTTGTGATGGGAATCATGATCACGGAAAGCGGCGTGCGTATTCCGCTTCCACGTCGGAGTTACTACACAAAAGAGTATTGCAAGGCAAAAGGCAAAAAGTACTGCACGCAGAATCAACTGGCTCGAATGATGATTCGCGATGCGCCCGTACCGAAGGATGCGGATGTGACGGTGCTTTACGACAGCGCGTTTGACACCGACTACATTCACCGGGAATGCCGGAATCGCGGTTTTCGAGAGATTTTTCCGATTGATCCTAATCGCAACCTAGCCACGACTGATAGCCCACACGCATTGGCACAACCTGGTAGACGGGTTGTAGCTTCGACATTGGATTGGCAAGAAGATGAGTTCGAGACGTTAGAGCTCGAAGTGGAAAACGAAGACCTCGCTTTGTTTCGTCGACGCCACGTCGACAACCTTCGAGTGAAAAAAACATTTCGCCGATACGTCATCGCTGCGCGCCGTGCGAACGTTTCTAAACTGGGAAGCTGTTCGATCGTGGCGTCGTATAAAGAAAACCCTCGAGTCGAACTTTTGGAAGGCCAGTCCGATGATTGGAGAGACTACCGTCGCGCGATTGCGAAAGATCGCAAGAAGGCCAAGAAGAAGCCCAGCCGATGGCATGGCATGGTGTTGGCCTGTACCGATCCAACGCTTACCGCGAGAGAAGTCGTTGAGTGGTATGAGATCCGGTGGCAGATCGAGCTCTTCTTCAGAGAACTCAAGAGCCGACTGCAAATGCGTTGCTACGTCTTGATGAGGTTCGAAGCCGTAGAACGCTACTTGGATCTGCTGCTCATGGGATTTCTCTTACTAGAAAAGCGTCGGTTGGACGACTTGAGTTCCAGTGGCCAATGGCCGAAGAAAGGAGACGCCAAAGCCCATTGGCGAACCACGGATCGCCTGCGTGCATTGGAGGCGTGGGTGCAGCGCTTCAACCTCGAGTACGTCAGCAAACGATTGCAGTCAAAAAGAGGCCAGGCGGAGCTGCTACGTAAACTGTCCGAAGCGCCTTGCCTGGTCGCATGAATTCGGCGAAAACACCGGGGCGCAGCGAGCAATGGGCGATGTCAAGCCCCAAAATGCGCAACGGTATAGGGTCAAACGTGGTTAGTTGTTTCTTCAGTCCGTTCAACGATTGCCTAACTTCGATTCCCCGCCGGTTAGGTTCAGAAAACAACTAACCACGTTTGACCCCCAGCCTCGTGGCCTCCCGCAAGGGGGTCTCATCGCACACCAGC
>JAQBZB010000498.1 GCA_027622275.1 Planctomycetota bacterium | reverse complement strand
GCCGCCTGGCGATAGCCTGCGGTTCTCGTGAACTTCGAGAGAACCGCACGCTATCGCGTGGCGGCTGATATGCGCGGTGTATTGGGCAAGATACCCCTAAACTCCTCTTACAAACGTGTGTTTTGAAGAATGTTGACCGGTTCATGAATAATCTGAGTTTGGACTTTATGTAGCTGATCTTGCAAAAGTCCGGCCTCTTGTTGGGGAGGGCCGAATGCTAGCGAACCCAGCGACTCAAAAACTACTTGCATATCGCGTTCTGCCTCCAGATCTTGGATTGGTGTATCATTTCAGACGACACGAACCGCTCGCCGCTCAGCGTGCTACCATCGACCCAATACGATTTGGAAAGGTTCCCCAAATGACGCGCTTGCTCGTTTTGCTCGGAATGCTAGGCGGCGGACTTTGCCTGCCAGGCGCGCGAGTGTGTGCGGAGTCGCCCGCTGATCTCCTCGCCCAAGCCCAAGTCGCCGCCGCCAGCAGCGACAGCACCGCCGCAGTACGCTTGGCATCCGAAGCGATTGAAGCGGACGACAAGTTCGCGGCGGCGTTCTATCTTCGCGGGCGAGAGCGTTTCCGACTGGGACTCATCCCAGAGAGCGTCGCCGATTTCGACCGCTACATCGAATTGCAGCCTGCAGCGGCATCACGACAGTGGGAACGCGGCATCGCCTGTTACTACGCGAAGCAGTTCGAGAAAGGGGCGAAACAATTCGAGCTGTACCAGACCTACCACGACAACGATGTCGAGAACTCCGTCTGGCGTTACCTGTGCATGGTTCCGACCGATGGGATTGAGAAAGCACGCTCGACGATCCTACCGATCCGGAACGATCGCCGCGTTCCAATGATGCAGGTTTTTGAGTTGTATCGCGGCAACTTAAAGCCCGACGAAGTCCTTGCCGCCTGCCGGCGCGACGATCCCGACGCGGAGACGTTAGCGGGCCGGTTGTTCTACGCGCACCTCTACCTCGGGCTGTATCACGAGGTTGCCGGCGAGAAGGAACTCGCTCAGAAGTACATTCTGCTCGCCGCCGACAAAAAGCTGGCCGAGAATCCCGGTATCAACCGCTACATGTGGGATGTCGCGCGCATCCATGCCGAACAGATACAAAGGACAGACAAGTGAGCCGACCTCAGACTCGCTGCGCAACGACGGCAGGCACTTCGCGCATTCGCGCCGGCCACGCCGAGCGACCTCGCAGTGGGCAGGAGTAATGTGATGCTCAACGCAAAAGTGATCCAAGGAATCCGGTCGGAGCGGGCGCGATGAGCATCTCCAGCCGAAAGCTCCGCGAGTTAGTCGGCGCGTTCCGCGACGCTAGGCGATCGCCGGACGATCCGGGCCTGGAGAACTTCTTGGCCCAGCACGAATCTTTGTGGGCGGGCGATGTCGAGGCGCGGCGGGGCTTGCTACGCGAACTATTGACCGAGGAACTTCACAAACGCTACGCCGACGGGATGAAGTGGGATCGCGGCGCCTATGACGCCAGATTTCCCGACGATGGCAAATTGCTCGACGAGCTATTCGATGCCGAACCGAACAAGACCTCCCCGCCCGATCCCAACGCACCGACGTCGATGGTCCTACCTCTTATCAAAGGCACGCGGATCGGTCCGTACAAATTGCTCAAGCGACTCGGTGCGGGCGGAATGGGGCAAGTGTGGATGGCGAACTGCGAGGCCAGCGGCCATTGGTTGACCGGCAAAGATGTCGCGATCAAAGTGCTCCATTCGGACTTTCATTCGAGCGAGAGCTACGAACTGATTCAGAACGAGCTTCGGGGAATTGCGAATCTCGAACACCCCAATATCGTCAAGCTGCTCGATACGCGATTTCCTGACGCGCCCTCGTCCGGCGATGGGCAAGCCGATTCCGATCTTGCTCCCATGTACCTGGTCTTCGAACTGATTGCTGGCGAAAAGACGTTGGAATCGGTCATTGCTGGCCACCGTCTTGAGCCGAAGCCTTTGTGCCAGATTATTTCGAGACTAGCCGGCGCAGTGGCCCACTCCCACGCACGTCAGCCGCCGATCTATCACCATGACATCAAACCGGCCAACGTGTTGATCGACGATGACGGAAGTCCCAAGCTGACCGACTTCGGTTTGGCGCATCGGCTTGGTGAAGCGGAGAAATATCCGGGAGGCGGCACAACCCTGTACATGTCACCGGAACGATTGCGAGGTAAGGAACATCTGTATGGCGGACCAGACGTCTGGAGTTTGGGTGTCATCTTGTACGAACTGCTAACGGGGCAAAAGCCATTTCCAACACGCGACGCGATCCTCGATCAGAACTTCCGTTATCGGCCGATCAAAGAGATCAACGGTTCCGCGCTCTCTGAAATGGTTGATCTATGTCGTCGCTGTCTGGACCGCGACATCGATCAGCGGATCACCGCCGGCGATTTGGCCAGTGAGTTAGAGCAAATAAGTGCGGAACCGACCAGCATTCGGAGCGCACACGTCGCGTCTGGTCCAGCGCCACAGGCTGACCAATCGACTCGGTTGGTGTCCAACGACGAGACGCAAGTGTTTCCCGAGCGGCGGAATCTTCCACATGCTTCCTTGGGCGAGTTGTTCATCGGGAGGGAGCAATTCCTCGAAGACTTGCGCCGGCGGCTGTTGAGTGACGATCAGACGATCCTCGTGATCGCCGCTCCACAACCGATCTATGGCCTGGGTGGCCTGGGCAAGACACAACTGGTCGTCGAATATGCCTGGCGGTTCGGGATGCACTACTCCGCGCTGCTGTTCGTGACGGCCGATACGCCCGCAACGTTGCAACAAGACTTGGCGAAGTTGTGCGGTGTGCTAAAGATCGAAGCCGAAGCGTGGCGAGACGAAGAGGCCAAAGCCCAAGAGGCGCTGGCATGGTTGCGGAAGAATCGGAACTGGTTGTTAATCGTGGACAACGTCGACGACGAAGACTGCGCCGAGCAAGTCGAAAAGACGCTGGCGAATCTGACACCGAATGGCCACATTCTGATCACCTCCCGGTTATCCAATTGGCAGGGCGCGGTGGAACCGCTCGAGCTGGACGTTTTGGCCCAGGAAGATGCCGGCGACCTGCTGGAGGCCTGGACCTCGAAACGCAAACGGCAAGATGACGATCGCGAGCAGTCGCTGCTGTTGGCGCGAGAGCTGGACGGTTTGGCCCTCGCCGTGCGGCAAGCCGCTTCCGTCATCAATCGACTGCAAACCTCGTTCGCCAAGTATCGCGAACGATGGAAGCAACAGGATGGGAAAGTTGTCAAGTGGCACAACCAGCGCGACATGAAGTATCCACGTAGTCTTGCAACGACGTGGCAGGTGACCATCGACCGAATGAGCGAGCCAGCTCGGCGTTTGCTGGACGCCTTGGCGTGGCTGGCTCCCGACCCGATTCCCGATTGGTTGTTCACAACGGATGTCGAGCGATATGAAGACTCGCTGGCGGAATTGGCGACTTACTCGATGACAACGCGGGGACGATCTGCCGGCACGGACGACTCCGAATCGTTTCGCATCCACCGCGTGGTGCAGGATATCACACGATTCCGGATTCCCGCAGACCAGCGGGCCGACCGCATCGGGCAAGCCCTTTCGCTTTGGAACGCTGCCGAACTAGGCGATCCCACCAATTTTCATTCGTGGAAACGCTGGGACCTGGCGCGTCCTCACGTTGCGACGGTGTTGGAACATTGCTCCGAAGCCGGGATCACCGCAGACGCGACACGGATGATGAATCAACTGGGATTGCTTTTGGCAGAAAAGTGTGTGTTCACTCAAGCGGAAGCCTTATACCGCCGCGCGCTGGCCATCGACGAGCAGTCCTACGGAGCCGAACACCCCAACGTCGCCATCGACCTCAA
>JAQBZB010000497.1 GCA_027622275.1 Planctomycetota bacterium | reverse complement strand
AGGAGGTGAGGGCCGAGGCTTTGTGGCGAGAAAATCGGACCGGGAACCGCAAACACCTCGAGATTCGCTTCGAGAGCAAGTCGAGCCGTGATCAGAGATCCGGAGCGCTCCCCGGCCTCGACGACAATCGTCCCGAGCGTCATGCCGGCCAGTATCCGATTGCGCATGGCAGATCTTCTACAGTTGGATTTCGTAAGATCCTCTAATTTCACGAGTTATGAAATCCGAGCGGGGCCTTGGCACTACATTCCACACGGCGTTGGCGATGACACCGGGGGTCATGGTGACGGCTTCTCAAGGCGGACGACCGGGCCCAATGCGATGCGGGCGGCCTGGATCGCTTTGCCGGCGTCGCCGACGGTTTGACTGCGGATGACAAAGGTCTTGCCAGCCGTTGTGATCGTCGACTCTTCGAGGGCGTCGAGGTTGTCGCGAAGACGCTGCCACTCGACGGGCCAGCCGCGCTGGTCGAAGCGGGCCAAGAGTTCCCGCAACAACACGGCGGCCAGGAAGCTGCAAAAGACGTGGCCGCGAATCGTTTCGTCGCGTTTGTGGTAGATCGGCCGGGTTTCGAGGACACTTTTCAGCGAGCGGAACAAGGTCTCGACCATGAGCAGGTCTTTGTAGCGAAGGGCTACTTCCGATGGTGTCATATCCGTGTCGGTTTGCAACACCCACTTGCCGTCGAAGCGGGCCTCGCTTTGGATTTTCGCCTCGTCGAGGGCAAAGGCAGCGCCGGGACGCTGCTTGAGGTACTTGCGATACCCCTTGTTCCCGACCAATTGCTTGCCGCCTTGGGTGAGCTTTTCCCGAAGTGAAGTAATGATGGCATCACGTGTTTGCCGATCGGTCTTGGCTTGCTCAGGGTTGTGGCAGACGATGTAGCGGCGGTCGTCGACGCGGACCTCCTTGACTTCAAGCGGGGCGGGGTCCTTGCGGTGTTGTCGTGGACCACGCACTTTGTGGTACCGCCCGCCGCGACCGAGCACCTGTTCGCGAATTTCCTTGACCGCGCGCAGGCGGGCGCCGAGGATGTATCGCACATTGCGGACCTGGGTTTGCAGTTCGGCGATGACGTGCTTGCTGATCATGCCGCGGTCGGCAACGATGCAGATCGAACGGATTCCAAAACGCCCTTTCAGGCGGTCCACAATAGGGATGAGGGCCTTGGCATCGGAGGTGTTGCCCGGCCACAACTCGCAGCAGATCGGCCGGCCATCGCTATCGAGAACCATGCCGACCACCATCTGTTTGAGGTCTGGACGGTGGTCCTTGCTGTTGCCGCGCTGGCCAATGGTCTGGCCTCCTTCGCCTTCGAAATAGATGCTGGTGGTGTCGAAGAAGACCAACTCCAGGCTGCTAAACAGGTCGCGGTTTTTGGCGAAAAGCGCCTCCTCAATGCGATCCTTCAAACAGCGCGACGCAAAGGGCGCGGCGTCGGTCTGGTCCTCATCGCCGAGCGGCTCGCCCAGCCAGGCCATCGCCCGGTACAGATGATGCAATTGCAAGTCGTCGACCCCGTCGATGACATAGTGATGTTTCCAGTGTTCGGCCGCCCGGTCGCTGCCGGGGGCGAAGAGCCGATGCAGCACGGTGAGAAAGATGGCCCGTTCGAGGTCGAAGCCAAATTTGCGGCCTGCGAGTAACTCCTTGAGAAGTTGCCCCAAGCCCAGGTCGCGCCACAATCGCTCGAAGACCAGCGCAGGTCCCAGTCGTTTGTTGGCCACCGGCTCGACCTGCCCGTCGCGATGCGCGCTGAGCACCGCCGAGTGCTCAAGGAACCGGGAGCAGGAGCGGACCATGGCATCCAACTTCCCGGTCTCTTGCAGCACGTCGAGCCGGCCCAGCGTGGCGATGACGTTTTGCCGAACCTTGCCGTCGACCCGTTGGTTCTCTACGACCTGCAGGTACTCGTATTGGCCTGATTTTTTGCTCCGCACGAACATGGTGTCCCCATAATGACACCACGAATATAGCGGATATATCCTATAAACAGATGGAATATTAATATATAAAATAAACTTGTGGCACTACAAAATCGAGCTCTCTCGATCCCGAACCATCAAAACCCCAGCAAAAACGCGATTTCTGGGCTTGATTCCCGCGCCAACTGTAGAAGATCTGCCTAGCAGCCTGTCGGACTAATGCCGATCAGAAAACATAAATCATTGATGTTAATGTACTTACCGTTTCAGGCCAAACGGAGCCGCTGTTGAAAACAAAGGCCTTACGCCAAAAGTCCGACAGGCTGCTAGTGACCTGAGTCGGAAGTTCTCCATACAAGATTTTGATGAGATGGACTCCTCCCCGATGACTAAGTCGGCATCAAAGTGCCAAAGTCAAACGGGATCGCAATAAAGCGAACCCACTAACAGTTGAGGAGGAGTCCGAGATGAAGGATACGACGATCGGAGTGGATCTGGCAAAGAGTGTATTTGAGATTGGGATTTCGACGCATCCGGGAGCGGTAAGCGAGCACCGGAGGGTGTCACGCAAACGGTTTATCGAGTTCATGCATGCGCAGAAACCGGCGACATTTGTGATGGAAGCCTGTGGGTCATCGCACTACTGGGGGCGGGAGTTGGAGAAGTGCGGCCATCGGGTGGTGGTGTTACCGCCGATGCAGGTGCGGCCATACGTGAAGGGAAACAAGACGGACCGGGCGGATGTGAAAGGGATCCTGGAAGCGTACCGGAATCAGGATATTCACGGGGTGCCGGTGAAGAATCTGATGCAACAGCAACTGACGACGCTGCATCGGGTGCGAGCGAGCTGGATGAAGACGCGAATCGCCCGAAGCAACAGGGTGCGGGGACTGCTGCGGGAGTTGGGGCTCACGATACCGCTGGGAGCCGATCGGGTAGTGGGCCAGGTGCGGGAGGTGCTCGAAGACGCCGACACCGGGGTGCCCCTGTCGATTCGAGAGGTCCTCAGCGTCAGCTGTGAAGAGATCGTCGAGTTGAACAGGCGGATTGGGAATCTGGAGAAGCAGCTCCAGGCCCTGGCGCGCCAGACTCCGGAGGTGGAACGTCTGCGAACGATCCCGGGCATTGGTGTGCTCACCGCAACGGCGCTTGTGGGATTTGTGGGAGACGTGCAGCGATTGCGAACGTGCCGGCACTTTGCTTCCTACCTGGGACTGACTCCACGGGAGCGATCCAGTGGCCTGCGGCGGCGGTTGGGAGCGATCAGCAAGAGGGGCGACACCTACCTGAGGACGCTGCTGATTCACGGAGCTCGGGCCGTGCTGCGCGTGGCGAAACTGAAGACCGCACCGGATCGACTGCACCACTGGGGCCTGCAGATTCAGGATCGGCGAGGCCACAACAAGGCTGCGGTGGCGGTGGCGAACAAGATGGCCCGTGCGGTGTGGGCGGTGTGGAAGCGAGGCACAGTGTATTCGGCCCCGTCACGGGCGGCCTGAGAGCCGACGAGTTGAAAAGTCCCGCCGTGATCTGCAAATGCAGTAGGAACTGATGATGTACCGGTCAGACCGGCGCGGGGCAATGCCGAGACCGAGCGTGACCCCTGGAGGTCGTGATTTCGATTGGCTCCCCGTGCGCGAATTTTCATCATGGCCCGGAGAACACATCTCCCTTGCTGAGGCCGGAGATACGACTGCAGTCTGATCCTTTCAGTTTGTGACTGATACTGCAGGTAGTCGGCGGATCGGATTCGAAAAACTTCTTTTAGGGAAGTACAGGAGAGTTGTTTCTACTTGACGGAGGAGTCCAGATACGCTCGGTCGTTCATTCAGATGACCATCTCTGTCGCGTTCCACGCGTGGTCTGAACGACCGGCGACCCTCGCCATCATCCTGATGGCGAGGCCTATAGGGATCGGCAGAATGTTGCAGTGGTCCCCAGAAG
>JAQBZB010000135.1 GCA_027622275.1 Planctomycetota bacterium | reverse complement strand
CTCGCCTAACGACCTGAAGATGCTGCAACAGCAGTATTCCGAATAGCACGAATGTACCGATTAACTGTCGCGGATCGCTCTGTACGATGGCCTTCCAAGTCCGTCGAAGTCCGGCGACCGACGGCCTCGGAAGGCCATCGTACATTTAGCTTTGATTGCTGTTTCGCTGCCGATAGCGAGCGCTGACCCGCTTCAAGAGGAGACGCTCGTCGTCCGTCAGACTGTCCATGCCGTTCTCGTGCAGCCGTCCGAGAAGTTCGTCGGCGCGGCGTTCTTCGTCGGCTTCGATTTCGAGTTGCCGTTGGCGTTTGGCCTCGCGGCGTTGTTCGAGCCAGCGAGCGAAGGGACCGGTTAGATCGTGCCGACGTTCCGTACTCTGTTCCAGGCTGGTGTATCCCTGTGAGAAATCGTAGCCAAACAATTCTTCTTCGATTTCAGCATCGATCGTCCGCTCTTCCTCTTGCTTGGCTCCGAAATAGAGAAAGATCGCCAGGATCACAAGCGAGAACCACAGCGGGATCACTTGGCTGGTCGGCTGGTTCCGGACTACCAACGCGATCACGATGAGCGCGGCGGCGGCGATCTTGGCAACCAGCCCGACAATGCTTGCCGCTCGCCGTGGACTTTCGTCCGGCCATCTGGCCGACAACGCGGCCCGGAGCGCTCGCCCGCCGTCGAACGGAAACGCTGGCAACAAGTTGGCAAGTGCCATCAACCAATTGATCCAGCAGGCCAGCTTGACACTAACCAACCAACCGGGCCCCTCGACCAACCACTGTGGTTGCAGCGGATTCAACAAGCCCTTGAGTTGCTCGGCCCCAGTCGCTCCGACAATACCGTTCGCCCAGACGACACCTGCCGTGATCATGAACATTGCGAAGTTGACGATCGGCCCGGCGAGATGCATCAAGCACTCGGCCTGCGGTTCGAGAGGCGGTTGCATCGGTGCCAGGCCGAGTCCCGGGCCGATCACGATTTCATCCGCATCGCCTCCCAGCCGCATGGCCGCAACGTAGTGCCCCATCTCGTGGATCAAGACGCTCAGGAACAGCAGGAACAAGCCGGTCGGCGCGACCCACGAGCGATCCTGCAGCAATTCATGATCGCGCCAGCCGAGAAAGAGCGTGAAGACTCCAAACAGGACGAAGAACACGTGCAGCCGCACGTTAACTCCGCCCCACCGTCCCAAGCTCAGGCTCCAACTCGCGTGGCCGTACATAGAATTCTCACACATGAGAAAGAGACGCGTTTCCAGTCACCCAATCTCCAAGTCACCCGGACCACGTTACAGGTCATCTTATCAGCCGATGAATGGCTGATCAATCTATTCGCAATACCACTCCAGTGTACGTGGCCTTTCGCTCCGCGAAAGCAAGCTCTTTCGCGGAGCGAAAGGCCACGTATTGCAACTTACGATGGCCCGATTCAGGAGAAGAACTTCACCGCAAACAACGCATACTCGTCATACCGATCGGTTCCCGGCAGTGGAAAGGTTCGCCATAACGCGTGCCAATCGTCTTGCCCCAGTAGGCGGCCTCGTCGCGGAGTTGGTCGAGAAACGTCGGTGGGGACTGCGGGCGACCTGCGACGAACTGGCTGTGATAGCATCGGATCGCTTCGAGTTTTCGCTCCCATTGGCCGCTAATGTCAAGGATAAAAGCCGGTTGTGCGGCCAGTTTCAAATGGACACAGTAATAGTTGTAAATCCGCTCGGGGTGGAATGGTTCGCCAGACATGTCCGATTTAGACAGTTTGGACCAAAACCTCGCGGCATCGACCAACTGAGTCGCCGCAACGTGATCTGGATGAGCGTCGGTCCAATACGGAGCAAACAGCCAACGCGGCCGCACACGGCGGATTACCTCGGCGAGTTGTTGTCTCGCTGCCAGCGTCGGCTCGAGAGAGCGGTTTCGCAGTCCCAAGTTCTCGCGCCAGTCCAATCCCAGCACCGCTGTCGCCGCTGCCGATTCGCGAGCCCGAATTTCCGGCGTGCCGTGCGGGGTCGGCTCGCCGTCCGTCAGGTCGAGCACGCCGACCGCCAGCCCTTCTTCCTTGAACTTCAAAATCGCTCCCCCCATGCCTAACTCCGCATCATCCGGGTGCGGGGCGATCACTAACACATCAAGTTGCATGGTGTTTATCTCGAAACGGGCTTGGGACACGCTGAACGCTCGATACCGCATCCTCCAACCATCCTCACACGATGTGGCCGCACCGACAACTGGGCTGGACGAATTGGAGCGCATTTGCGACAAGACGCCTTCCCATTCCCAATGGCGGGAGTCCGCGATGACCAAACGAGCTTTTATTGCTGCAATCTGTCTCTTGGCGGCCAGTCTTGGTGCCAGTCTGAGTGGTTGCGCAACGGTCGACTCGAAGTCGGATGCCGCGGCTGTCGACGATCCCGAGTGGCTCCAGAATCTGAAAGCTCTCAAAGGGACCGGCCCATCAGCCGGCATCTCGCGCGAGGCTCGGGACATCGAGAGCAGCCTCGGGGCTTTCTGACGAGCCAGCCCGCCCAGGAATCGGTGCACGGTCGTGGGGCTTAAAACTCGCTCCGTTTTGCGGTACCCTCACGCTTGCTACTGCGAGCCCACGGCTCGGAACTCACGACGCTCGTCAAGCACGCAAGGATATTGCCACCATGTCACAGGCTACGTTCGATCAACTTTGCGCTCATGCCCGCGAAACAGCACTCTTGCAGTCGGTCGCTGAACTGTTGGGTTGGGACGAGCGCACGAAGATGCCGCTGGCGGCTGGGGCCTATCGCGCCGAACAGATGACGTATCTGTCGTCGCTGGTCCACCGGCGGCAAACCGACCCGCGGCTTGGCGAGTGGCTGGATGAATTGGCAGCGAGCGATCTGGCGCGCGATCCGCACAGCGATGCGGGAGCGACGATTCGGCAGATCCGCCGCGAGTACGACAAGTTGACGAAGCTGCCGCAGTCGTTGGTCGAGGAGTTGACGCGTGCCTCGGTGCTCGGGCAGCAAGCTTGGGTCGAAGCACGCAAGAACGACGACTTCGCAACCTTCGCGCCGATTCTCGAGAAGATCGTCACCCTCAAACGGCAGCAAGCCGATGCGATCGGCTATGCCGACTGTCCCTACGACGCGTTGCTGGACGACTTTGAGCCGGGCGAAACAACGAAGAACGTGGCGAGCATTCTGGAGGCGCTGCGTGGCGAACTGGTTCCGCTGGTCGCCGCGATTGCCGAAAGCTCCCGTAAGCCAGCTCTCGACATCCTCAGGCGCGGCTATCCGCTTGACGCGCAAGAACAGTTTGGCAAGCAAGCGGCAACGGCGATCGGCTTTGAATTCAACCGAGGTCGATTGGACGTCACCCACCACCCGTTCTGCGCCGGCATGGGGCCGGATGATTGCCGGCTGACGACACGCTACGACGAACGATTCTTTCCCAGCGGCTTCTTCAGCATTCTGCACGAAGCGGGGCACGGGATTTACGACCAGGGATTGCGCGGCGACCAATTCGGCCTGCCGCCTGGAACTTATGTATCGCTCGGCATCCACGAGTCGCAGTCGCGGATGTGGGAGAACATGGTCGGGCGCAGCATCCCGTTTTGGCGACATTTCCTGCCGCTGGCGCAAGATGCGTTTCCGGCAGCTCTCGGCGGCACGCAACTGGAAGACTTTTGCTTCGCCGTCAACGACGTGCGACCATCGCTGATCCGTGTCGAAGCGGACGAAGCGACTTACAACTTGCACATTATCATTCGATTCGAGTTGGAACAGGCGTTGATCAATGACGGGCTGGCGATCAAAGACTTGCCGGCCGCTTGGAATCAGAAGTATCGGGACTACCTCGGCATCGAGCCGCCAAGCGATGCGGATGGTGTGCTGCAAGACGTCCATTGGAGCGCCGCACTGATCGGTTACTTCCCTACGTACGCGCTGGGGAACCTCTACGCGGCCCAGTTCTATGCACAAGCCGGAAAGGACATCGGGCCGCTCGACGAACAATTCGAACGAGGTGACTTCGCGCCACTGTTAGCTTGGCTCCGCGAGAAGATTCACCTCCAAGGCCAACGCTACACGGCCCGCGAACTCGTGGAAAATGTTTCGGGCCAGCCGTTGTCCCACGACGCACTCATTGCCTACCTCGGTGAGAAGTACACGAGCTACTATGGTTTGCAGTGAGTGAACGCTCCGTACGATGGCCCGCCGAGGCCATCGATTGTTTCACGACCGCCTCGGCAGGCCATCGTCTGAAGAACGGTAGTGCGTCTCAGGCCTCGACACACCCTGAATCGTGTGGGCCTGATCGCAGCTGCTAATCGTAAAGCTCTTCGTATCGAGGGATCATCTCGTTCAACGAGAATTCAGCTTGAATCCGCTCACGATTTTCGTTGCCGAGGATCTGGCGATGGTGGGAATCGTTGGCGACGCGGCACACGGCGGCGACGAATGCCGAAGTATCTCCGACAGGAACCGCTTGTTCTTCGGCCAGTGGGCCGAGAACTTCCTTCACACCCTCGACGGAACTCGCCACGACGGGCAGTCCCCTGCCCATCGCCTCGATCAACACGTTGGGCATGCCCTCCCAGCGTGACGGCAAAAGGAGGATCTCGGCCTCTTGCATCCACTGCGGAACGTCCGGCCTCCAACCGACAAAATGAACTCTGTTTTGAATGCCGAGTCGAGTTGCAAGCTCACGGAGCGACTTTCGTTCGGGGCCATCGCCGGCGATGACAAGGTCATGTTTCGGAAGTCGGCTAAGCAACTCGGGAGCTAACCGTAAGAGCCAATCGAAGCCCTTCTGCCGATGAAGTCGCCCTACACAAAGCAGGATTCTCCGTTCCGGCGCGATACCGAGTTGCGTCCTGTCGACCGCGGTGCCAATTGGAGTGCTGGTCAGGTCGATGCCATTGGGAATCACCCGCAGCTTTGACCGCGGGAATCCACCCTTGGATGCGACCTGCTCGGCGACCGACTGGCTGACGCAGACAATGTGATCGGTTCGCCGCAGCGCGAATCGTTCCAGCACCATCCGCCAACGAGCGGGATCGGCAACACGAACGCCGCTCACGATCCGCGAGACACCAGCCGACTTGGCTGCAAGAGCACCAATCACATTGGCGTGAAAGAGGAATGTTTGCACAACTTCCGTCTCATGCTGGCGAAGCAATCGCTTCAGCTTCGCCAAACCGGAGAAGAAGCTCATCGATGATCGCAAGTTCAGAAAGTGGACGGGGACGGATGCAGCTTCGAGTTGGCGGACGAGTGAATCTTTCCCCTCGGCGGGGCGCGGTGCCAGTGAGCAGACCATTGGAGCGAACCGTGTGCGATCAATCCCGATCGCGAGATTCGTCAGGCAGCGCTCCGCGCCACCGAATTCCAATTCCGTAATCACAAATGCGATGCGAACAGGTTCAGGCACTGTGGACTCGGCGTCAGATGAAACGGGAGGGACGATTCCGCACTTGGAGGATAGCACTTATACTCGCATTGTAACTGGGCGACGAGCATCACACGCAACTCGTTCCCAGGCTCCTGCCTGGGAACGAGTTGTCTTGCAGGCTCCCGCCTGCTCCTCTTTCGGACGCGAGGCGGGAGCCTCGTGAGCAGTGGGTTCCCAGGCGGGAGCCTGGGAACCAGAAGTGCTTCATGGCTGAAATTGATCATTACGATTACGAACTGCCGAAGGAATTGATCGCGCAGCAGCCGCTGGCTCGGCGAGCCGATGCGAGATTGCTGGTCGTCGATCGGCAGAGCCAGACGCTGGAGCATTACTACGTGCGGGACTTGCCCGAGCTGTTGTCGCCCGGGAATGCGCTGGTGCTGAACAACACGCGCGTCATCCCAGCGCGACTGGTCGGCTATCGGACACGGACAGGCGGACGCTGGAGCGGGTTGTTTTTGTCCGCGGATACACACGGGATCTGGCAAGTCCTCGGCCAGACTCGCGGAAAACTACAAGTGGGCGAAACGGTCACTCTGCACGACGTTAACGGTCAGAACGAAGTTCCGCTGCGGATGTTGGCCAAGCTTGATGGCGGAGCCTGGGCGGCGAAGCCGGAAGCGGACTCGACGGCCTTCGAATTGCTGGAAGTCATTGGTCGAGTGCCCTTGCCGGCCTATATCCGTGATGGCGAGATGATCGAACGGGATCGCGAGACGTATCAGACCGTTTTCGCAACGCATCCCGGAGCCGTCGCGGCACCGACCGCCGGTTTGCACTTTACCGAATCGATCCTGGACAAGATCCGCCAACGGGCGATTCGAACGTGCCACGTCACGCTGCACGTCGGCATCGGGACGTTCCGGCCGATTACCGCGCAAGAGCTTTCCGAACATCAGATGCACTGCGAATGGGGCAACATCGACGAACGGACGGTTGCCGAGTTGAAGGCAGCTCGCGATTCCGGCGGTCGCATTGTCGCTGTTGGGACAACCTCGGTGCGAGTGCTAGAGACCGCTTCGCGAGCGGGAGCGTTGGAACCTTGGCAGGGCGAAACCGACTTGTTCATCCGTCCGCCATACACGTTCCGCTCGGTCGACGCGCTGCTGACGAATTTCCACCTTCCCAAGAGTACGCTGCTGGTCCTTGTCCGGACTTTCGGGGGCGACGACTTGATTCGTCAGGCCTACCAGGAAGCGATTCGTGAGAGCTACCGTTTCTATAGCTACGGCGATGCCATGCTGATCCTCTAGCCCGGATTATTCATGAGCGCGTCAGGATTCTTCAAAATAGATGTTTGTGAAAGGAGTTACGGCTATCTTGCCCAAAACACCACGCAAATCAGCCGCCACGCGCTAGCCTGCGGTTCTCTCAAAGTTCGCGAGAACCGCAGGCTAGCGCCAGGCGGCTGATGAATAATCCGGGCTAGCCGTTACTTCGCCTTCAATTCCCAACGCTCGCCGAAAAAGTCCGCGGCAACGACCTTGCCCGGCCAAAGCGAATCGGGCGGCGTTCGCAAATCGACCACGGCCCAATCGGGAAGCTTTGGCACTTGTCTTGCATTGTTGAGGTAAGCGAATTCACGGAAGGTGAAACCGCTGTTGAGGACGACGTAACGCCGCGGGTTCAGTGGGTTCGGGTACACGAGCACCGGTGCGTGATGAGCCGCCTCGAACTTGCTTTCGCCGACCACGATCGAGTCGTTTGTCCACTGAATCGGGAGTTTGTCCGCGATCTGGCCGATCAGCTTGTTGCTGGCAGTATCTCCAAACAGGATCAAATTGGATGTTTCGATATCCGACTCCGTTACCTCGGAATCGTTCTTGACGACGGCGTCGCCTCGAAAGTGACGTCGCCAATGCTCGACGAAATGCTCCAGCTCCGAGCGGCTCCATTTGTCGACGGCTTCGTGATTCGCGGTTCCAGTCGGGCGGACGACGATGAAGGAATCCATGAACGCATCGTCAATCGGACCTTGCAGATGTTGGCGTTTATGAAGGCTTTCGCTCGGTGGCCCGGCTGTCGCCGCTGCCTCTCCGTTCCGCAAATGAAAGCTCCACGAGCGATCACTCATGGGGCGCGGAGCTTCATAGGACGTTCCATTTACCTCAACGGTGACGGGCTTTCGGATGTCAAATGGGCATCGCCCCGATGCCATCGAGAGCGATAGTCCGCTGACGTTGGTCGTTTTTACGGCGATACGACTCGGCCCGACGATCGTGGCTTCGACGCGAGCTTGTTCCCAGTGTTGTTCCATTCCCGTGATCTCGACCCAATGGCTCCGATTGTACTTCAGCGTGTACGTTGCCAGTTGGACGTGGCGCGGAAGCGACTGGCGTCCTCGCTCGGCAAGGCTCGCCAAACGGGCTTCAATCGCGATGGCCGCGTCCTGATGAATGGCGTGCTTGGTTTCGGGACCGATGATGTGGACCAGCGAAATGTCTTCCTTGGCGAGCGCTGCTTCCATGATATCGGCCGCCTGTTTTTGAATGTCCAACTCGCCGCTGTAGGCGACGGTCGGCAAGTTGTACAAGTTCGCCGCGTAGCCGGGGCAGTCATACCAGCGCCACAGCTTCTGTTCGAACCAAGTCGGCGACAGCGTCTCCTGCTGGAAGAACTTGAGAAACTCCGGCGTCTCCGAGAAACCGGCACCCGGGTTCGCCGCGAAGAACAGGTCGGGATAATGCACCGCCATCTGCCAACATCCGGCACCTCCCATTGAAAAACCGCGGACGGCAACGCGATCTTCGTCGATGCGATAATGCTCCTTCGCGTGGTTCAGTGCTTCCAACACATCGATCTCGCCAGCGAATTTGAAGGCATTGCTATAGCGACCGTAGGGATGTAGCACGATCGTATTCGCCGGCGCGATGTTGCCCGGCTGCCGCATCCGCTGCGAGATAAAGGCGTTTTCGCTGAGCGTCTCGCCGCGGCCGTGGAACCAGAGGTCAAGCCGAAACTCGTCCTTGCCCGTAAATGTGTACGACTCGGGAATCACCAGCCCGTACGGCTGAACCGTTTGATCAAGCTTCGAGCGGAAGCCGCGCACGACAAGTCCTGTCTGCTTGGTCCAAGGAGCATCACCGGCGAGCAATTGATCGGCCCGTTCGAACCCCGCACGCAAGACGTCGGCCGCGGCTTTAACTTCGCCCGGCGAGAAGAACTCGTTGTGGGCGAGCGCGTCGCGGACAGCGCGATGGAAGATTTCGACGTCCGGAGTCAGCTGTTGCACGAAAGGATCCTTGCTTGCGCGAAGCGACGTGAGGCGACTGGTGAGTGACCCCAATTGCTCTGTGAGCGCTGCCCGGTCTTCGGCTGAAATATCGATTCCCGGTGGTGGAACTTGGCGAACATTCTCCGCGATGTTGTCGCGCGGCCCATCGGCGAATGCCGCTTGGTGGGCGAGTAGAAAGGTCATCATGATTGCTGTCAACTGTCGCATGGAGGGCTCCGTCAGAATCAGGTTGGGTGACTGTTGGATTTGGTGGGATGGTGATCAGCAAACCACACGAGCTTGCGGTTCTGCTCGGCAAGTCGTGCCTCGATGGTGTTTCGCTTGGCTGTCGACTGAGCCGCCGTCCACGCAATCGTCTCTTGCAGAATTCGCCATCGATCGGCGGGATTCCATTGTCGTTCTCGCTTTTCCTCTTCCGCTCGTATTTGATCTGAGTTCATCGGTGTCTACTCACGCTTTCCCAAAGCACGTTCCAGGTGTGCGACGCGACTCTGCTTTCGCTGTCCCTCCTCCAAAGCGAGTTGGCACCGTAGCATATCCTCGTCGCAGAGCCCGACATAGCGAACGCCGCTGGCAGTAGATTCCGCAACCGCTGATTGCCGAGATGCCTGCCAGTCGTCCAGTCCCGCGACGAAACGGAACACGTCAACCGGGCCATGCGGTGTGAGGAGGCAAAACATGGCTTGCGATTCAAGCCAGCGCGGCGAATGCTCTCGCACGGACGTCCACTGCTGATCGGTCGCTCCCCAGGAAGCCTCGAGGGCACCGAGTGCCGCCTCGCACCGCTCAATGTTTTCTCCCGTGTCCTCGATCCAGACATCGACGTCGAATGTCAGGACCGGCTCGTGGCGGAGCATGAAGTTCACGCCTCCAATCAGGAGGTAGGCAACCTCATGTTCGTTCAGCGTGTGCAGGATGTAATCAATATTCACGTTGACTTTCCACGTTTGCCGTGCGAAGCCCTTGCCGCTGGCTGCAAGTGAGGCTTGCCCATGTTAACATAGTGACACGAACTCCGCCTCATCGGCGGAAATTCACCGTGAGTTTGCACCTGTGGAGATCAGTTCATGTCGCTCAGCCGAGTTTGCGGGTGCGCCGTCCTGGCGATTCTGTGCGTTGCGTTGTTGAAGTCTGACGCGGCTCCTCCCACGACGGTTCCCGTTGAAGGTCTGCGGCAGAACACGCCGCGCGTGCATGTATTGACCGGTGCTCGCATTGTGGTCGCGCCCGGCCGCGTCGTCGAGAAGGGGATGGTCGTCGTGCGCGATGGAGTGATCGAAGCGGTCGGCGACGTGAAGGCCCCCGCTGACGCCCGCGTCTGGAATCTCGAAGGCAAGACGATCTATGCCGGTTTCATCGATGGCTACGGCGAAACATCGATCGGCTCCGACGTAGCCAAATCAGGCTCGCCCTACTGGAACCCGCTGGTCACGCCGCAGATGTCGGTCGCAGATCACTACAAAGCCGACGCGGACTTGAATAAGAAGCTTCGCAATCAAGGCGTGACGGCACGGCTTGTTGCCCCGGCCAACGGCATCATTAAAGGAGCCAGTTCGCTGGTTCTGACGGGAGACGATTCGAACCGTGAAGCGATCGTTCGAGACCGCGTCGCGCAACATTTGCGCCTGACCGTGTCGCCCGGACGCGGCCGCGAAAGTTATCCGAATTCTCCGATGGGAGCCGTCGCGTTGGCTCGCCAAGCCATGCTCGATGCGGACTGGTACGGCGACGCCTGGGCCGCCTATCGTGCGAACACAACGCTGCCGCGTCCGGAACGGAACGACGCGCTCGAAGCGTTGCAGACCTATCCGGACAGCAGTCATCTGATGATCGCGGACGCGTCTAACGAGTTGTTCGTCCTGCGTGCCGACCAGTACGCTCGCTCGTTTGCTTTGAACATTGCGATTCGCGGCTCCGGGCATGAATACAAACGACTCGATGCGATTGTTGCGACCGGTCGCTCGATCATTCTGCCGCTCAACTTTCCAAAGCCGCCTAACGTGGCATCGTCCGAAACTTCGATGAACGTCGATCTGGAAGATTTGATGCATTGGGACATCGGGCCGGAAAACCCAGCGAGGCTCGATCAAGCGGGCGTCAAGATCGCGTTCACCAGTCAGGGCCTGGAGGACCAGACGACGTTCCTCAAAGCAATCCGTCAAGCTGTCGAACGTGGACTTTCCGTCGATGCAGCACTCCGCGCGTTGACCACGACGCCGGCACAACTGTTTGGTGCCGACGACAAGCTGGGGACCATCGAACGTGGCAAGCTCGCGAATCTCGTCGTCACCGATGGCGATCTCTTTGTAAAGGAAACGAAGATCGTCGAAACCTGGGTCAACGGCACTCGATACGACGTTGCGACCGAGCCCGAGTTTGATGTGCGCGGCGAATGGAAGGTGCAGGTTGAAGGTGAAAAGAAGCCGGTCATTTTGAATCTGACGGGCGAGCCCAAGAAACTCGCGGGGACGATCACGTTGAAGCCCGACGAGGTGGAAAGCCCTGACGAAGCGAAGAACAAGGAGATCAAACTCTCCCGCGTCGGTTTTCGCGATGCGAGGCTCAGCTTTACGTTTGAAGCGAAAGAACTCTGCGGCGAAGGCGTTGCTCGCCTCACGGCGGTTGTTTCCTTCCCCGATGAGGGAGCGGCGAGTTGGCTGGGGCATGTGACGCTTGCCGACGGAAGTCGCTTGGCGGTTTCCGCCACGCGACGTGACAAACAGGACAAGTCAGCCGCTAAAGACTCAGACGACGCCGAGAAGAAACAAGAGGAAAAGCAGCCGGCCCCGGCATCGTTCGCGGTCAACTATCCGCTCGGCGCTTTCGGTCGCGAGAATCCGCCAGAGGGTCCGAAAGCAATCTTGTTCGAGAACGCTACGGTTTGGACGTGTGGCAAGGCGGGAACCGTCGAGAACGCGTCGGTACTCGTTGTCAACGGCCGGATCAAGGCGGTCGGCAAGGACATTGCCTTGCCCGAGGGAGGTATCGTCGTCGATGCAACAGGTAAACACATCACGCCCGGGATCATCGATTGCCACTCGCACATGGCAACGGACGGCGGAGTCAATGAAAGCACGCAGGCGATCACGGCCGAGGTGCGTATCGGGGACTTTGTCGACGCCGATGACATTGCAATCTACCGGCAGCTTGCCGGAGGCGTCACGACCGCAAACATTTTGCACGGTTCCGCAAACCCGATCGGTGGCCAGAATCAGGTGATCAAGCTTCGTTGGGGGGCGTTGCCCGAAGCGATGAAGTTCTCCCAGGCTCCGCAAGGTATCAAGTTTGCACTTGGCGAGAACGTCAAGCAGAGCAATTGGGGGGACGAGTACACGTCGCGTTATCCACAAACTCGGATGGGTGTCGAGCAGATCATGCGCGATGCCTTCCATGCGGCGAAGGAGTACCGCGACCAATGGAGTCGGTGGCGACAAACGCGAGAGGGCTTGCCGCCTCGCGTCGATCTCGAACTGGAAGCCATCGCCGAGATTGTCGAAGGTACTCGTTGGATTCACTGCCACAGCTATCGGCAAGACGAAATCCTCGCGCTGATTCGGACACTGGACGATTTCGACATCCGTATCGGATCTTTCCAGCACATCCTCGAAGGCTACAAAGTCGCGGACGCGATGGCGAAACACGGGGCAACGGGTTCCGCCTTCTCGGATTGGTGGGCCTACAAGTTCGAAGTGTACGACGCGATTCCGTATGCCGGGGCTCTCATGCATCACGCGGGAGTCACCGTTTCGTTCAACTCCGACGACCGCGAACTGGCACGTCACTTGAATCAAGAGGCGGCGAAGGCCGTGAAGTACGGTGCGGTTCCGCCGGAGGAAGCGTTGAAGTTTGTCACCTTGAATCCCGCCAAGCAGCTTCGAATCGAGAAGTACGTCGGATCGCTGGAAGTCGGCAAACACGCGGATCTCGTCGTTTGGAGCGATCCGCCGCTGTCGAACTTCTCGCGTTGCGAGCAGACGTGGATCGACGGAATCAACTACTTTCATGTTGAGGAAGACCGACAGCTGCGCGACGAAGAGCATCGCATGCGCAACGCTCTGGTACAAAAGATCCTCGCCTCGGGTGAGAAGATGAAAAAGGACGATGAAACCGACAAAGAAGACAGTGAACTCTGGCCGCGGGATGACATTTTCTGCCATCGGCACGATCACGGTTCGCACGAGTAACTTACTATCAGGAACTTCCGATGCACCGGTTTGCAAATCTCACCTTTGGCGCGATTGTCGCCGCCCTCGTTGGCCTCCCGTCACACGTGCTCGTGGCAGCACCGGAGATTCCCGGCGAATCCATCAAGCACGCGATCGCCGTCGTGGGCGCGACGGTCCATCCCGTCTCGGGCGAGTCGATCGAGAACGCTACTTTACTGGTCCGAAACGGCAAGATTGTCGCAATCGGGTCGAAGGTCCGTGTGCCCGATGGCGCGATCAGCATCGATGCAACAGGAAAACATGTCTATCCGGGAATGTTCGATGCCTACACCGATATGGGCCTCGTCGAGGTGAACGCCGTTCGCGCGACGCGAGACCAGCAAGAGACCGGCTCGATCAACCCAAATGTCAAATCTTGGGTGTCGGTGAACCCGGACAGCGAGATCATTCCGGTCACGCGCAGCAACGGTGTCCTCTTGGCCTTGTCAGCGCCGAGCGGAGGATTGATCTCTGGCCAATCAGCCGTCTTGCAGCTCGACGGTTGGACGTGGGAAGACCTTGCCGTACGGACTGGTGTTGGACTGCACGTCAGCTGGCCGCGCATGTCGCCGAGCATCGACTGGGACACCGACGCCTCGGCCAAAGAGCAAATCGAGTCACGCGACAAAGCGCTCGCCCAACTACGCGAGACGTTCGCCGACGCACGTGCCTACCAGAAGGCTCGCCGCGCCGACGAGAGCAATCACCCGCTTGATCTCCGCTGGGAGGCGATGCTGCCGGCACTTCACGGGGACATCCCGCTGATTGTCGATGCCGACGAAATCCAACAGATCCAGGCTGCCGTTGCCTTCGCTGAGCAGCAACAGGTGAAGCTCATTATCTACGGCGGGTATGATGCGCCGGTCTGTGCCGAGTTGCTCAAGAAGCACGATGTCGCTGTCATCATTGGAGGCGTGTATCGATTGCCGCGGCGACGTTCCGAGCCTTATGACACGCCGTTTACGATTCCGGCACGGCTGCACGAGGCGGGCGTTCGCTTCTGCATCTCCGGCAGCGGGCGATTCGGGGCGTCGAATGTCCGGAACTTGCCGTATCACGCCGCGATGGCGGCCGCGTTTGGGTTGCCACGCGATGAAGCCTTGAAGGCGATCACGTCGTATCCAGCAGAAATCCTCGGCGTCGCGCAGCGAGTCGGAACGCTGGAGCGCGGTCGCGACGCGACGTTCATCATCACCGACAGCGATCCGCTGGAAACGACGACGCAGGTCGAGGCCGCGTATATCCAGGGCCGCGAAGTCGATTTGAACAACCGCCACAAACGACTTTGGAAGAAGTACGAAGAGAAGTACCGGCGACTCGGTTTGACGAACGAGTGACAATCGCGCCAGTCTACACCCGCTTCGCGGTCAATGCGCAGACGGCATAAAGTCTCGGCCCGAGATCCCACACCCACGGATTACTCAATCGCACATCGGTCAGCTGCGTCGCAAACGGCACGTCCGTCTCGAGCATGCGTTTGATCACGAATGGGTTGACACCCGTGAAGAAGTTGCGCTCCGCGATGGCTCGCCCCACGAGCATCGGCAACTCAGACGTTGAAGCCGTCGCCAGTTCGGGAACTGTGAGTGATGACACGACGTCAGTGATCAGGACCACTGTGCCGCCTGGCATCGTGAGATCAACCAGCTGTCGAAGATGCTCGCGACGGAGACACGTCAGTAGATCGAGGAAGCGAGGATGTTCAGCCCCCAGCGTGAGCGAAATTGATTCGATCAGTTGGCTTAACAGACAGCTGGACGCCGCCACCGAATAGCCACCAGCAGTTAGAGGAAGCACGGCTTGTTGGGCGCACGCAAGACAAACGTCGATCTGCTCGTCGGCTGCCGGCACTTCCGGCACCCACTCGGACAAAAGGCTCGCAACTCCCGTCACGTCAACGCCGCCTCTTGCCATGACGCGACCCATGACGGTCGGTTGGCGAGTGATTCCGGCCGTGATGGCTTCATCGTCGATGTCAACCAAATCGATGTGCGCGAACGCATCCGCGAGCCGATCCAACGCCAAATCATTGCAATTGCCAGCCCCTAAGACGCATAGCTTCGCAGCCGTTGCCGATGCGGCGTCGAGCAATAATTGCGTCACACGCTCGCGATGCGCCGCGAAACAACTCCAGCCGTCGCGGGTCTCCGCGTTTCGAGTTACCTGAAGTTGACTGATGCGTTCCATGGACGAATTCCAGACGAAATCAAGGGCTCCTCCAGGCTACCACACAACTCGCATTCGGCCAGCATCCGGGGACCCATTGTGTGGCCTGGGAAAGATATGATGGTTCAATCAGACGAAGCGAACGTGACAGCCGTAACGTGTCGATGGAAGATTGTGCTGCCCTCTTTCTCCCACCATGAAGAACTCACGCCAACATGCAACACGCTCAGCTTCTTGAATTGGTCCGGCAACATGTTCGCACGACCTTTGCTGCCCAGAGCGTCGCGGACCTCGACGACTGCTGCGAAACGATTCTGATCCGCGATGGATTCTACTGTGGTCGTTGCTTTGCTTGCGACAGCCACCGAGCCATCTGGTTCGTCGAAGAGAAGGTGATCAAATTCTACGGCCCCGATGGCGAGTTCCTGACTTCAAAAGCAATCGAAGAAGTCCGCGAGGCGACGGCTGCTTAGTCGAGCTGCGGCAAAGTGAACCGTTAGCACCGATCGAGAAATAACTGTCGTGTAACAACTGAGCGGCACGGCGCTAGCCGCCGGTATTACACACAGGTTCGCTAGCCGAAGAACCGGTGGCTAGCGCCATTCCGCTCAGTTATTCCTCGAACGTGCTTAGTAATCGCTGGGTGCCAATTCCTCGTTGCGAAAAACAGCTACGCGTCGAGCCCCCATAAGTCGCGCGTCGCCAGTTCGAGGCTGTTTCCCGCCGGGTCGCGAAAGTAAATCGAACGACCGCCATTCGGCCAGTTCACGCGTTGCTCGATCGACACCCCGTGTCCCGCAAGCCGAGTGGTCCAGGGTTCGATCTCGTCATGCGAGATGGCAAACGCCACATGGCCCGGGCCGTGACTTCCGTGCGGAGGAACCTCGGACGGCGAACTGCCGCTGGCTGCTGGATCGAAGAGCAGCAACATCGTCGAGCCACACCGAAAGAAGACATGCCGATCGGCTTGCCGGCTGACCAACACAAGCCCCAGGACGTCCGCGTAGAAGCGTTCCGCGGCTGACAAATCGTCGACGTACAGACATGTTTCCAGAACTTCTAGCGAGTTTGCCATGTCGTTATTGCAAGCCGCCGTGCTCAAGATCGAAGCAACTTTGCGACTTCACGGACGCTGCAACACTCTATCACAGCGTCTCTTGTTGGACGAGAAGCTGCGGCGCAGGTAGCCGCGATCACTGTTAACGCTCTTCCAGTGCGAGCCGACTGATGAGTTCTTCGGCACCAGGAGTGAGCTTTCGAATCTTATCCGCCAGGATCGTCTTTTCGGAAGGAGTGGCAGTCGCCGCGCGGCGTTTCAAGATGCCCATCTTGCGACTACGAGTCCGACGACGACGAATCTCACGTTGGCGTTCGCTTCCCACGCTAGTTACTCCCTACGGTGTAAGGTGTTAGAGAATCTGAAGCGGATCGTTCTAGCACGCGGCTCAATGGTCGTCAACGCCGCCGGCACCCTGCACCCCCGTCAGACACACCACCAGCGCAGGTCGAAGTCTATAATGTGTTGAAGTCATTGTCGAAAGCCAGATTGGTTGCGGATCTAACATGCACGAAATTCCACCCGACACTCCGGACTCGCCGATCGGCGAGCGACTGGGCCATCAAAACGAGAATGCGACCCGCCTGGCGAACCGGCTAACTTGGTTCCTAATGGCTCTCGTAACGCTCTTGTTGGTGAGGTTTTTTGTGCCTTACTTCGCCGACAAAGTTCAATACTCAATCACGAAGGGCCGACAGCGAGCGGAGCTGGACGCAGCCAAAGAGGGGCTCCAACAGTTACCGCTCGGAGAACTATCCACGGCGTACCAACTCGTTTCTAAACGTGTCGCACCGAGTGTCGTTCATATCAATGTCGCAAGTTCGTTGGTTCGTGGCGGAGGAGGCGAGTTTGATGGACAATTCCAGCGTGCTTACCCGGAAACCGGCGGACAAGGCTCAGGGGTGATCGTCGATGCGGCCGGATACGTCGTCACGAACAACCACGTCGTCGCGGATGCAACGGAGATCCAAGTCACGCTCAGCGATGGGCGAGTCGTCGAGGGGACGGTCGTTGGCATCGATGCTCGCACTGATTTAGCCGTTTTGAAGATCGAAGCAACGGATCTGGAAGCGGCCGAATGGGGTGATAGCGACCAACTCGAAGTCGGCGCCTTGGTGTGGGCTGTCGGCAGCCCGTTCGGGCTCCAGCACAGCATCACCTTTGGAATCCTGAGTGCCAAGAATCGTGGGGCGGTGGCGGGTAACGCATGGCAAGACTATCTGCAGACCGACGCGGCGGTGAATCCCGGTAACAGCGGCGGGCCGCTGGTCGACGTAAATGGACGCATTATCGGCATCAACGCGGCGATCGTGGGCGACGCCTATCAAGGTATCAGCTTTGCAATTCCTAGTAGCATCGCCAAACGAGTCTATGAGAACCTGCGCACGATTGGTTATGTGCAGCGAGGTTGGCTCGGTGCGCAACTGGGTGATGTGAGCGATGAGTTAGCGCGTGAGTTCGATCTTTCGGTCAATCGCGGTGCTTACGTCGTCGCTGTAGTGTCGACGGATCGTCGAAATCCATCGCCGGCCCAGCAAGCGGGCCTTCGTCCCGGCGACATCGTTGTGAAATGGAACGGCCAACCGATCAATGACGGAGGAACGTTGACGCGGCTTGTCGCAGCGGCGAAGATCGGCAGCGATGCGGAAGTTACAGTCGTTCGCGAAGGTCGCGAGATTACCTTGTCGATTCACATTGGCGAGAGACCGCTGCAGATTAACTGATGCCGCTGATTCCGATTCACGATCCCGGAGATGAGCAACTCGCCGTCTATCGCGACTTACTCAGTGCGAAAGCAAGCCGCCGCTGCGGTCTATTCGTCGCCGAAGGCCGGCTGCTGGTCGACCGGCTTGTCGAAAGTTCATTTCCGACGCATTCCATCCTGGTGGATGAGCGTCGCGTCAGTCTCTTGGCCGGGCAGCCGGATGATCGACTGATTTACGTGACTTCTGCGGAGCTGATCGAGGAGATCGTCGGCTACAACTTCCATCGCGGCATTCTTGCCTGTGGCCACCGCATGCCGCAGCCTGCCGTGAGTGATGTCATGCAGCAACTGCCGTCACGCGCGACGGTCCTTGTTTGTGTCGGGATTCAAGATCCGACGAACTTGGGGAGCATCCTTCGCAGCGCCGCCGCCTTTGGGATCAACGCGGTACTTCTTGGCCAGCAGTGCAGCGATCCGTTCTCGCGCCGCGTGCTGCGAGTCTCGATGGGTGCGACGTTGAAGTTGCCGCTGATCGAGACGGATGACCTGGCCACAGACCTGAACTGTCTAGGAAATGAATTCCGATTCGAGCGGATTGCCGCCGTGCTGGATCGGGCGGAAGTTCTCGACGCGGCTCCGCGGTCGGATCGCATCGCGATCCTGATCGGCAACGAGGCGCACGGGTTGCCCGACGAGATCTCGGCAGTCTGCGAGCGGCGAGTCACCATTCCCATGCAGTTGGGCACCGACTCGCTGAACGCCGCCGTTGCCAGCGGCATCATGCTCCATCACTTCACGCGCGTCGCTTCGAGCACGCGGTCGTAGACGTCGGCGACGCCTTCGGCCATCCGTTGGGCAGAGAACTGTTCGGCGTGCGTCTTGATGGCACGTTCCCGCAAGGCACACCAATCGAGTTTGCCCGCGACGATGCGCATCATCGATCGTGCCAGATCGTCCGCATCCCCAGGATTTGCAATCACGCCGTTCGCCCCATCGTCAATCGCTTCGGGAACGCCCTCGACTCGTGTTCCGACCACAGGCACCCCGGCAGCCATCGCTTCCAATGCCACCATTGGCAGGCCTTCGCCGAACAAGCTCGGCAATACAAAGAGATCCATCTGCGTTAGTTCACGCGTGACATCCTGCGTGAATCCAACCCAATCGATGTCATGACGAAGTCCAAGCCGCTGGACGTGCCAATGGATTTCCGCTTCATAGTCCGGCGTCTCGAACGGGCCGACTGCTCGGAGCCGCACGGCGATACCGCTTTCTTTCATCAACGCGAGCGACTCGAGCAGGATTTCCAATCCCTTCCGAGGGCGGAACAAGGCGACGGTGCCGATGTGCCACGTCCCGCACGGTGGCACCGCGCCACGGCGGCATGTGGACGCGGGCACGCCGTTCGGCACGACGGTGATCAAGTCGGGGCGATAGCCTCGCAACCGCATGTGTCGGCCGAGACTGTGTGACACAGTGATCAATCTGGCAGTTTTGCACAATGCCGCGCGTTCGGTCCAGTCGTTCAGTCGATTGCGCCACCCATGCGTCGTATCCTGTGACGTTGGACTATGGACGTGATAGATCATCGGCACTTTCGCGAACCAGGCAGCGAGTCGTCCGACCAGCGCACTTCGCGGAGTGTGAGCATGAACCAGCGCAAAGCCTTCCTGCTGGATGATCTCACACAACTCTCGCGCCACACGCAAATCGAACCGCGATGCCATCGGCAACTCATAGATTGGCGAGTCTTGATCTTGTCGCCTGTCTCCAAATCGACCTGGCTTGACACAAGCAAACGCCACTTCGTAGCCGAACGCTGGCAGGTGCTGGCTCAACAAATCCTGAACGCGTTCCGCTCCTGAGTAATGTTCGCCGTTGATGACGTGCATGATTCGAACGACAGCACTCGCGACTTCGCCGACTTCAGCGGTGGGCGTAGACCTCTGGACGAAGACGTCTGTGGAACCCTGAGCTGGCGACTCCACCGGCTGTAGCGTTTCTGCGGACATAACGGACGATTCCGGTTCTCGGGGACCAAAACATCATTCGCTGGACAACATTCTCACCTTGCGCGCAGCCCACTCGCTGCTCCTCACAATCGTACGTCACGGCTTGTATCGCTCGAATTCGCATTGACTCGCTCGCCGGGCTTTCCTATGGTCCCGCGTCGTCATTTTTTGGGGCAGCGGTTATCCGAAACGATTCCTAAGGTCTCGCGATTTGCCCACGATGATTTCTAGACCATCGCTCTTGCTGACACTGATCTGGCTGAGCGGTCTCGTTGACGGACGGGCCTTGCTGGCACAAGACTTTTCAACCGTTACGATCAGCTTAGTATCCGCCAGCAGCGTTAGTGATCGCTTCCAACGCGAAATGGAAACAGCCACCAGATCCGTGCCGCCGCAGGTTTGGAACACGTTGGACGAAGCCGGGTGGCGCATTCAGCTCGCGGAATTTGTCGTCGACGCGGCTCCGTCATTGCGTGGCGTTCGTCCCAACGGATGGCCGCGGCATCTGACGTGGGACAATAGCGACGCGATTCACCTTCCGGCCGCGAAGCTCCTGGTCCTTGCCGAAAAACGTCGCGACCGAGCCGGTGAGATAGTTGCCAGCTCCCGGGTGGCGGGCGTCTTGCGGCATGAGATCGGTCACGCCTTTGATATGGCCGCCGGTCGGCGAAGTCAAAACCTTTCCGCGTCACAACACTTCTTGCACGCCTATCAGCAAGACGTCAGCCGCATTGCCCTGGCAGATCGAAATGCACTCGCGTACTACCTGCAGGACAGTCGAAATGGATTGCAAGAGACGTTCGCCGAAGCTTTCGCAGTCGCTCTAGGTGGCGGTTCAAGCGACATTCAGGCGGTCGCGTTCGAAACGCATTTCCCGCGGGTGATGGCTTACGCTCGCAAGTCGATCAGCGAACCTGTCGCTTCAAGCGTTGTGACCGCGCCATCTCCTGTCGAGACGAGAACGACGGTTCGCCGGCGTCTGATTCGTCGGCGCTAGCGGCAGGTTACGACGCGCCACTTGCCACGAAATCCATCGTTTCAAATGCCGCCAGCCGTTGGCACTTCGCAACTCGCTTGCGATCCGTGAATCGCTGGATCGGGATGCACGCCAGGGAGATCATCGGAATACCAGGCAGCGAGTACAGCCTCCCAGTCTTCGCGGCAGGCCACTTTCGCGAAGGCGGCACGCACTTCGTCGTGATTCGGATGTATCGCCGAATACTTGATGCCAAACTTCCGCATCATGGTCCCGCACCGCTTCCCTTCGTGAAGCTCTTCCGCCAGCCGGTAGTGTTCGAGGATCACTTTACGTTGCTCGAACAGGCTCGGCGGTTGAGGGAGCGGTTGGCCAGCGGCGAGCGCACGGGCCTGGGCAAAGATCCAAGGGTTGCCGATCGCTCCGCGGGCCACGGTCACTCCGTCGACTCCCGTTTGAGCGATCATGTCGAGACAATCTTGCGCCGCAAACAAATCGCCGCTGCCAAGGATGATCCTGTCGCCTGCGAACCGTTTGACTTCCCGGAGAAACTCCCAGCGGCTCGGTCCGACATAGCGTTGCTTGACCGTTCTGCCGTGGACCGTGACGGCGGCGACCCCGATCTCGAACGCCCCTTCGAGGATACGAAAAAAGTTGTCGCGACTCTCGGCCGTGTCGTCGATGCCGCGCCGCATCTTAACGGTGACGGGGACCTCGGCAGGTACCGTGTCGCGAGTCCGGCCGATGATCTCCAATGCGACATCCGGCTGGCCGAGATGAAAGCCGCCACGACAGCGGCCGAGCACCTTCTTGACGGGGCAACCAAAGTTGATGTCGACGATGTCGAATCCCGATTCGACCAGCTTCAAGGCTCCGGCCGCGAACTGTTCCGGCTCGGCTCCCATCAACTGGCCGCCGACGGGATGCTCTTCGTCGCTGATGTGCAGGAAATGCCGCGTCCGCTGCCGCTGCTTGACGGCGACCAGGAACTGGTCGAGCATCACCTCGCAAATCGCATAGCCCGCCCCATGCCGCCGCGCGATCACTCGCATCGGCCAATCGCTGTAACCCGACAGCGCCGCCTGGACGACCGGAAAGCCGATCTTTACGTCGCCGATTTGGAGGTCTTTGAGTTCGCTCGTCAGATCGGCTCCAACACACGATGAAAAATGCTGGTTGTATCCATGCCGACATTCTAACACAGAATCGGGCCCAAAAGACCAGCGAACTTGGCCTGATGTGAGAATCTTGGATAGTCACCGCTCTGCGTGGCGCGACTCAAATGAACGAATCGGAAACGGGGACCGATCGGATCCGCTGCCACTCAGGCCGCACCAACCGCCGCATAAACTTTGCCATGCTGTTTCAACCAGTTCAACTCGTCGCGCTCGGCGCGTTCCTTCACCTCCCGCAGGAACTTCACCGCTTCGGCTTCATAGCATGGCTCGCTTGGGTCGTCCGCGGGGATGACCATTTCAACATCGACGGCGACGACATACTTTTCGGTCTGAATGAGCCGCGTCCTTATTAATTCGCTCACCGGAAATCTGCATGACTAGCTCCTGTCGAAGCAATGGACCGTTACGAGCTTGGCGACGCCGCTCTGTCGCAACAGCGACCACACCGCTTTCAACTCCGTACGATCAGGAAGCCTCTCTCGCGCCTCCACGATCGGATTTGGTTTTGATCTGGGCTTCTCGGCGATCAGTTCACCGTCCGCCAGTGCCGCAACCGCCTGCCACTACGTGATATTCTTAACGCGGGACGCAATGACACTTTTGGACTGCGGTGACTTGTCACCGCTTTGGTCTGTGGCGAAGCCACTTTCTTTCGGCATCTCGCACGGAAAGCGGCTTCGCCGCGAAAGAAAGCGGTGACAAGTCACCGCAGTCCATAAGTTTCGCTTACCACCGCGTGCAGGATACCACGTTCCTCAAGGCGTTCGGAGGCGTGTTCTCCAATGACATATTTTTCCTCGGCGACCATCTGTTGGATCGTGTTGAACAGCTGGCCCATCGACGGAAACCTCAGCGCCGCTCTGAAATGCAAAAGCGGAGATTCTACTTAGTCAGAAAAGTAGAATGTCGCCGTTTTCACCCGCATTGTGCCACGGGCTATGCCCGTGCTGATGGCAGGTTCATTCGAATTCCACACGTCATGCGGAAGGCACTGGCAGAGCCAGTGCCACACAGATTCTTTGTCGGTGCCACCCGTCCGTTTGAGGCTTGTTCTTGAGACGATTTGAGCGGCTTCACAAGTGGGTTCTAGCCCGCTTTATGCCTTTCTTTCCTTACCTAGCCGGCAAATACGCGAAGATCTCTGTACTTTCCACCCTCTCGTGATATCATTTAGTGATACTACTGTTCGGCGTGTCCGAATAACTAATGCAAGGGAATGTAGGGGGAGCTAAGGATGGCAAAGCATGAGGCAACCTTGGAGGCGGTTTTCAGCAGTCCCACGAGGGGAACTATACCGTTGTGAGATATCGAGGCGTTGTTTCGGAGTCTTTGTGCGGATGTAACAGAAGGAAAGGGAAGCCGAGTTCACGTTCACTTAAATGGCATCTTGGCCACGTTTCATCGCCCTCATCCACAGAAAGAGACGGACAAGGGCGCGGTGAAGTCTGTTCAGAGATTCTTAACTAACGCAGGAGTCGTTTGATGCTGACCTACAAAGGATATACGGGAAAGATCGAACTGGATTCTGAAAACCACATCTTTCATGGTGAGGTTCTCGGGATCACAGACGTGATCACCTTTCAAGGGACTACCGTCGATGAAATCATCACCGCGTTTCATGACTCCATTGATGACTATCTTGCGTTTTGCAAGGAGCGTGGCGAGGAGCCTGATAAGGTCTACTCTGGCAAGGTTCTAGTGCGAATGTCGCCGGAACTCCATCGGACAGCGGCAATGAGAGCCGAATTGGGTGGCGTAAGTCTAAATACATGGCTCGTTCAGTGCGTCACAGCCTGCCTAGCAGATCCGCAAGTGATGAGGCAAGGGATATAAGGGATGATGAGACAGTACTTCGACGCGCTTAGCCTCGACGCTACTGGACGCGCGATCTGAGATGCTACTGGCCGCGTGATTGGATCTCTAGTACCTGAGAGTGCGATTCGGATCGTTCTTGATGACGACCAACAGACACGCAGGCGTCAAACTATAATCGGAGCCCGAAACCCGCTGAGTTAAACAAGAAACGGATCGCCCGCTGGATTGCTGCCGCCGGGGGGGAAACGGGACAGGTTGTCAGGAACCTTTATCGAACATGTTCACGACCTGCGGCGGTGGGTTGAAATCTTGGTTCGCTACTTTCGCATCACCTCGATCGCGGAAAGGGTTTGTAAGGTCTGACCCAGTGAAACAAGTTCGATGACTAGATTCTTTTCGACTGCGATGTTGTCGAACGTCCGCACGAGCTCGCCGCGCCCGCTTCACGGATGACATCCACCTTCTCGGCGACCGTCTCGCCTTGCAGCTTGATGTCGAACGTCGCCTCGCCGACGCCGCGCGCCTCAATCTGAGCACAATGCAGCTTCACGGCATAGGTGGCACGGCCAACGCGCACTTTAGGCAACTTGGGGTAGCGCGGTAACTAGATATTGATTAAACAATTCG
>JAQBZB010000496.1 GCA_027622275.1 Planctomycetota bacterium | reverse complement strand
TTGAGGTTCCATCCGGGCGAGACCAAATGCGGAAGCCCATCGAACTCGAATCGCCCTGTGTTTCCCACATCGGTCGCCGATTGCTCGGCAAGAGCCGGACCCGCCGCTCCGCACATCATCAACACCATCACAAGATTTCGCATTCGAACGTGCTCCTGGTTAAAAAAGTAGCAGGCACACTCCGTGTGCCGTCCGCTCATTCTCAAAAAGCTCTGCTTTTTGAGCGTTACGGCACATGGAATGTGCCTACTACTTTGCTTCGTTGAACGTGCTCCTGGTTTAGCCGTGAATTTACTTTCGCCCTTCATTGCGCCACCAGCGCAGTTCGTTCGCTCCTTGCACACGTCGGGAGCCATCGTCGGCCGTGGCGATGATGTCGGGGCGGCCATCACCATCGAGGTCCGCGGCGATTACCTGATTGGCCGCAAGGTATTTCTCACTGATCACGTGCATCGTCCACTTTCCGCGTGGATCGCCCGAATTCTCGAACCAGACGACCCGGTCTCCCTTCGACCACGCGGTCGCAGCAAGATCCAAATCATCGTCGCCGTCGACGTCCACCGCAACCGTCTCGAAGGCGCAAGGCAGAGGGCCGACAACATGCCGCTTCCAGGCCGTCGAGTCACCGGGCTGACCGACGTTTTCGTACCACGCGATTTCATGCCTGTCTTCGGGCACATGTTCCGGACGCATGCCGAAGGCCATCACGACGTCGAGATCGCCATCGCGATCAAAATCGACCGCGTGTCCATGAATGGGACCTCGCGTACGATCGTCGATGACGTGCTTCTTCCACGGAGTTCCCGACGGCCGGCCCGGGTTCTCGAACCACACAACGCTGGCTCCGTGCTGCGTTGGTTCGGCCGCCTCGCCGGCGGTGGCAAACGACGCGCCCACCGAGGCCGCCACAAGATCCATTCTGCCGTCGCGATTCAAGTCTCCCAGGCGGATCGTGCGGTTTTCTGTAAGCATCGTGTCGATCACATGCCTCGACCATTCGCGATCCCAACCATCGGGGCCGGGATTCTCGTACCAGGCGAGCGTATGGCTGACGTATCCGGCCGAGGCAGCGTCGAGGTCACCGTCACTGTCGATGTCGGCAAGTACGACGTCATAGGCATTCGGACAATCCGACGTGATCACGTACCGCTTCCACATCCCGGTGACGTTCTCACCGGGGTGCGCGAACCACAGCAGCAAACCGTCGCGATTGCTGACGACGGCGATATCGGGACGCCCGTCACCATTCAGATCACCGACGGAGTGTCGTTCCAGCCAGCCGCTTTCCTTCTCGTGAATGACATGCCTTTGAAAAGCTCCCTTGCCGTCGTTCTCGAACCAGAGCAGTGCCGCCGCGCTCGGGTTCTTGCCGACGATGTCCACATTGGTGAGGTCGAAATCCCCGTCGCCGTCGAGGTCATGGGCCGCGACGCCAAACGTGTATCCATACTTGTCCGCGATGAGGCGTTCGGAGAAACGAACCGCGGGTTCTTCGCCGCCGGCGATTGAAACGAAGCACCACGCGAGGACAGGCAGGTAACATGTTAAGTGCTGAGCCATTCTCCGTTGGGACATCGCTGATCTCTTTCTGCTGTAAGGCGAGCGGCAAAGTCTCGTACGACGGACTTCCAGTCCGTCGAAAAGATCCATGCGACGGACTGGAAGTCCGTCGTACGGGGTATATTCATTTCTGCCGGTCGCCGATGAGCGGCTGACGGAGCAGCTTACCGCAGTCGCTTCGGTTTTCGCACATAGACGTAGCATTCCAGTTCCTCGATGCTCACCTTTCCGTCTGCGGAAGGCTGGACCGGAATGAGACGCACGGCGAGTTGATTGTCGCCAAAAACGAGCGGTTGGCTTTGTCCGGTTGTTTCCCAATTCAGGTCGATGACGTACTGGTAAAACGCAGGGACGGGATCCCCTTCGAAAACGCTTTGACCATTCGCATCGAACACACTCGTAATGTACTCCAGCGGCACCGCCTGGCCGTTGATCTGAATTTCCAGTTTATCCTGTTCCGTCAGGCCGATCGCTTTGAACTGAATCGTCGTGCGCAGGGCAGGGTCGTCGAATTTCTCCGCCATGCGAAAACGCCGAGAGCCGGCCGGGGTTGGCTGAGCGCGATCCAGGTAGATGTTGTCATCGTTGGGAGTGCCGGTGATGTTGTGTCGCGATTTCTTCCAAACCGCATAGAACAAATAGTGGCGGTCGTGCGCGGCAATCTGATCGGGATATCGCAGCTCGCGCAGCCAGCCCAGCGCGGCCGGCCACATAATGGCGGAATAGGCCGACGAACGATGGGCAACCGCGCGCCGCTCGAACGCGAATTGAAAGTTGTACGGTGAAACGCCGTCGGCGCCGTAACGGTAATAGTTCTGGGCCGCGGCCCGCAGGTTTTCCAGGGCCATCAGCCGATAATGCTCGTTCGGTTCGTCCATTCCGATCCGGTTGTGAATCGCCGGGTAGATCTTGCAAGCGGTTCCTTTGGCCAGCTTCACGAAGTCTTCGGTCTTCATGTTCGTGTCCGTGTGCATGAAGTCGGAGGGAACCACGTAGTCCACCAGCCCTTCTCGAATCCACGTCGCCAGGTCGAAGCCCAGATAGTCGCATTCCCCGATCGTCTGCGGCACTCGCACACCGAGCAGCAACCGCTTACACCCGCGGCGAGCGGCCGCGTCGTCCAGCAGCTTGCGGGTCTGGCGGGTGAAGTCGTTCAGTAAATGCGCGTTCTGCCGCCCCTCGCCCGGCTTGAACATGTGGCACCAGCGCAGGTAGTCGTACTCGATGCCATCGACGTCGTACGCGTCGAGCACTTCCTTGTCGAACGCCAGCATCGCCTTGCGGACGTCGTCCAACGCATAGTTGTAGGCTGTTCCCAGAATCGTCCACTCCGGATGTTGCTTCGCGATGCCGTGAGCGGCCCCGCCGTGCCGATCGTTCATGCGAATGTCGGCGATAAACTGCATGCCGTGAAGGTGGCAACGGTCGATCAGCACCTTGAGCGGATCGATTTCGGCAGCGTCCAGACCGGGCGGCCGCCACCGAAACAGATCGGTGACTTTCGACGACGGCACATCGCTCTCGAACGCGGTGAACAGACAATAGCTGATCGCATCCACGTGGGCCGCCGCTTCCTCGTCGATCAACTCCTCCAGGATTCTCCGACTGAACGGAGCGGCCGGTTCGGGAACCACGCGATTCGGCTTCCCGTAGTAATCGACATTGAGAATCGTTGACCACATCGTGACACCGTCCCACGCGTGCAGCACGTATCCATCCCGAGTTCCCTCGCGGACGGGTTCATCGGCCGGCGCGACTGCGGGGAGCAGCATTGCGATCGCCAACCGAATGCCGGCCGCAACACGCGATCTCGCCCTCGTATTCGCCAGCATCGTACACCACGTCAGCCTGAGAACCGATGAAAGTGGCACGTTGATTCCCTTTGAAAAAACACCGCGAATGTCATTTCACGTGAAAGCTTGATAAGGAGAACGGCAGAATTCAATATACCGGTACGACGGACTTCCAGTCCGTCGTACAAATTGCGGCAGGTAAGTTCTATTCTGCCGGTCGCCTAACGGGCGGTCGATTACAGGCTGGAAGCCTATCCCACCAAGTTTCTCAACAGACGGCTATGGCTTCCGTCGCGAGCCAACAGGGTTGATTCCTTTGGGTTGAGGGATGTCTTCCGTGATGATTTTCCAGGACTCGCCCATCTCGCGCATCGCCCGAAAGTCGCGAGGCTGATACGTGACCTGAAGATGCGGTGTCGCGAGCAATTTGTGTTGTTCGAAGCGCGAGTCCATCGCGGTGGCCAGCATTCCCGTGACCAGCAATGTTCGTTCGACGGGATACGGAGCTTGCTTCTCGCGGATGTGC
>JAQBZB010000495.1 GCA_027622275.1 Planctomycetota bacterium | reverse complement strand
ATGTCGCTGGCGGACTCATATAGCACCTAAGAGTCTGCGCCAGCCCGCGAAGCGGTTAAGTTCAACGTCTAGCGTAACCGGGCGGCGCCGGTACGCGTTGATTACAGATTCCGCGTGATTCGCCGCTCCGGTTCACGCAATTGTTAGGCAGTCATTCGGGTATCACTGCAGCATCGACGACGTTACTAGTTGTTTAAGTAGTGCGCCGCGGTCGCCAGCGCATATAAGATTCCAAATTGCGTCGAGGTCCAAAATGACAATTGAATTAGTGTCCCTCGATATACGATCGAGTTCGACGTGAAATGTCTTTGCTACACCATTGACGCTGACAAAAAAGCCGAGTCTGCAATTGCCTTCGCCACGTCGAGACATTTTAGAGTAGAAGGAATCAAAGTCAGAACGACCGGGTTTTGTTTTGCGTGACCAATTCTTGCATTCCACAATTACCAAAGGCCCAAATCGGCGCCAAAACTCGTTAGTGGACTCGTTTAGAATTACGAGATCAATCTCTTCGGTCTTCGAATTGACACGACTTTCTACTTTTTCCCAACCCGGAAGTGTACCAAAGAGGAGCCCCATCAGGCTTTCAAGCGATGCCCCACGCTTAGCTTTCGTTGTTTCGGTCTGGAGCTGGTCCCAGTACGAAAGAATCAAACGCTCAACGAGTGTGTCCGTTCCGTCAGATCGCCTCGCAACCGAAATCGCTTTTCGAACAGTTGCGACAATTTGAGCTATCTTCGTCGGTTTTACGAGGAATTCGAAGCAGCCTGCACGCATACATCGAGTTGCAGTATTTAGGCTTGGAAATGCCGTCAAAACAATGACCTGAGTTCGTGGATTACTTGTCTTGATGTGATGTAGCAGATCAATACCGGCTTCTTCATCCTCCATTACCATGTCGGAGAGTACCACGTCAGCGCCATTGTCCTTGAGTAGTTTTCGTGCGCTTTTGGCACTATCACAGCCACGAATATGAACGGGACCTACCTCGCCTTCTAGCACAGTGGCGAGGTCTTCGCGGTACGACTTGTCGTCGTCGACAAGAAGGATTGAGGGAATCGGAGATGAGTTGCCTGAATCGCTCATTCGACAGTGGGAACCGAAATGGTAAATGTATTTCGATGCAATTCGGCGTCGTCACTATCGCTAGTTGCGCTTTGAGTCAATTCAAGCGTGCCACCCCAGCGAGAAATTGCGTGTCTTGAGGCGTAAAGTCCTAGCCCAGCCGCAGTGAATTCGGTTTGCACTGCGGCTTGCGTGCGATAGCCGGGCTCAAATATGCGGTCGGCCTCGTCGTCCGCTATTCCGTCGCCATAGGATACAACATCAATTGCATACATCTGTCCCGTCCTTGATCCTCGGATTTTGATTTTTGTACCTAATCGACCGTACTTGATGGCGTTGTGAATCACATTGCTCATGGCAAGATCGAGATCGGTTCGCCCAACGGCAACCGTTCCCGGTTCGATGCGGAGTACAAACTTCTGGTTCTTTCGAGCGGACAATTCGTTGAGATCGGTGACGATGGCCTGAATTGCAGCTTGTACGTCAGTCCGCGGCAATCGTTCCGGAGACAAGTTAGTTGAGGAGTCGAGACGAGCATTGAGGTACGTTTCAATCACTCGTTTAATGTCAGCTATTTCAGAGCGAAGCGATTCTGACGAGTGACGCGCTGCTTTTGTGTCATTCTTGCCGAGTTGCTGTTGAAGCATGTAGAGCTTCAATTCCATGCGCTGGAGGGGCGCCAGAATGCCATGTAGGCGTGCCGCATCTTCAAGCCGTACGAGCGTTTGTTCTTCTGTTTCGTGTGGCATGAATCTGCTCACGACTGGCCTAACGACTATTCTACAGAAGTCTGTATAACCAGTTTCTGCATAAAAAACTGCTCACACGGCCGGGAGTCTTGCATAATCGGAGGGGGTTGTCAACATTTCGCTCGGAATTTCGGTCGGTTGGCGTCTGCCGGGCGATTTTTCCGGAGACGAAGCAGTTGAGCATGACCGACGTCTGGATTCTTGATTATGGCAGAAACCAATGACTCGCGGCCGCGGAAGTCGCCGCTGCTGGAACAGACTAGGCAACTGATGCGGGTACGGCACCTGTCCATCCGGACTGAAGATGCGTACCTGCGTTGGATTGAACAGTTCTTGCGGTTTCACAAAGAGCTGCGAGGTGAATGGGTGCATCCGGCCGGCATGACCGGTACCGAAGTCAACCAGTTTCTGACTCACCTCGCCGTTGAACGGAAGGTTGCGGCTAGCACTCAGAACCAGGCGTTTTCCGCACTGCTGTTTCTGTTCACGCAGGTTCTGGAGAAAGAGATTACGGTCGATGCCGTCCGGGCTAATACTCCCGAGCGCGTGCCGGTCGTGCTCAGTGTTGATGAAGTGCGGCGGGTGCTGGACGCGCTGCCCGCTGGGCCGGTGGGGCTGATCGGCGGGCTGGCGTATGGGGCGGGCATGCGGCTGATGGAGTGTTGCCGGCTGCGCGTGAAGGACATCGACTTTGCGCGGAAGCAGATCACGGTGCGCGACGGCAAGGGAGAGAAGGACCGGATGGTGCCGTTGCCGCAGCGGCTGGAAGACGGTTTAAAGAAACAGTTGGAATACGTCGAGCGGCAACATCAAGAAGATCTGGAGGTCGGGGCGGGCTGGGTGTGGCTGCCTTATGCATTGGCGGAAAAGTATCCGGAGGCGGGCCGATCGCTGGCCTGGCAGTATGTGTTTCCCGCGCGGAATCTGAGCCGCGAGCCGCGCCCGAGGGAGGCGAAAGCGGAAACCGCCTCAGCGGCATCGGGGCAGGATGACCCGCAACGGCAACTTCGCCGTCATCACATCCATGAATCAACGGTGCAGAAGGGGATTGGCGCGGCCGTGCGGCGAGCAGGAATCATCAAGCCCGCCGGTTGTCACACGTTGCGTCACAGTTTTGCGACTCATCTGTTGGAAGACGGCACCGACATCCGGACGATTCAGGAATTGTTGGGCCACGCGGACGTCAGTACAACCATGATCTACACACATGTGAGCACGGTTGGCGCCACAGGCGTCCGCAGCCCGCTGGACCGCTTGTGAGCTGGCAAAGGGAAATCTCTGGTCGCAGCAACCCGGGTGCCCGCAGGGGCTGCTGAAGAAGTCCGCTTGGCCGTGTGTGTTGGGCTAAAGGCCCAGCCGTTTGCCTGGCCGAAGAGCACTTTTTCAGCAACCTCTCGCAGCAGCCGGGTTGGATTTCCCCGGACGAAACCTCTGGCGGGCAGAATTGACACAACAGTGAGCCGCTGGCCGTAAGGCAGCAGGCAGTGGTCTGTTCGTGCGATCCCGAGGCCCGGCCGCTTACGCGTCGCCGGGTGCGTGGGGCCGTGCGTGTGATCCGGGGCATGGGCTCGCGCATCATTGCCGCCGAGGAACTGCGCGGGCGGGCGCTTTTCGTGTACGAGGATCTGAAAGGGCCGGCGGTCTTCGTGGACCGCTGCTCGTTCACTTCTGTCTCCTATGGCATGCCGCACTGGACGCACGACCACCTGGCGTCCGCCGCGCTGGTGCTGACGGGCGTGATCCCAAGGCGTGGCTAGTTGAACTACCATTAAATCGCAAAACAAACGAGACCCCCTTCCCATTGTCTACCACAACAATTTGGGAAGGGAGTCCCGATGGAAGTCCGAATGGAAGCGGATGGGCCGCTGATTGGAAGCCCACACACCGTCATCGACAATTTCGCACAACAAACCAAAATCGAGCAATCCCAATGGTGCAAACGGCTCCGCCAAGGGTGCATGTCAGCTTTTGCGCGCAGACGGATCACGTCGTGGACGTCAATTAGGGGTAATCTTCGATTTCTGATAATCTGGGCGAACTGACGGTAACCAGAGACCTCTCCCTCAGCCCT
>JAQBZB010000134.1 GCA_027622275.1 Planctomycetota bacterium | reverse complement strand
GCGAATTGTTTAATCAATATCTAGTTACCGCGCTACCCCAAGTTGCCTAAAGTGCGCGTTGGCCGTGAGGGGCTCGACGTGGGGCCAGGCGTCGTTGGGGCGCGAGTTGGGCGGCAGGAGATTATTCTCGGCGCACAGCGGTTGGTGTCGCCGCTGGACTGGGGAAATACACGCCGGACGTTCGACGGTGCCCGAGCCATGTGGAACGGTGACAACTGGGATATCGATGGATTTTGGTTGCGGCCGATGCACCGGGACGCAGCGCATGTCAAGAAGCTGGACTCACCCAACTTGGACCGACAGCTCTACGGCATGTACGGCACTTACAAAGGGCTGTGCCGCGACAACCTCGAGGCTTATTGGCTGGCGCTCGACTATGAAGACGTCGGATCGAGCGGGTTCCGCTACGACACGCTCGGGACACGCTACTGGGGCGGCGAAGGCAACTGGTTGTACGAGCTGGAGGCGGCGGTGCAGTTCGGCACCAATGCGGACAACAGCGGCCACGGCGCGGGAGCGGTGACCGCCGGCCTGGGCCGCAAATTCCCTGGCACGATTTTCTCGCCGACCTTGTGGGGCTATTACGACTGGGCTTCCGGAGACAACACGGTGGGCAACGGCTATCACCACTACGAGCCGCTGGCACACAAGTACAACGGCTTCATGGACATCTTTGGCCGCCGCAATCTCCAAGACATCAACGTCCAACTGACGGCGAGCCTGACAGAGAAGGTGCAACTCCTGATCTGGTATCACTACTTCCGGCTCGCCAACGGCAACGACGTTCCCTACAACGTCGACATGACCGCCTTCAACGGCCAGGCCGCCGGAACGAGCGGCAGCAAGGATCTGGGGCACGAGATCGACTTCACGATCACACACAACATCACGCCCCGCGTGAACGTGGTTTATGGTTACTCACACTTCTTTGCGGGCGACTATTACGCCACCACCGCGGGACTTCCTTACAACGGCGACGCTGATTTTGCCTACTTGCAGTGGCACGTCAACTTCTAACGCAAGTACGCTATCAGCGCCCGACAAACGAAAGGCTCTGGGATTTCCCAGAGCCTTTCGATTTTCTTGATGTCGCTGCGAAGTCGTGTTGGCCACTGAATGAATCAAGGTCGTCCGCGTCGAAAGTGTTTCTTACGTTAAGCGGACGTTTGCACCTTTTCCAAAACCCATTCACGAATTAATGTTTCAACGTCAATGCCTTGCGTTTTGGCCATACTCTGAATGGTGTCCGCTTCTTTGCTCGGCAACTGGATTCTCACCTCGGTTTCGCGCTCGAAAACCGGCTCGGCAACCTGTTCTAATTCAGACTCGAAGTCCGTAAGGTCATGATCATCCCAAAACTTGGCGAGTTCCTGAATCGAATCGGTTTGCGGAAGCTTGTTGGTGCTCATCTACACCTTATCCGCCGTCGGGCAGACAAAGCCTTCACGGTACTCGCGGGAAACCATGGCGGTCGCTTCATCCGAATCGGGGAAGACCTCGCGCTCGGGATCGAACTTCAGCAGCGGACCTAGCGAGATCGGATACTTGCTCAGATCGACCTTGTTGTCTTTCAGGTGCTGGATCGTGCGATCGAGCGTCCGGTCGTTGTCGTCGAGACTCTTGATGCCGCTCAATGCTTGACGAGCTTCCTCGATCGAGACGGTATTGTGCTCGCCGATGTAGTACGAAATGTTGCCGAGGTGGCTCAGCCCGGCCGACAAGTGGCCTTCGCGGACATCCGCGTTGAGATCCTCGACTTTGCGGCTGACGCAGGCATCGAGGAAGTTGCCGAAGTGGTCCTCGCCACCTTTGAACTGCTGGATGACGTTGAACTCTTTGTCCAGCGCGACGCAGTCCGAGTAAGTCCGTTGCACGACGTAGCCTTCCGAGCCGTAGAACACGACGCCGATCTTGTTGCCACTGGCGCTGTTGAACAGCTTGTTCAGCTCTTCGTCCGCCGAATTGGCGATCTCCAAGCCGCGTGTCTCGAACACGATGCACTTTTTGCCATAATCGAAAATCGACACTTCCGTGTTCGCCGTATCGCCGGCGTCGACGTAATTTGGATCCTTCCGTTCGGCTTGATATCCCAAACGCCCGCCGTAGGTGATGACGCTGTTGGGATGCGTGTCGACGCCGAGTCCCCAACGGGCGATATCCGTTTGGTGAGGGCCTTGGTTGCCGCTGTCACCGTTGCCGTACAACCGCTGCCAGTGCCAATCGTAATGGAACCTGCTGCGCGTGACTCGCGGAGTCGTGTACGGTGCCGGACCGCTCCAGAAGTTGAAATCAACCGCCGACGGAACGGGATAGTCGCCCAATGCTCCGATGGACGAACGGCGTTTGTAGCATAAGGCCCGCGCGAAGTTCACTTCGCCGATGCCGCCCTTCGCAATGAATTCCACGGCGTCTTGGCAGGCTTTGGTTGATCGGCACTGCGTGCCGACTTGGCACATCTTTTCGTACTTGCGAGCCGCCGCGATCAACGCGCTCCCTTCGGCGATGTTATGGCACACCGGCTTCTCGACGTACGCGTCCTTGCCGGCCTGCATGGCCCAGATTCCGCACAGTGCGTGCCAGTGATTCGGGGTCGCGGTGCTGATGAGATCGACGGATTTGTCGTCGAACGCTTTGCGCATGTCTTTGACGAACTTCGGACGTGTGCCTTGCTGCTTTTCGATCGCGTCGCAACGCTTGGCACCGGCGTCTTCGTCAACATCCACGATGTAGAGAATCTCGGTGCGGGGATCGCCCAACCAAGCCGCGATGTGCGAACCGCCGCGGCCACCCGCTCCGACAACGGCCACGCCGAATTTTTCGTTGGCCGACTGTGCGCGACCAAAGCGAGGAGCCACGGCGACAGCGGCGGACGCTGCCAAGGAGCTTTGAACAAAACGACGACGAGTGATCTTTGACACGGCTTGGACTCCTCTAAATTGAACGAGCTGAATGTGTTTAGGCGGTGTGGATGTGAGGCGGGCAGGTTTCCTTGCCAGCGGCTGGTCATGTTGAGTTTAATATCTTCGTCCTCAATAGCCCAGCCTGTCAGATATTTTCTTGCCGCTTTCTAGCTGCGGTTATGTGCCGATCCGCAGCCGAAAGCCCCACTGCTTGGCGTGCGCGCCGGACGCCGAGTCATTGCAGGTAGCGAAAATCGAGGCTTTGAAACAACCCTTGGTAGAAGAGCCCCCAACGAGCCGCTTGCTGGCCGTCGCCGACAAAGCGAGCGGCGAGATCCGCTTCACGCTCGTTCGGCAGTCGCCCGAGAACCTGTTCGTAGGCTTGGTGGATCCGCTGCGGCGAGGTCAAACCTTCCCCCAACAACAATTTCGCAGCCGCGGCTGCTGACTGGTTCATGACAAATGGATGGTTCATCAACAGCAATGCTTGCGGCGCGGTGGTGCTGCTGTTTCGCGAGCCAATTTGTGTGTTCGGATCGGCGAAGTCGAACGTGGCAAAGATCTGCGGCAGCTCGTTGCGGAACACTGGCAAATAGACGCTACGTCGCGTGCTCTTGAACTCGTAGCCATACTCCGACGTCGTGCCCTCCGCGATATTCGGGCCACCGATCGTTAGGTCGAGATTGCCACCGACAAGAAGGAAAGCATCGCGGATGCTTTCGGCATCTAACCGACGACGGTTCATTCGCCACAGAAGTCGATTGTCGGGATCGACGGAAGCGGCGTGCGGATGGGGCAGGCTGCACAGCTGGTACGTTCGGGAAAGCATGAGACGACGAATCAGCTGTTTCACGGACCAACCATCTTCTACGAACTTGCCGGCGAGGTAATCCAGCAGTTCCGGATGCGACGGTTTATTGCCGGTCGCGCCGAAGTTGTCGACCGTCCGCACCAACCCCTTCCCGTACAGCCAATACCAGACGCGATTCACCATCACTCGCGCCGTCAGCGGATTGCGCGCATCGGCAATCCAATCGGCCAGCTGCATCCGACCGCTCGCGTCATCGCCGATGTCAGGCGTCTTGCCACGCAGGGCAACTTGCAAGACACCGCGTGGGACGACGGGGCCAGGATTGTGGACCAACCCCCGAACGGAAACCGGAATGTCGCCCACCTCATCCACATCGGTCACCGCCATTGCCAAGTCGCGTCGCGGACCAGCAGACTGGAGTTCCTTGATCTTCTCTTCGAGCGCCTTGACCTGCGGCGTGAGCTTGTCCTTCCGCAACGATTTCAATTCCGTTTGAAGCGTGGCGATTGTTGCTACCGTTTGTTCAATGATGACTTCGTCGTGAGGCGACATCGGCAAGGGAACTTCGTTCCATTTGGAAACATTCGAATGGATGACTGACTGAGTACTCTTCAAGATCCCGGCCAGCGCATAGTAGTCATGAGTTGGGATCGGATCGAACTTGTGATCGTGGCAGCGGGCACAGCCGAGGGTCATGCCGAGGAAGGCCTTTCCCAGTGTGTCGAGCTGCTCATCGACGATGTCCATCTCGAGCGTCTCTTTATCTTGCAGCTCGTAGTTTGTCGGACCCAAAAGCAGAAACGCCGTGGCGGTGAGATGCTGGCGTTTCTCTTGCCAGTCCGTCGTCTCCATCAGATCGCCGGCAATCTGCTGCTTGACGAATTGGTCGTAGGGCAGATCGTTGTTGAAGGCTTCGATGGCATAGTCCCGGTAACGCCAAGCCTCGTGAAACAACAGCGTCCGCCCTCCGCCACTCGATTCAGCGAACCTGACGACATCCAACCAGTGTCGGCCCCAGCGTTCGCCAAAATGTGGCGAGCGGAGCAGTTCGTCAATGATTTGTTCGAAGGCCTGTGGCGACTCGTCCCGCAAAAACGCGTCGATCTGCTCCGGCGTCGGTGGCAAGCCGATCAGGTCGAAGTAGACTCGTCGCAGCAACGTCCGTCGATCGGCGTCAGCGACAGGCTTGATCCCTTCCGATTCGAGTCGATTTAGAATGAAGCGATCGACGTCCGTAACTGGCCAATCCTCGTTCTTAACGTCAGGAATGTCGGGCCGAGTAATCGGCTGAAAGCACCAGAAGTTCCGCCCCGCTTCGATGTCGACGCTGGCCGGCAACACACGCGTTTCGCCATCACGCGGATCGGGTGCTCCCGTCGCGATCCACTTCTCGAAGTCAGCGATGATCGAATCCGAAAGTTTGCGATCGGGAGGCATTTCGAATGACTCGTGACGAATCGCACTCAGGAGCAAGCTTTCGTCGGGCTTATTCGGGACCACCGCTGGTCCTGATTCACCGCCGCGCCGGATTCCGGCTCGCGTATCCAGCAGCAATTCGCCGCGAACATTCTTCGCGTTTGCTGCGTGACACGAATAGCAATGTTCGACGAGTACCGGCCGGATCTTTGCCTCGAAGAAGGCGTGCCGTTCAGCCGTTGGTTCGTCGGCGGCAAGCCGGCTGATCGGGATCAGTGCGGCCAATATCGCCAACGTGCAACAGGGAACTCGGATCACGGTTTACTCCGCGAGTGGCGTGCTAGGGTGGGAAGGCGATTCGGGCGGCATCCATCGCCATAGTTTCGAGCCACGGCGAGCGGGGGACGTGAGTCCCCTGATCGGCTCGATCGTGGCGTCATCAGGGGACTCACGTCCCCCGCTCGCCCGATTATAGCCGACGAAGCGGGCTAGTCATCGTCACTTAAGCCCAACTCGAATAACAGATCGTCGTCGCCCATCGTCTCCTGGGCATCACTCACGGGAACACTTGCCATGCGGGCTCCGTCGCCGTAGTTCTTGCGGGCCTTCGCGAGGCAACTCTCGAGCATCTCTTCGCTGGCTCCGTTGTCACGAAAGAAACGGCGTATCGTTGCCTCCGACACGTCATTCACCGTGACGACTTCGCGCGTTGTCGCGTTGACAAGGACGAACCGATCCTTGCCATCCCGCTGGGAAACCTGCTTGATCGCAACGTCCACCACAAACTTTCTCCAGCGGCAATTGGGGGAGCCCCTCGATCCGATTCTCTATCGAGAGTAATCAATCACCGGTACGCTCACAAGTTTTCTCGGGATTTTGCCGGATTTGCGGGATTGCCGGGTCGAGCTTCGGGCTGTCGAAGTCGTCTCACTGTTCTTGTCGCTGAGCTACGCTTTATCTGACCAGCGTCGGTGCTCCCGTGATCCAAGCCGCGACTAAGTACGATGGCCCTCCGAAGCCGTCGATTTCCGTCGATCTCGACGATCGACGGCCTCGGAGGGCCGTCGTACGGAAGCGCTCTTTACGAATGAACTTGTTGACATGACTTCAAGCATCTTGGACCAACTCGTGAACCGATCGCGGCAACTTTACACGTTGCCCGCGGTCGCGATGCAAGTCGTCGAGCTGACCAGCCAGCCAACGATCGACGCCACGGCGCTGAAGGAATGCATCGAGAACGATCCCGCGCTCTCCACCAAGATCTTGCGAGTCGTCAATAGCTCGCTGTTTGGGTTGAGCCGTCAGGTCACGGACCTGAACCAAGCCGTCGCGTTGATGGGGACCAAGCCGCTGAAGTTACTGGTTCTCGGATTCAGTCTGCCGAAGGAATTGCTGACGGGGCTCGAAGCCGATGTCCTGCAACGTTACTGGCGGCGGACGGTGATCAAGGCTGTCGCGGCTCGCGAGCTGGCGGAAACGCTGTGGCGGATCCCGGGAGATGATGCCTTTATCGCGGGGCTGTTGCAAGACTTGGGCGTGTTGGTGCTGATTCAAGATCTCGGCGAAACCTATCTGGCCTTTCTCGAACGGATCTATCAGGGCGGTGGGGATCTCTTGGCCCTGGAGACGGGAACGCTGGGGTTTGATCATGCGGTCTTGAGCGCCCGCTTGCTCGAACATTGGGGCTTACCCGCATCGATCGTCCGCGACGTCGGCCGGCCGTTCAATGTCGAAATGCTGGATGGCCTTTCGGAACAGGAACTGGTCGTCCCGCGGATTCTGCACATGGCCGATTTGGTCGCCGAGTTCCTGACACGCGAACGCACGAGCTTGTTGAACGAGTTGATGGATGTCGGAGGCCGCTATAAAGGCGTCTCGATCGATGAACTCGAAGCATTGATCGCGTCGCTGGAACGAAAGGTCCCGCAACTCGCGGACGTGTTGTCGTTGAAGTTGCCGAATGAGACGGCGTATTCGACAATTCTTTCACGAGCGTACGCTCAGTTGTGCGATGCGGCGGAGTCGGCAAGTCTGGATTTGCTTGGCGGTCCACATTTGGAGACCGATGCCGAAGATTGTGAGTTCGGCGATCTGCTGCAACGGGCTCAGGCGCTTCAAGGAGAGATCGGGGATGTCGCGGAATCGCGAATCGGCCGTCACGCGCCGAATCAGCTGGTTCGCAAGGATGCTGGCGTTGCGGCTAGCGATCACAACAGCGACGGCAAGTACTTCGCGCCCGCGAGGACGCTACGGCAAGTTTCGGCTCCGTCGCTACTCGGCAGTGTCGAAGCTGCTGTGAAGGCGTGTCGTCAAGCTCGCCGCGCGGTAAGTCTCGCGTTGCTCGAACTGGATCATTCCGAGAGTGTCGCGATGCGGATCGATCCGGCACAGGTCCATCGCACCATGGATCGGTTGCAGTCCATGATGCACGCGATCGTGGTTGACGACGGCAAATTGATGCAGGTGGATGATTATCGCTTCGCCGTAGTGTTTGAGGGATGCGACCGGCAACCGGCCGTCGAGTTGACACGACAGCTCGTTCGCTGTGCGCGACAGTGGAGCGTGGGGCAAGCCGAAACTCACGGCCATACGCTATCGCTGAGTGCTGGCGTGGCGACACTGACGATGCCGCCCAAGAACTTCCCGTGTCAGGAACTGATTGATGCGGCGGAACGTTGCCTGCACGGAGTCCAGCTATCGGGTGGCGACTCGGTAAAGAGTATCGACATCTATTAAGGCGAGCGGCAGATGAAAAGTCGCCAACCGAAGGTTTCGGGACGGCGAAGTTTCGGGAGGGCGAAGGTTTCGGGAGGGCGAAGCTCCCGCTGAGCCGGTTCGGCGGGAGCCTCACCCTCCCGATAAGTCATCCGAGAATCGCGCTCAAACGATTGCGTGTTTCGGGCTTGTCGAACTCCAGCTTGCCAAAGCCCAGTGCAGCGCCGACTTGAACGGCCTGTTCCTGATGGTCTGCCTGGTTCGTGATCAACATGCAGGGAGTTGCCGCGAGATCGGTGTCGTCTTTGATCTGTTTGATGATTTCGATTCCATCTGTGTAATCTCGATCCAGCTTACGATTCACCAGCACCAAATCGATGCCGCCATCGCGTAGCGTGGCAAGCGTATCTTCGAGGCCATGCGACTGAACGACCTGGGCAGCGAAGTTGTTCTCGATCAACGAGCAGATGGAAGCATGATCCGGAACGCAATTGCCGACGTCGAGCACACGTTTGGTCACGGCTGATGATTCCTCCACTTGCGAATGCAACAGCCCGCTCAGTTGGCTGAGCGGGCTTTCGCACTCCATATTTAACGGCGACAGCAGCGGTGTCCGCGTCGCCACGTCCACCGCTCGCACACCGTTGGTGAGCGGTCAACAATCTGCGCGCACAACTTGTCCCGTGTCAATTACTCAGCTGCTGGCGGGGCTTGGATGGCAAAAATGTGCGTCTTGTTGGAAATGTACAAGACGTCGTTCGCGACGACCGGTGTGCTATAGACCGAATTCAGCATGTTGGTCACCGGCCACTTGTCGTCCTCGTCCTTCGTGGCATTGATCGGGACGAGTTCTGTTTCTTCCTTGCCATCCTCGTCGACGTCCACGACAACTCGTTTCATGGCCTTCTCGGGGTCGCCTGACAGGTTGAAGATGGAGACATCGCCGTCTTCGTCGCCGATGTAGACATGGCCTTCCACAATCATCGGTGACCCCCAAGCGGAAGCAAGCATATCGTAGGTCCAATGAACCTTGCCTGACTTAGCGTCAAGGCAATGGAACAGACCGCTGAAGTCGGCGATGTAGAGCAAGTCGTCTTGGATGGCGACGGTACCGCAGCTGCGGTGCATTTCTTCTTCAAAATCGAACGCGCCATCACCATTCTGGTCGTACTGACTGTAGTGCCAGATGGCGGCAGAGTTGTCGTTATCAACGGCGATTTCACCCTCTTCCTCGATGACCGCCTGGATTCGCCTGTGCGGAATCGGAACACGCGTATCGCCTTCGACTTTCATCGCCAACTGAGGACTGACGTCGCCTCGCTTGGTGGGATCGATGCACCACACGTGCCCTTCGCCTTCGCCATGCTCCGGGTCTTGCCCAACCGCCACATAGACCAATCCGTCATAGACGACCGGTGTGGCGATGATATTGTTGCGAGTTCCCCGGCCGCCAATAATCCACTTGGACGTCTTGGGATTGGCATCGAACTTCCAGAGCAACTCAGGCTTGCCGTCTTGTCCCTTGTCGGCCTTGAAACTGTAAGCCCAGCCGTCCCCGGCCGCGAAGATCACTTGATCGACACCGCCGAGGTGCGCGACGGTCGGTGAAGACCACTGGCCGTGCAAGATGTTCAGTCCTGGAGACTTATCCGACCAATAGATTTCGCCCGTCGTCTTGTCCATCGCCATGAAGCTAGGTGCGTCAGGGGCTGGAATGCTCAGGTGTGATTCGTCGACGCCGTTCGACGTATTAACGAACAGGATGTCCCCCAGTGCAGTTACTGAGCAACTGCACATATTGTGTTGCGAAATGCCCAACACGGGCGAGCCCTCCGGGGGCTTCATCATATCGAAGCTCCACACGACATCGGCTTCCTCTTTGTCGTCAGGCGTGACTACTTTAAGTGCTTTCAGTCGTGGCCCGGCGATCACCAAATTGAAAGTGCGATCCGCGTCACCGAGCTTCGCCGTGAGCGTCCACTTCTTACCGGGGGCGTCGGCCGTGACCGCAACCTCCTCCGGCAACTCAACGCCCCGTTCCTTGAATTGCTCGCGAAGCAAAGCGGGCAGTTTGCCTTCATCAAGTTCCTTGGCGGCGGGTCCGACTTGATCCTGCTCGGCATCTTCGTTACGCAGGATGTCGAAGATCGCGGCTAATTGATTCTGAACCGGGCCATCGTCTTCGCCGTCATGGTATCCTTCGGTGTCGAGGCACTTCACCTCGCCACGACTGGTGACGTACCACAGCCGATCGCCTTCCACCAACGGGGCGCAACAGATCCCTTGCAGCGGCCAATCATGAACGAACCCGGTCGGAAGCTTCTCGCTCGAGTCTTGCCACAGGAAGCTGCCATCGGCGTCGCTGAAGGCGAGCAGGCAACCTAAGTCCACACGCGACGGATATCGCTTCAACCAACCTTTACCGTTGTTGGTGCCAACGTAAACACGCCCGCCCGCCACAACCGGGTTACCATAGGTTTGGCTGCCAACGGCAGCGACCCACTTGATGTTCTTCGCATCGTCGCTAATCCAATCGCCCGTCTTGAGATCAAAACCTCCGACGTTCCATTCGATTGGGATGTCCTTGCCGATCGGTGTGTTGTTGCGATAGCTGGTCCCCGCCCACTGAGGCCAATCGCCCGGCTTGACCGGAGCGTTTGCATTCTTGTCGACTGGTCCGGCGGCTGGTTTTTCCGCGACTTCTCCTGCCGGCTCTGGCGCGATCGATTCACCAACTGCAACTTCCGGGATCGAGATGGTGACATCGTCGACGGCGGTCGTGTTCGAACCGGTCGACCCTGAAGTTCGCGGAGTGGAAGGCTTTTGGCAGCCTGACAATAACGCGGTTGCAATCATGCCCGACACTAAGGCGAGTGTCAAAGCAAGCACTGTTTGGGTCGTCTTCATCGTAAGTGTTCTCTCCGTACCGTGAGGCGGCCGGTGGGCCGCGGAATAATTGACGAGTTAATGATCAGTTGGCACTGACCGTGATGTTGTCGAGATGTATTTCCGCATCTTTGGCGTTGCCGAAAAGACCGGGACTGCCGACGACGTTGGGAGCGTCGTCCACCGTGGTGATGGTCCACTCGGCCGGCTCGTCTTCGCCACGCGGCCAAACCTTACCCCGCAGAACGGCTTTCCCATCTTCGTTGGATGCTTGCAGCTTCATGACGTACCACGTATTGGGCTGCCAGGGGAACTCGATCGTCTTGTCATTGCGGACCTGCGGTGCCCAAGTGCGAATCTGAAGCTTTTGGTGGGCACCTTGCATATCGAGGACATAGCCTTGGGCGGTCAAACCGATGTCGGGCATCTTGTCATTCGTGATCACACCACGAACGTCCGCTTGAATCGTATAGTCATGCAAGTCGGAGGGGCCGAACCAGCAGCGGCTGCGAGTGCCTTTGGGAATCGTCGTGATCTTGACCGCGATCGTGTTGTCGCCTTCCTTGCGGAGTATATGACGATAACGGGCACCGACCCAAGTCACGGGGAGATCGCTCAGGCCTTCAAAGTCAAACTTCCAGGGCAGATCCGGCACCACACGCACCCGGGCTCGACCCGAAATATCGCCAACTTTCGCCGTGATGATCGTGGCGGTATGAGCAGCATCACCCGCGGCTTTGAAGACGCCATCCTCGCCGATCATGCCAGGACCATCCAACGCGAAGGTCGCTGGCGACTCCTTCAGGAACTGGCCGTGCGAATTGAACAGACGCACGCGATACTGTTGCTCGACGCCGGGCTTCATTAACAGCTCAGTGGGCACTAATTGGAGATGAGCGGGTTTCTGATCTTCGCCGATGTTCGATTCGACCGCGGCAGCGGGCAATGGCTCGGCACCGTGCTCTTTGCTCTTGTCGATCAGGCTGTAGGTCGCGGAGCTGGTTTGCAGATAGATCCGGCCATGCGAACAAATCGGCGTGGCATTCACCTCTTCACCTTTGGCAAACCGACCTTTCTCGATGATCGAAGCCCCCTTTCTCTTGTCCGGTTTGAGGATGGCCCAGGCGCTCGTCGAGAACGCGTAGATCTTGCCATCCGCGTAAAGCGGGCAGGCACGGAGCGACGTCCCACCGAGCGAGATCGGTCGCCCCATGAGTCCACCTGTTTTGGCATCCAGCACGTGCAGCTTGGCACGATCGTCGAAGCAAAAAATCTGATTGCCGATCACGAGCGGCGAACTCTTGCCAACCATCAATTCTTCGACCTTCCACAGCTGGCCCAACTTGGTGACGTCGCCTCGGCCCGCGCCATTGATCGCCGCGACGGCTCCCATCGCGGTCGGACGATCGACGTTCTCTTCGCTGTGTCCCGTGTAGACGGTCTCGCCGATGACCACCGGCGAGACATTCAAACCACGCAGCGAGAAATCGTAGCGCCAGATGGGTTGGCCCGTGCGAGGCTGAAACGCCCAGACTTGCCCATCGCCGGAGCCGAAGACCATCGCTTTCTGGCCGTTCAGCACCGCAAGCGACGGCGCGCTGTACGTCGTGTCGTCCGGCAGCAGCGTCGTCCCGTTGTACCAGACGGTTTCGCCGGTCTTTTTGTCGAAGCCGATGAAGCGGTGAGCTGGCTTGGCCATGTCGCCCCAGCCGATCACGATGGCACTCACGATGACGAGGTCGTCGCAAATGATCGGGAAGTTCGTGCGTCCACCGTAGGTGCTCAGCAACCCAAATTGCTCGTGCAGCGGAATGGACCAAATTCGCTCGCCGGTTTCGCCGTTCAAGCACTGAAAGAATCCGCAGACACCCAGCGCATACACGTAGCCGGTTTCAGAATCTCCGATCACCGAAGACCAACCGACTCGTTCGGCTGGGACATCCGAGAGCCAAACATTGAAGCGATTCTCCCAGATTGTCTTACCGGTCACAGCATCCACGCAGACAACCTTCTCGCCCTCGCGAGGCGTCTCGGGTTCGGCGCGCACGATCGTGTAGAGCTTGCCGTTCATGACGATCGGCGTACTGCGACCACCGAGATCATCGCGTTTCCATTCGACCATCTTGCTGCCGTCGCTTAGGTCGATGTCGTCGACCAGACCCGTTTCCCGCGACACACCATTCGATTCAGGTCCGCGCCAGTAGGTCCAATCGAGAGGATCTGTCTCGGCGCTGACCGGCGAACTAGCAGCGAACCAGCCCAAGCTGGCAGCGAATGCGAAAAGAAGGAGACGACGGAAGGGAGTTTTCTTCATCATGGGATTTCACCGATCGGAAGGGCCTCAATAGGAAAATGTGTCAAGCAAGGTGGTCAATCAAACCATTCATCATCTGGATCAAATTTGGGCAGCACCACAATCAGCACTTTCATCTTGCCAACGGCTCGATGGCGCGTGCCAGGACGAATCATCACGCACATGCCCTCGTGGACGTCGATCAACTCTTCATCAAGCTGCAATTGGGCACCAGGGGCACATTCAAGGAAGTAGTACGTCTCGGTCAGTTGCCGGTGATAGTGCAATCGCGCTGCGGTCGAGATTTCCGTGACGTGAACCGTGCCTGGAAAATCGGCGACATCGGCAAACGCACGCCGCGCCGTTCCGCAAGGACAGGGGACGCCCGCTAGCTCGGCGAAGTCGGCGACTTCATAACCACGTTGACTGACTTTTGGGAGCATTGTCTTTTGGCAGCACCTTTTAGCAGCATCGTGTGGGCCGGGCGGGAATGCTAGGTGGGACTGTGTGGTTTTGGCGAGCGGGGCGAGTCGGTTCAGGTTCTGCCACGCGTCTTTCGTGTTGCTGGCAGACAACCAAGGCAATTTGGAACTCGACGCCAGCCGAATCTGATTCTCGAACTCGGCACCATTCTAGCAGACCCAGAATCGCGAGGCCAGGAGCTGAGAACGTTCATTTGAACTTGTTGAGGATGCTGCCCGGGCTCTGTGAGATTGGACAGTTGCGATCGTCTTTGTTCCTCAGCTGGGCAAGCGATGATGCTGGCAAGTTGTGACGATTAGACGGGTGAGACGCCGCTGGAAACGAAACATTCTGCCGTTTAATCGGCACAGGTTTACTAGCTTATGAGTTCGTCAATCTCTATTTAACAGTAGTTGTAAACCACTTGGTGAAAAATGGTTACGATGCCTCAAGGCGTTTTGGTAGGGCGACCGATACCGAAAAAGACGCTTGATGTGGAGCGATCGGTTACCGACCGAATGTTCATGCAGCAAGCCAACCGGAACGGATTCTCGGGTCAAGGATTGGCTCGACCGGTTCTGACGTGATTTCCGTTTGCGAGTAGTCCGTGCTTGCATCCAGCGCGACAGGAAGTTGGAGTTCCTGACTTAATTTCTCTCACGGAGGGTTGAGCGACGGATTGGTTGCGATCAGTGCCCGCAAATCATTGAATCGCAGTTACCCGCCACACAGCTGGTAGGAAGTCGCGGCAGCTCGATGGTTCCATCGTATAGGAGACATGGCTCGATGAAGTGGAATGTAATACTAGGGACAATGGTCCTGGGCGTTGCCTTGTGTGCCCAACAGAGCTACGGGTTCGAATTACTCGACCGTATGCTCGGGGTCGGCGCTGCTCAGAAGGGTGGCAAGTGTGGTTGTGATGCCGCACAGAAGGATGGCTGTAAAGACGGCGCTTGCCAAAAGGGCAAAGGCTGTAAAGACGGCGCTTGCCAAAAGGGTGACGGCAAGGGATGCGGTAACGATGCTTGCCAAAAAGATGGTGGCAAGGACGACGCCTGCCAAAAGGGCGGTCACTCGTTGTTCGGCGGTCGTGGCGCTTGCCAAAAGGGCGACGGCAAGGACGGCAAGGGATGTGACGACGCCTGCCAAAAGGACGGCGGCAAGGGATGCGGTAAGGATGCTTGCCAAAAAGATGGTGGCAAGGACGACGCCTGCCAAAAGGGTGGTCACTCGTTGTTCGGCGGTCGTGGCGCTTGCCAAAAAGGCGACGGCAAGGGATGCGGCGATGACGCTTGCCAAAAGGGCGACGGCAAGGGATGCGGAAACGATGCTTGCCAGAAGAATGGCGGCAAGGACGACGACGCATGCCAAAAGGGTTCGAAGGGCGGCCGTGGCTGCCTGCTAGAACGCCTGTTCGCTTGCAACAAGTGCTGCGATAGCGGCAAGGGTGGCAAGGGCGACGACGCCTGCCAAAAGGGTGACGGTAAGGACGGTGCTTGCCAAAAAGACGGTGGCAAGGGCGATGCTTGCCAGAAAGACGGCGGCAAGGGCGCTGACCAGAAGAGCGACGGCAAAGCCGCTGCTCCGATGCCACCAGCACCAGTCGTTGATCCTTCGGCTTACCTGAACGCTCAACGCTCGGTCCTTCAAGTTAGCGTTAATCGCTAAGCTTTCCGGCATCGTTCAATCAACAACGAACGGCCTGTGGCATCAAAACCACAGGCCGTTTTTTTGTGTAGGCCGGAACGAGGCTTGGCGATGTTCCGGCAGCTTCACTCAGCGGCGGAGCCCGACTGCGCTTCGGCCTGTTCGGCGACAATTAGTTCTCCGCCGTTGCCGAACCATCAGCCGCGTCGTCGCTCGCCTCCACCGTGTCTGTACCAATCGCGTCTTCTTCCGTGGGGTCGATGTTCCACCACTGCGTGCGAAGATCCTCGGCAACCGACTCACGCCAGATGGCCAGGACTTCCTTCACGTCGAGATGTGGATTGCCGCGATCGTTTCCTGCCGTTCCGCCTTGCACTGGATGAAGCGGAGTCCACAGCATGTCGATGCGAGCACTGTCGTTATAGTAGCTCCCGCCAACGATCGCGCCTTCGTCGTTCAGCGCCAAACTATAGTGAAAATGGATTGTCTTCTTCAAATGCTGCGCGCGGTCAACCTCGCGTCTGGTGCTCAGGGAATATGCCGCGTTCATGCGGACTTCGACTTCGCGATCCGAAACCTTGTGCGACGACGTCTTGAAGGCATACAGTGGATAATTCCACTTCTCCTTGCCCACCGCGGTCTCGATGCCGACGGGATGATCTCCGCGACCAACCCAGTTCGCCAGCACAACGTGCAACAATCCTGGATTCATCACAGCGTCCTCGCCACCGAGAAACTCGTTGTCGCGATACATATAAATCTCGGCCAACAAGCCTTTGATATCGGCAGGTGTGAAAACGACTCTGTTGCGGGTGACGTTGGTTTGCGGTTCGGCATGTCGAATCGCCGCGGCCGTCCAACCATTACAGTGTCCGTGCCAGTGCGGAGTCTGCTCGACGGTGACGCTACGCAATCCGAACAGACCGCGCCGCTCGGTCGTTGGCTCCGTGAACGCCGTCGTGTCGTTATGCTCGAATGCACTGGCCAGCCCGCCGGATCGAACCGGTGGCCTCAATGCGAGAATTCGGCGGCGGCCACCCGCTGGACTTGGTTCACTACTCGGTTCAAGTCGCACCGTCTCGCCGGGATGGAACGCACGGTCGTATTTCCGTAACACCTCAATCGTGCCGCCGGCGCGATCTGGGTAGTCGTGGCCAGAGTAGGGAATTCGAAAGTCGGGAACCTGGCCTTCGGCGGGGAGGTCGTCAAACGTCCAAACTAACTCCGCCTCCCACCAACGTCGAAACACTTCGTTTTGATAGTCGATCTCTTCTTGGTGGATCGAGTTTGAGGTTTGACCAACGCTCACGCTCAGCGTTAGGGCTAGAGCAAAGACCGACGCACCCATGAAGTGCCTCCAACGAATTCAATAGAACTTGAGGTGAGTTGCTGTGACTATAAACGAAGAAACACCGTCGCACGAAGGTGTGGACGGCGTTTCTTTCGTGAACTAAACGTAGACCAAGTCGCCGCGAGAGGCGACGCGGAAACTACTTTTGAGTTGCGCTACCCTTTTGAGCTGCGCCACCCTTTTGCGAAGCGTCACCGCCCTTTTGAGCGGCGTCGCCACCCTTTTGAGCTGGGCTAACCTTGCCACCCTTTTGTGCGGCATCGCCACCCTTCTGTGCGGCATCGCCACCCTTCTGTGCGGCGTCGCCACCCTTCTGTGCGGCATCGCCACCCTTCTGCGCGGCATCGCCACCCTTCTGCGCGGCATCGCCACCCTTCTGTGCGGCATCGCCACCCTTCTGCGCGGCATCGCCACCCTTCTGCGCGGCATCGCCACCCTTCTGTGCGGCATCGCCACCCTTCTGTGCGGCGTCACCATCCTTCTGTGCGGCATCGCCACCCTTTTGAGCTGCGCCGTCTTTCTGAGCGGCCCCATCCTTCTGTGCCCCGTCATCCGCGAAAGCGGAGGAGCCGAGGAACAAGAGACCACAAACTGCTGCTACCAAGAAACGTTTCATGCTAAGCACTCCCTCAAAGAAAACAGAATTTTGCCGAAATTTGTTAGTCACCGTACACCGTGCAAGTTTCTTAAATAACCTACCTGGTATCACTTCGTCAAGAAATAATTACCAAACTTAACAAACCTTCCTGTCTTGCCAAGTCACGCGAGTCGCAAGGCATCACAAATTACCCATCACTCGCGAATCATCGCTGTTCCCAAAACACTAGCCTATTAATTAGCGAAGTGCCTGGGTAGACCGGGTAAAATAGAAAAAAAGCTTCTTCGCGTGAAAAATCACCTTTTTTAGAAACTGTGGACAAACTAATTCCCGGCGGCGAATTGGGAGGGCGAGGCTCCCGCCGAGCCTTTCGCCGTATGGCTCGGCAGGAGCTTCGCCCTCCCGAAACTCAAATCGGGAAGTTGCTCATAATCACGCTCTTAGCAGTTGAGAACGCTGGGAATATCCACGTGTGGCGGTGGCGTGGATCGGAAAGTTTATAGCCAACGTGCGGCATCAGACCGGCTGAACATCAAAACACTCGGACGGGATACTCTCTGCGAGCAATCGCCAACACCCTCGCCTTACACGCGGATCAGCGTTGTCTGCTTCTCACGAATCATGCCCGTTTCTTGAATCAAGCCCGTGCCGCCGCCGAACAGAGAGCCGCCGTGGCGTATCCCAGCACATCTCCGCGGCCGCGACAGTAGGCACTAAGCTTGTCAAAATTCCCGGTTTTCTGGGACAGTTCAAGCATCAGGGGGACGGCTTGAGCGGCCGCGTCGGGTTGTTTTTGAACGAAACCCAGGAGGGCCTCAATTGCCGGTTCGTATCGACCAAGGCGGTCGAGCAGTTGCACGTAGGCTTCCACGGGCAATCCGCCATGTTCTCGCGGATCAAGTGCTTCTGCCCGTTCCCGGAAATAATCGATGGCTGCTTCAACATCCTCGCCGAGCAACGCTCCGAGATAGAGGGCATGTGACGGATAGATGTCCTCGAAAGGCTGATCTCCTTTGTACTGAAACTGCGAGCTGAGTCGCCGACCGTAGGCGGTCAAATCCAAAGCCAATCGCAACTGTGCTTCGTCTTCCAAAGTTCGTGAGAAACGAACCGTCGAAGCGAGATGCGTTGTATCCAAATGATACGAGTGTTCGCCAAAGAGCCAGTCGCGATCGGCGACCAACTCCTTCAAAGTTGACTCGGCGGGAACCGTGCCTTGTTGCTGGGCGATATCGGCTCGTACAGTCGCCAGTAGGTCGCGGTGAACGTGCTCGACGAGCAATCCCGCCGCTGCCTGCTGCGCTGCCGTACTCTGGCGTACCACGACTGACTCGTACGTGGTGATCGCATTGCAGGTTCCGTGATGTTCCAGAACAAGAGCATATCCGCGTTTGGGATCGACGCCCTCATGCAGGGCAACTTCAACCAACTGGTCCAGGTTCTCTTGGTTGGCTTCGATGTTCGCCAACTCGGCGGCGGCAGCAGCTCGATCACCGACCGGGCGGAGATACATCCAGCCTTCCCGCACCGCTCCCTCGCGCATCAGTGCCGTGCCGACGTCGCGACATGCGCTGATGAGACCGTCCTCCAGCTTCGTCCGTATCGACTCGTCCAATTCGTCGCCCGCATCCTGGTACGTCAACGGCAAACCGAGTTCGTACCGCGCCTTCATTTTCAGGGCTTCAAACAGCTCGTGGTGTTTTTTGTTCTCACGAAGGTATTTGGCCAGTTGATCCAAGGCGGCTTCGATGCCGCCCTGTTCGAGTGCTTCCTGAAGCTGATCAAACTCGGTTTCTACGGTTGCCATCGATTACGTCTCGCAAATAAAAATGTTTGAAAATCAGTGAGGACTACTCACCTTGTGTGCTCCGGTCCCCAACGGGTTCGTCCCATTGGAACCAAAGATTCGCTGGTTAGAAAAATGCGTCTGCAGAATCAAGACCCCGGCGAGCTTGTCTCGTGGGTGAATAAGATTCAAACTCAGGGGTCCGTCGGTGGACAGTTGCTCCGATCATCGTACCAGCCGCGAGCCGGATCGTGTACCGACCCCATCATTTCTCCGCAGGCGTTACCGGCGGTCGATGTCGAGCGATCTGGGCCTTGAAATCGCCCAAGCTCTGCCAATGCAGCGGCTGACTCAGATCCACTTCAGCAACGGCGACGCTACCCCATTCCACTCCTTGTGCCAGCGGTCGACCGTCGTGATTGTAGACGGCCGAGATCATCCAGTTCGCGGAAACGTCCGTGTAAGTGCTGCTAACAACATACACATGATTCTCACACGCCCGCGCCGAACCAAGCATTGGATTGCATCCCCACACCGGCCACGCGATCACTTCCGCGCCGCGATTGCTCAGCTCACGAGCCACTTCGGGAAAGAAGCCGTCGTAGCAAATCATCATGCCGACTTTGCCAAACCGCGTCTGAAACACCGGATAATCGCTGCCGGGCGTGATGCCGCCCTCGATCTCTCCGCGCGGCAGCGTGACCTTGCGGTACTTGCCGATGATCTCTCCATCGGGACCGATCAACACCGCCACGTTGTAGACGAGGTGCTTATCCCGTTCGAGCAGTCCCGCCACGATGTGCAACTCGTGCTTCTTTGCGAGCTGCGCGAAATAGTTCGTCGAGGGGCCGGGGATCGTTTCGGCACACTCCGCGTAACTGAGGCCCGTCCCGTAGATCGTCAACGTCTCCGGCAGCACCACCAGATCAGCGTTCTTTTCAGCCGCCTCTTCGATCAGCGGCGCGAACAGTTTGCACTTGTCAGCCGGCGTCTTGCCTTCGCGCGGTTGATAGTGAATGGTCGCCAGGCGGACTTTACGCGGTTCAGGAGCTTCGCTTCGTGTTAGCTCGACGTTGGACCATTCGACGCGTCCGCCGGGAGCCCAGCGGTAAGACAACTCGATGACGGCTTTCGTCGCATCCGAAGGGGCGTGATAAACTCCAGCAACCGTTGTCCAGCCATCCGCATCGACATCTCGATCGGTCGGAAACTCAGGTTCCGCCTGCGGCCGTTCACCAGGCTGATACGACACCCAAGCCGGCTCGTCGTGCAAGACCGTACGTCCTTGATCGTCGCGCCACAATACTCGCGCCACGGCCGCGCGCCGAGGGACTTCGATCCCGTCCGCCTTTCTGACCGCCGAGAACCGATAGAATTTTCCGCCTTCGATATCGAGTGTCTGTTCCCACCAGCCAAACAACCCTTCGCGCTGATCCGCTTCAATCACGAAGCTTCCCGTCCCGGCAGGTCCGCCCTGCGCATGATAAGCAAAGGCCGGCCGAATCTCCTCCCGCGGCGAGATCATTTTCCAACCGTCTGGCGCTGACGCCTCTTCGGCGTTCAAGACCACCGCTGGCGGCCCAATCGCCAATGCGATGAAGGCGACAGACAAAACAAAGTTTCGAGAAGAAGTCGGCAGCATCGTTCAATCTCCCTGGAGAGCAGAGCGTCGTAATGTCCGTTGTCATTCTAACCAAGCCGGATTCGCTTCGCAGCGCCGCTCGACCGGTGGTATCATGTTTCGCTGTCCGTTCTCCTCCCACGGCCCATTGAAAGACTTGTTCCGATGCGTGTTCTATTGCTACTCGCCATCGTCCTCGCGTTATCCAACTCGAACTTCCCCGTCATGGCGGCAGATCCCACCGCCGCAGATGGGAATCGGCTGACCTATCTTGCCGAGTTCTGCGATCCCTACTACGTCGGGCGGGACTTTCCGAAACTGACGACGCCGCAATGGGTTGGCGAAGAAGACGTCGAAGCAGTTGTCGTCTTGGCGATCGACGATATGCGTGATACCGCCAAGTACGAAGCCTATTTCCGGCCGATCTTGGAGCGGCTGAAGCAGATCGACGGCCGCGCGCCGGTCAGCATCATGACTTGCAACGTCGATCCGGCCGATCCGCAGTTGCAGATCTGGCTCAAGGAAGGGCTCAGCATCGAGTGCCACACGATCGACCATCCCTGCCCGCTGCTGCAAGGCGGAGATTTCGCCAAGGCCAAGAGCACTTACGACCGTTGCGTCGACCTGATGAATCAGATTCCGGACAACAAGCCGGTCGCGTTCCGCATGCCGTGCTGCGATTCCTTGAACACGCCGAGCCCGCGCTTCTGGACCGAGATATTCAACAAGACGACCGAGAACGGGAACTACCTGCAAATCGATACGTCCGTCTTCAACATCACGACGTCGAACGACAAAGACCTGCCGCGCGAACTCGTCCTCGACGCCGATGGCAAAGAACGCTTCCGCAAGTACCTGCCGTTCAAGTCCTTCGTCAACACGATCGAAGACTATCCGTATCCCTACATCATCGGCGGCGCGTGCTGGGAGTTTCCTTGCATCGTCCCCAGCGACTGGGAAGCCCAAAACATCCAGCAGCCGAACAATCCCCAAACCGTCGAAGACATGAAAGCCGCGCTCGACGCCGTCGTCATCAAGCAAGGAACCTTCAACCTCGTCTTTCATCCGCACGGCTGGATTCGCAACGATCAGATCGTCGAGCTGATCGATCACGCGGTCGAGAAGCACGGCACGAAGGTCAAGTTCCTGACGTTTCGCGAAGCGATCGAACGGATCAACGCGAATCTATTCGATGGCGAGTCGATTCGTCATGTGGCCGACGTGCCGGGCCATTTCGCGCTGGTTGATTCCAATGGCGATGGTTATCTGGACGTTCATGCTTGGGGCGTCCAGTCCAGTGGTGAGTTCCGCAAGAGGACTTGGAACCCACGTGCAAAGCGGTGGGAGGACGACCGCATACCCGGCTCAGAGAATCAGCCCAACGGCAGGACACGACGAGGCTCGCGAGTCGAAATCACGCACGGATTCCGAGGCGCAGTCGTGCATGACGTTCACGGCGACGGGATCTTGGACTTGATCCAACAAAAGTACAACGCGGATGGCACTCCCTCTTCCATCCATGTCCGCTCGTTGTCGGTGGAAGGAAGCTTCCCATGTCCCGGCAACGTCATCCTGTTTAACGGCGGACGCCAAGATGCCGGGCTTCGCTTGGTCGACGTCAACGACGACGGCTTCGACGATATGATCTTCTCCAACGCCGAACGCTACTCGCTGCATCTCTGGAAGAACCGGGAAGAAGGCTGGTCCATCAAAGTCATCGAGGGCACTCGCGGCCAAGAAGGCGGGATCGGGCCGGTGATTCCGATGATCGTGCGTGCCGATGCAACCAACAACGGAGCCTGGTTCCACTCACGGTCGATGTGGGTGCAGAATGAAGATACGAACCGCTTGCCGGACTTGGTCGATCGCTTGTCGTTCGACGACATGCTTAAAGAATATCGCCGGCAGCAGGACGAGAAAGCTGAGTTGCCGGGTGCGAAGTCGCCTAATGCTTCGCGCGACGCGATCCGAGTCCGACCGGGAATGCGAGTCGAACTCGTCGTCAGCGAGCCGCTCGTCGCCGATCCCGTTGCCTTCGATTGGGGACCGGACGGAAGCTTGTGGGTGGCCGAGATGGGAGATTATCCGAACGGCGCGACGTGGAACAAGCCGGGCGATCCGATCGGCGAGCCGGGCGGAAGGGTCAGGCGTTTGATCGACGAAGATGGCGACGGTCGTTATGATCGCTCGACGGTGTTCCTCGACAAAATCCCGTTTCCCAACGGCGTGAAGGCGTGGCGCAAGGGAGTACTCGTAACCGCCGCGCCGGAGATCTTCTACGCCGAGGATACCGATGGCGATGGCGTCGCGGACAAGCGCGAGACGCTCTATCAAGGTTTCGTCGAGGGCAATCAACAGCATCGTGTGAACGGCTTGAGGTGGGGATTGGACAACTGGCTGTACTTGGCAAACGGCGACAGCGGCGGCACGGTCAAGTCGATCAAGACCGGCCAATCGATCGACATCCGCGGGCGCGATCTGCGAATTCGGCCGGACACCGGCGAGTTGGAAGCCATTTCGGGGCAGACGCAATTTGGCCGCAACTGCGACGACTGGGGCAACTGGTTCGGCGGGAACAACAGCAATCCGATGTGGCACTACGTCTTGGACGACCACTATCAGAGACGCAATCCGCACTACGCCTCGCCGGACGACAAGCATCACATTTCGAATCAGCCCGGCGCATCGCCGGTCTTTCCGACGAGCCGCACGCTGACGCGCTTCAACGACTTCGACAAGGCAGATCGATTTACGTCGGCTTGCAGCCCGATCATTTATCGCGACGAGTTGTTGTTCCCGAGGCGAGCGGGGGACGTCAGTCCCCTGATTCCCGCAAGCGGCGAGCGAGCACTCAATCAGGGGACTGACGTCCCCCGCTCGCCAGAATCTACGCAGGCGTTTATCTGCGAGCCGGTGCATAACCTCGTGCATCGCGAAGTCGTGACGGCCGCCGGCGCGACGTTCACGAGCCGGCGGGCCGACGACGAAAGGCAAAGCGAATTCCTGGCCTCGAGCGATAGTTGGTTTCGCCCGACGATGATCCGCACCGGACCCGACGGGGCGTTGTGGGTCGCCGACATGTATCGTCTAGTGATCGAGCACCCCGAGTGGATTCCCCAAGATTGGCAAGAGCGGCTCGATGTGCGATCGGGCCACGACCGAGGCCGAATTTATCGCATTGTCCCCGACGAAGGCGATCGGCCGCGCGTGCCGCGGCTGGATCGGCTTGACACAAAATCGCTGGTCGCCCAACTGGAAAGTTCCAACGGCACGCTCCGCGATCTGGCGCAGCAGATGCTTACCTGGCGCAGCGATGCCCAGGCCGCCGCGCCGCTGAAAGCACTCGCCGCCAATGGCAAGACGCCGCCGGCGCGGCTGCACGCGTTATGCACGCTCGCGGGCATGGGCGCGCTCGATGCCGATGCGGTGGCCAAGGCGCTGCGCGACGAACATCCGGGCGTTCGCCGACATGCCATCCGACTTAGCGAGCAACTCGTCGCCGACAACCCGGACTTGCTCAACAAGCTCGCCGCGCTTGTCGTCGACAATGATCCACATGTGCGCATGCAGTTGGCGTACAGCGCCGGCCAGTGGAATGACAACGCCGCCACGGCCGGCGTGCTGGCGAAGCTTCTTTCCGGCGAGCAGGACGATGTTTATCTTCGCGCCGCCTCCTTCAGCTCGCTGAACAAGGGCAATGCCGGCGATGTGTTGGCCCATGCGATTGGCGAAGGGGGAGCGAATGCAGAATCCCTGGCGGGCGACCTGCTCACTCAGGCGACTGCGCTGGGGGCGCGCGAGTCGCTGCTGCCGGCTGTGGAGCGACTAGGGCGGCCGGACGCCAAGGGCCAATTCGCCGCCGAGCAAATTGCCGCCGCGGCGCGCGTGCTGGCGGAATTTGACAGGAACGAGCAGCTTGCCGAGACCTCCGCGCTGGCCCGCGGTCGACTCGCGCCGCTGATGGCATTCGCACGAAAGCAATTCGACGACCCGGCAGCCGGCGACGAATTGCAGATTGCATCGCTGACTTTGCTGCGCTTTGCCGATGCCCGAGATCGGCCGAGTGCCGAAAAATTGCAGTCCCTGCTAGAGCCGCAGTTCGCG
>JAQBZB010000133.1 GCA_027622275.1 Planctomycetota bacterium | reverse complement strand
CCCGCTTCGCGACCTCGGTGCAAAGAAACAATTGAGACAATTGTTCTACATTAAAGCTGCACGACCTCTCAAGGCCGGGGCTATTACTCGCCGTCGCTTTGCGACTGTGAAAGTAGCGCAACTTCAAAACGCGCGACGATTGTGCCGCGAGCCAAGGAAGTGGCACATCGAGAACAAATTCACACACGGTCTCGTAAACTCTTTCGGATTGGCAAGACATTGACAGTGCTATCGGTCTTCCGGCTTATGCGGCAGACGCGCTTGACTCGCGCGATACACTTTAACAAATGCCATTTCGCCCGCGGCTTGCGGCTTCATCATGCTGAATCACCGGCTAGACTTGAATGGGCTGCATGTTCCGCCAGCCACAAAAGGCGACCGTATGATGAAACTCCTCGCTCCATCGTCTGTGCTGCTTCTGGGTGTGCTAGCTGCGGTCCCGGCGAGCGGCGAAGAAGCGACGACCGCCCACAAGGTTCTCTCGCCTTCCGCGACTCTGGAGCGGCCCCTACTCCGTTCGGCACTCCTCGATTCCGCAAGTCTGCCCGAGAAGTGGGAAACGCATCCACTCGCCCGGACACTCTCATTCGTGGCGGCACATCAGGCGTTCATTGACGAACATACGAAGGACTTCTCCTGCGTCCTGGCTAAGCGAGAACGGATCAATGGGCGCTTGCACGATTACGAGTATCTGCGGACAAACGTTCGTCGGGAACAGAAAATCGGCGATCAGACGATTCCTTTCGCCGTGTACGCCGAGTTCCTTGCCCCAAAGAAGCTTCAAGGCCGCCAGGTGCTGTACGTCGCGGGCCGCAATGACGACAAGATGCTGGTCCGCAATGGCGGACTCCGATTCCCGCATGTGATCGTCAACATCTCGCCGACAAGTGATGCCGCGCTGCGCGAGAGCCGTTATCCGATCACGGAACTCGGCTTGAGTAATATCGTGAGTCGCTTAATCGATCAAGCGAAACACGACATCGTTGCCGATCCCGATGCGAAGAACACCGAAGTAGTTTTCTATCGGAACGCCGAGATCGACGGCCGTCTCTGTACTCATATTCGCGTGACGCATCCCCAGGAAGACCATGTCTTTGACTTCCATCAGGCCAACATTTATGTCGACGACAAGTTGCATGTTCCGCTGCGCGTTGAATCGTACACGTGGCCCAAGGTCGAGGGCGAGCCGGCGTTGCTCATGGAAGAGTACACCTACATGCAGCTGAAGCTCAACGTCGGACTGACGGATCGTGATTTCGCCGAAGAGCTTGTGCGCGATCAGCCGTAATCGTGACGGTTCCCCTTTCGACGCTTTTGCTTTCGCGCCAAGTACTCTTAGACGGTTGTTCGTTCGATCCGTGAATCGTCGGCGCATGAGCAGTTTGGACTCAAGCTGTTGCGGGCGGAGGTCGCGATCACCTCGGTTCCCTCGGCGGATTGCGTTCGTGACCCCAGGTCGTTTTGTCATTTGTACATGGCGAAGTCGCGAGTGCATCACCTTGGTCACACTTGATCAGTGGGTACTGAGGGGCTCGTCGCATCAAGTTCGCTGAGCTATCGGGGTGGCCCCAGACCAAAGTGCCTGATGCGGGATGTCGTTCTGCACAAACGCGTTGCGTGCGGTCCTGCGAGCGTAGCCCGGATAGCTGCTCTGCGCCCAACCATCAGGCTGTTCGGCTAACGGTCGTGCTCCTCGACAAGGATTCAAGTGGATGTAAACTCAGCGCGGGAAGCAATGGCAGATTTGGAGTGCGGTGACTTGTCACCGCTTTGGTCTGTGGCGAAGCCACTTTCTTTCGGCGTCACGCACGGAAAGCGGCTCCGCCGCGAAAGAAAGCGGTGACAAGTCACCGCACTCCAAAGGTCTCACTCACTACCGCGCGAAGTATAACGACTCAACGTCCAGAAGTAACTTTCGTCTTCGACCAAGAAGGGCTTGTCCGTCCCTGGAATAAGCGTCCGGAGCGCCGATGACGTTTGGAATACCAGTTGGCGTATCCACTGAGCCAGTGTTGCCTGCCGTACGCCAGGTTGGGCTCGGGAGTTCGCAGGACAAGGTGGCTGTGATTTGGCATCCAGCAATAGGCGATCACGTCCCACGCAGAGCGCTGCACTTCGTCAGCCAGACCGTTTGTGAACCGAGCACAGTGACCGTCGTCATGAAAGACGGCCCGGCGACCATCACCGCGCGTGACGATGTGGTAAATCGCACCGGGGAATTGCAGACGCGGCGGTCTGGGCATCGTTCAGGATCATTTAGCGTGGAAAAGCGGAACAACGTTGGTTGTACTACCCGATTGAAAACCGAAAACCAAGTCTGACCCCGGCGAAGCCCACTTCGTCCAGCAATAGACGCTCACGTCCCACGCAGAGCGCTGCACTTCGTCAGCCAGACCGTTCGTGAACCGCGCCTCGGAACGGTCCCAAAAAGAGTCACCGGTTCTAGTTTGTAGCGGCAGGGCGCAAGCCCTCCGGTTTGCGACACCGGACGGCTTGCGCCGTTCCGCTAAAATGGGAATCCATTTCGGGACAGTTCCCTAGTGACCGTCGTCATGAAAAACGGCCCGGCGACCATCACCGCGCGTGACGATTTGGTAAATCGCACGGGGGAATTGCAGACGCGGCGGTCTGGGCATCGTTCAGGATCATTTAGGGTGGAAAATCGAACCGACGTTGGTCATTCGATCCGATTGAAAACCGAAAACAGGGTCTGACCCCTGCGAAGCACCGATGACCCCTGCGAAGCACCGAGTTGGACCAAGCAGCAATGTGGCTTCACGCCCACCCTGCGCACGTCACAGCGACATCGCCCCTTGTCGGGTCGCCCCCGAAAGCGATTTATGCGGATTGGCACGACGGGCCGTGACGTGGGCGACAGGAGCTGATTGTGGCGACCGCCCCTCGGTTCCGAAGACCGATGGTCATTCCAGGGCCGGCTATCGACAGGTTTTCAACAACTTGGGTCGAGAATACACTCAAGGCACTTAGGAAGCGGAATCCATCGATCCGAGGCATCCCATGTCAATTGGACGTATTGAAGACCATCTCAAAAGCGTGGCGGGCGATTCGACGGTTGTTGCTCACTACACCAAGGCGGGTACTTTCCGCGATTTAATTCTTCGAGATTCCAAGCTGCGACTTTCCGACTTAACCAGTGTAAATGACCCACGTGAATACAAGAAATGGTCGTTTCCATCCTTCCGGGGAAATACGGCTGAGTACGAACAAGCCAACGACTACTTAGATGAACAACTCCGGCGTCACTCGTTCGTATTATGCGGCACTCGAAACCGGGAAGATGAAGTCGACTGTTACCGGAACGGAATGATGTGGGCGCACTACGGAGAATCGCATTGCGGCGTATGCCTTCTGCTCAACGCGGAAGCATTGGCGACAGACCTGTCGAACCAAGTCGGCGACGAAGGTGAAGTATTTAGCGAATCGATAACGTACTCCGATGAGCTTCCGTTCGAGGTACCGGTGGATGTAGGCTCGGCCGGGATTGAGGCGGGCGTCAGCGAGTTCCTAAGGGACGAAAACAACCGGCGTTTTTTTCTTCTGCAAAAACACGTGGCATGGTCGTGCGAGAATGAACATCGGTGGATCGTTCTGAATCATGGGAGGAAGGAACCATACTATGCAGATCTTGATAACGCGCTGCTCGGCGTCGTTGTTGGCACTGATTTTCCTCATAATGACAACATTACTTTGCAAAGACGATTTCCGACGTCGGGCCGTGTGATGCTCCGCAGGCTTGACTATAGGTACATGGAACGTCCCATCGACGTCCCCATCTTTTGGACCTGATGCAAGGTAGCGGGCCAACTGGATTTTTAATCCAGCGCGGCAACCCGCCATGAACTAGGCCCATGTCTCAACACCACACTGCGACATCGCCCAACTGTCGCGACGTCGAAGAGTGGCTTCGCCGGGTCAGACTTGATTGTCGGTTTTCAGTGACTGACTGATAGCGGTTTTAATCCGGCTTATTCGGCGGAATGTGCCAGAAATGGCCAGGCTTGTCAATTTTTCGAACCAAGGATCTTAAGGATACGCGGTTGTTTCGTGCCGTGAATGGGGCAACGCCACATGATCCGCGGTTTGGCGATGGTTCACATCACCTTTGGTAACGAGCGTTGCCGAGTTTCGTGCCGATCCCGAATGAATCGGACTGAACGCCTCGTGCGTGGGTGTTCACAGCTCGTCCGCTTGTTCCTTATCTAATTCGACCGGGCTGTAGAAAGTTAGATCCATTTTCCCGCCGACGGCTAGTTTTCCGACGCGCATGCGTCTGGCAAAATCACTGGTTGGAGAATGCAAGGCATGGCGAAGAAACAGCTCTCACCGAAATATCAAGTCTGGGTTGATGCCCGCAAACGGTTGCACCTCACCCATGCCCAAATTCAAATGGCAAGGGAACTGGGGATGAATCCGAAGAAACTCGGTCAGAAGGCGAACGATCATCAGGAGCCGTGGAAGGTGCCCCTTCCCGAGTTCATCGAACAACTTTATCTCAAGCAATTCGGCAAGACGCGGCCAGACGACGTCAGGTCGATCGAGCAGATCGTACAAGACAAGAAGCGAAAACAGGCAGAGCGCAAAACACGCAAGCTTGAGACGCGCAACGATGACCAACCACCATCCGATTTGTGAATCAGTTCCACCGGATCACTCGGCGGAGGCAAGCATGGAACGAGTCGATTTTATCAACACGGAATCAGGCGACGACTTGATTGTGGCATTCGCGATAAGCCGGGTCGGTCCAGGCGAGATCCGAACCCTATCTCTCATCCGCACACCGAAGTATGAGTTCATCCTGGATGATTCCGAACGTGGTGTCAGCGTTTCGGACGAAGATCGCGTGGAAGATGACAACGACCTGCTCGATGAAATCGAGTTTCGAGGCGATGAGGTGCGAATCCTCTCTCGAAATGCCGATTATCAACTCGATTGCAGCAGAGTCGACGGGGAAGAGCTCGAAGGCGCCAAGAAGATCCTGCGTGCGATGAACTTCGACAGCCGTTTTCGAATTCTCGTCAGCTGAATCAAGTGTCCATTGGACGCTCGGGGCACATCTACCTCTCCGCGAAACGCCCGCACGAAGGCGCAGTTGGTGTTGTCAAACTGAGCGCGCGAGATTACGGTGCTGGACGTCCGGTCTTAACACCCCGAAAGCGCATCGGTCGACAACTCCGTGTGCAGTTGGAGTTGGCGACCAAGGATTCTTTTTGTTTTGGTTCGAGTGCCCCGCACGGCCGTCAACGCAACAATCGTGCGTTCAGCCAATTCGCATAGTCGCGGGTGTCGGCGCGGTCGGCCATTTCGACAACCAACGCCAGCCGGGTTGCCTCGGTGACGTCGAGCGTGATTGGCAGCGGCGGGTCGCCGCCGCGAACGACGGGACTGGTGAAGGCAAGATTCCACGCCCGTTCTCCGCTCGCGTCAGCCCGCTCGATCAGAACTCGATACACGACGCTTCCTTGCCGGTCCGCATGATCGTCCAACGCGAGTTCGGCTTGAAAACGCCGGTACTTGCGGTCGAGGTCGTAGGCGACGCGCGAAGTGCTGTGCATTCCAAGGCCCTTGAAGATGACGTTGCCGCCAGAACGCAGCCGGCCGCCGAGCGTGTTGGTGGCGACGCCCAGAGGCCAGCTCAGTTCGAGAAACGGCAGCGACTTGTACCCGACGGCCGACAGATCCGAGAGATAGGTGATGCGGTCGTTCTGAGGCTGAACGAACGTCAGGTGTTTCAGGACTTTGTCCGTCGGCAACTTCAGCGACACACCGGCCGACGTGCCGATCAGTGTGAGATCCGGTTCGGATCGCGTTAGCTTCGACGCGGCAACGAGACTTCCATCGCGGAAGCCAAGCAAACATTCCGCTCGCGCCGCACGCTGTGCCGGTGTTTGAAAGGTTATCGACCGGACCGCCTCGACCTGAACCGACGTGTTTGAGCCACCGTTGGACAATTCCACTCCCAGCGAGACGAGTCCGAACAGCCCGTCGCCGTCGCGCTCGGTTGAAGGCAGGAGCCTCCCCGCGACGACGTCCCCGTTCAGCAGAAGAATGTGATCGGCCGGCTCGGAACCTCGCAACATCTCCCGCTGGCGATCTCGCTCCAACGGATCGGCCGCCGGCCGCAGCAGGCAAGCCTGAACCAATTGGCGATCGATTCGAACTTCACCCCACAGTCGCGACACGATCACGACCGAATCGGCTTCGATTCGTACGAGGTCACCAACGAGCACGGTGTCGTCCGTAAGAAGTAACTGAGTCGCATCAGTCTGATCAGAGTAGTTGCCCCACAAAGCGTAGCCGGATCGTTTTATTTCTTTCCGCTCGCCATCGACGCGAACGCCAATGCCCCAATCCCGCTGCAGTTCCTCGATCGTCGCGGCAACCGTTTCTCCATCGACAACGAGCAACGGTCGAGCTTCCGGCTCTTCGCCATTGCCAATCGACACGGACACGCTCAGGACAATCGCGGCGAGTTGCCAGAAACGTATTGGCTTCGTCAGAGTCATGGCCTTAGCGTTCAAAGATGGGCAGATAGCTTTCCGGCATCCGAAGAATGAGACATGCCATTGCGGTTCCGTATTCGGAGCTGATCGCATCACTCCACGAACCGTTGGCTTGCTGTTCATCGAGCAAAGCCTCGCGAATTGCGGGATACCAGGCCTCCCAGTAACGGCCGCCCGCATGCCACATTGCCTGTGCTGCGTAATAGTGACCGTAGAAGTAATACTGGCGGTCGTCTTGCAGGCCCTGATTCGGCGGGAACTGCATCACGTACGCCAACCCTTTCGTCAACACTTCGCCCTCGTAGATCCCCGCGTTATACATCGCGACCAGAGCAGCGGCCGAGCGCGGAAAGCGGCTTTCGCCGGGAGCATTCGCCATGTAAGCGAAGCCGCCATCGTCGTTCTGACACCGTTCGACGTATGCGATGGCCCGGTCGATGGTGGCTTTGGGAACGAAGACACCTGTATTGTGCGCGGCACGCAACGCCATGACTTGGCAAACCGTCACGGACAGATCCGCTTCGTCGCGGCGTGGTTCGTAGCGCCAGCCGCCCTCGTCATTCTGTGTGTTGATGATCAGTTGCACGGCCTTCGTCAGTTTCTGCCGCAGCTGCGGTTTGGGCGACGTCCCATAAGCTTCCGCGAGGAACAGGGTCGCGAAGCCGTGTTCGTACATCGGGCCGCGAGTATTGCTTTCTCCGGTCTGGATGAACCCACTATCTCGTGCGTTCGCGAGGATGTAGTCGATACAACCGTTCAGTTGACCGCCATACTTGCCGCGCCCGGGCAAGTTGCCGGCTGATAGAAACGCCATCCCGCACAATCCACAGACAGCAAGGTTGCTTTGATACGGCCCGATGCCGAAGGTTCCTTCTTCCGTCTGCCGCGCCGCCAAGTACGCCAGACCAGCATCAACGGCATCGCGAGTCCTCTTGTCGAAGAAAGTCTTGCCTGGCGAGTCACGCTGCGAACCGGCCTCCTGAGCAAACGCCAAGTCGGGAAACAACACGCCACTGCCAAGCGCGAGCGTCATCTGGTTCAAAAGCGCTCGTCGTGTGAACTTCATCGTTGGCTTGCTCACCGTCTGACTTCACCTAGTCTCGCAGTCGCCGTTGTTCTTCGGCGAGGCGTTTGTAGTACTGCTTGATCACGCGCTCGTAGCGAGGCAAGAACTCTTCTTGCAAGGGACTCTGGATCTGCTGACGCAGCCGTTCGGGCAAGGTTCCCCAAATCGCGTCGAGCAGGTTGGCCTGCTCGTCGGTGCCCTCTTCGTTGGGAGGGCGTGGATCACCTTCCGAGCCGTCGGGATTGGTCTTACTCGTCTGATCCGACGGCTTGTCGGCTGCGGCCGCGGCCGAGCGGCTGGCGTTTTCTTGCTTGGCGGCCTCCAGCATCTTTGCCAGCTCCGTCGCGATGTCACTTTGCAATTGCTGCGTCGCCGCGGAAGTGTCACTGCGCCGGATGCGTTGCTCGACTCCTTGCATCAATCGAGCGAGACGAGCCAGTGTACTCTCCGGCTTCGCGGCACCTAGATCCTCGCCCGCGATATCCGCCGACGAATTCGGACGCGGCGGCGCGGGATCGTCCAAGCCATCCAGTAGGCGTTGATCAACTCCTGGCGGGAGTTTTGACGGGTCGTCTGCTCCGAATCCAGGAACTCCAGCCTTGTTCAGTGCCCGGTCGAGATCTTCTTCCAGTTGATTCGACGAGGCTGGTAGCTTTGAGTTATCGATGGACTCCTCCGGCGGCAGCGATTCCAGCAGCAACTCGGCCAGCTGTCCTTGCTCGGCCGCCAACCGTTGCAATTCCTGTTGGACTTCGTCTTCCAAAGGGCCACGCTCCTGCCGCTGCTCTTCCAAGGCCGCCGTCCGCTCATAGATATCGACCTGCATCGCGTGTAGCAATCGCAGCTCTTCCAAGCTGAGCGAAGGTTGTCGCCCGTTGGACGATCCTGCGGTCGATTCGTCACCACCGCTCGGAGGACCTTCGCGAGCCGCATCGTTGTCGCCGCGAGCCGACTGCGAACTCAAAGCCGCAAGCAATTGTTGCAGCCGCGACAACGAGCGGCTCTGGAGCCGGTACGCGCTTTCACCTGGCGCTTCACGTTCCAATCGCGTGGCCGCTTCGTCCATGCTCGTTTCGACGGACTGCATCCCAAACGCAAACGCCTTCGGAATCGGCAGCTGCTCACGAGCTTTCTTCGTGTCGGCGACCAGCTGTTTTTGCTCACGAGCCATCTCTGCCGGCGCGAGCGACGACGTGCCTAAGGCCAGCCACTCGCTGGTCGCTTCCAGGAGACCTTGTTGCCGGGCGGTGATGCCGTCGAGTTGCAACTTTAACTGCGCGAGCGCCGCCGCAAGCTGCCGCGGATTCGGTTTACCCGTCGCGTCCCCATCACGATGGTTGGAGTCCGTTAACGCACCCAGAACTCGCTGCAAGCCTTGTTCGACTTCGCTCTGTGCTTGTGAGGCGTTACCCAACCGATTGCTCGCGACATCGTTGCCGATCTCCCGCATTTGCTCGGCGATCCCGTTGGCACCAGCTTCACGAATGGCCTCCGACAGCGTTGCCGAGGCGGCAGGATCCGACTCGCGAATTCCTTCCCGCAGCCGGTTCATCTCCGTCTGGAGACGGTCGAAGCGCCGGGCAAGATCCCGTTGCTGCCCGGCGGCTCGCTCCAAGTCGGCCCGCCGTTGCGGCGCGAGCGTGTCGAATCGCTGTCCGATCGTCGGCAACTGGCCGACCTCGGCGGATAACGCTTGTTGGTCGCGCAATAACTTGGCGACGTCACGGGCAAAGCGGCGATAATCGTCCCACTGGGCGAGTTGATCGATCATCGACTGAAGATCGTCAGCGATGGCGTCCTGCCGGTCACCGACGGAAGCGAGCAGGGAGGCAGCATCATCACCCACTTCATCCTCAATGCGAGCCGCTTTCAAGGCACGCACGAATTCGCTTTGAAGATCCGGCAATCGTTCCCGGTTGATAACGTCTAACGTCTCCGACAGCCGTTCCATTCGCGAAGCCGCATCCGAACCAACCATCCCATTGCTGCTCAGCGCGGCAAGCAGTTCGGCGATGATTTGGGCGGCACCACCGGGGCTCTTGTCCAGCAATCGCGCGACTTGTTGTTGCTGGAGGTCGCTGGCCCGCAGGCGGCGCGTGTCGTCATCGGCGAGTGTCCCAGCGGTTTTCAATTGTGTTTGCAGCAATTCGACTTGAAAGCGTGTCGCCCGCTGAAGCCGCAACGCTTCGACAAGCCGGCCGAGCAATAACTTCTGCTTCTCCTGCGAGCGGTAGTCGAAGTCATCACGGGAAATGATCGTGATCGATCTCGTCACGGGTTCGCTTGTTTGAGGTTTGTAATCGCTGGCGACGAACACGAATTCCAAGGAATCGTTCGGTGCCAATTGAAACTCGCCGAGGTCCAGTTCGCGAGTGATTTCGCGGCCGTCGGCATGGGCCGGCAAGTCGTCACGCGACGCCGCCACTGCCGAACCGGCAAACAGCGGAATCGTGCGGTTGCCAATCTGCAACTCCAGGCTTCGAATCGCCAGATCGTCCGTGGCCGTCACATGCACGAGCACGGTGGCATTGGGAGTACAGTACATGTCCGATGCCGGAGCTGTTACCGCGACCGTCGGAGCTTGATCCGGGATGACCTCCCAAGCGGCCCGCGTATCGCTTCCGCTGACGACACCATCCGCTTCGATCAACTCGATCCAGTACTGCCCTCTCCCAACTGTTTCGGTCGGCCACGACGAAAACGTGAAGGCCGAAGCGTTGGCGTCGACCGTGGCGTCGACGGCTTCGACCGCGTCGCCGATGCCAACGTAACCTCTCACACTTTGCACGGGTCGGTCCGTACGCCCTGAGATTACCAATTGCGAGCCGGCCAAGACGCGGATCGGACCGGCGTTCAATTCCGTCGATGCGATTCCGCTGTAGGCGGGCGGCCGGACGGACGCGAGGAAGTCGGTTATCTTCGCGGGCTCGATCACCTGCAGCGAGTGCCAGCCCATCGAATCGTCATCGCCGCCGATCGCACGATACTTGAACGATCGCGTGACGTTGCCGCGTGTGTACTCGAAGCGACCTTCACCGCGCCGCATCGGAGCAGTCTCGACTTCGGCTTCATCATCCCCGTCGAACCACAATTGAAGCGTGGCATCCTTGGGGAGACGCCCGCGCTCGTCGGTCACTTCGACCGCGAAGTCCTGCCCCAAAGCGATCCGCGTGGGAGGTTTCACGAGGGCGAGCGAGTTCCAACGAGGCCACGAGTCGTGACTCCACGGGGTCGCCAAACGGCGTGCCGCGCGCGACGTTGCATCGGGATCAAACGCACAGAGGATGCCGATCGCAATCAGCAGCGGGATACAGGCGAGCAGCGAGCGTCGCGTCGCTCGCGGATCGAGGCATTCGTGGAGATCGAGCGGCTGGACAAGTGCTTCGGTTTCTGAAATCACCGTCTGCTGGAGACTGGCGGACTCGACCCGGTTCGCCAGGTTGTCGCCGCGGAGAAACTCGAGCGATGAAGAGAGCCGGTCGCCAAGTTGCGGGAAGCGCCGCTCGACGTGTTGAGCCACTTCAAGATCGCTGAAGTGCCGTCGAATCGAGGGAACGACGAAATGCCGCAGACTCCAAAGCAGCGTCAGTCCAAACGCACACGAAAGAATGATCCGCACACCACGATCCTGCAACCGCAGCGAGTAGTCGACCCAGCCAAACACGAATGCGACCGACACCACGACCGCCGCGAACCAGCACAGCCCGTGAACGACAAGCAATCGCCTGGCTCGGCGCGCAATCGCGTGAATCCGTGGTTGGAGCGAATGTGACATAAGCTGATTCGAGTGCGGATGTGGAACGAATTGAATTATAGCAGTCCGCCCCGTTTACGCAGAATCCACTCCGTAACCAGTAGAACGACGAACAACGCCGCGAACCAAGAAGAGTTCCAAATCGGACGCGGCGGCGACGATTCAATGCGGACCTGGTCGCCGGTCGGCAGCGCGTTCAACAGCCGCGAAGCGTTGCGGATCGTGTAGAATCGCCCACGAGATTTGCCCGCGGCGGCTTTCAACTCATCGGCATCCATCTCGAGCCGCGAACGCTCGTTCGTCAGCGAGTCGACCGAGAACTGAAGCGGCAGCGGTTGCTGGGAGACAAGCGGAGCAGCGAGCCGAGCGTGGTATTTTCCCGCGGCGAGATCGCTGAGCGATGTCTCGAAGAGTCCGCGGTCCGTTGCGGCACGCGATAGCACGGCGGACACCTGGCGGCCTTGCTCCGACTCCAAGGCGACTGTGACGCCGTTGTCTTCCTCCGGTGCTAGTCGATCATCGCGGAACAGCACTCGCAGACGGATCGCGTCACCTGTCACGTACTGCTGCGCGTCGGACATGATCGCGATCGGTTGGCGATCCGCCAGCAACTTCGAGCGACTGAGAAAGCGGATGGTTTGGTGCCAATACCTTCCGTACAGTCGGTCGCTACCCCGATGCCTCGCCCACAAGTAGGTTTCGTCGGTCGCGTGAAAGATGACTTTGCCAGCTCCGACGAATTGCATCAGAATCAGCGGCATTGGCCGACCCGCGAGGCTGCGGCGCGTCGGATGCTCGGCCAAGACCATGGCCGTCGTATTCACGTCCTGGATCTCGAACAGCCAACGAAGTTCCGGCAACGCGGACCACAACAATCTCGACTCTTGAGGCGAGTCGCCGATTTGAAAGGTCGGACTGTCGAGGCCAATCGACGTCGGACGCAATCGGAATGCGTCGCTCGCGACGTCTTCCGCGGACGGAAGCGCTGCGGTCGCCAGATCGAACGGCAACAGACCGGCAAGCGGTGTCGATTCATACTGCTTCGGAAAATAGTTCGGGCCGGCAATAAAGATGATGCCGCCACCTCGCTCCTCGACAAACTCGCGCACATTATCGAGTACGCTGCGGCTGAAGAACGCCGGGTTCGCATCCGCGAAGACGACGACATCGTACTTGAACAACGCGTCCTTCTGCACCGGGAACGCGCTCGCCGCGGTTCCCTGATCGGTAACGTAGTCGAGGTCGGCTTCCTGCAGCACGGCCGTCAAGTCGATCGCCTTTTCGTCCGATGATCCCTGTTTTGTCGCGCGGGACAGGAGATTCTTCAAGTAGCGGTATTCGTAACTCGGGCCCGATTGCACGAGCAAAACACGGATCGTCGAGTTGCGGACACTGATCCTCCGCGATAGCCGATTGTTGTCGTGATTGGGTTCGTCGTCGAAGCTGTCGACTTCGATAACGTAGTCAAAGTCACCTTCCTCCTGAGGGCGATGCGGCAATCGGATCGCTCGTGGGGCGTTATCGTCGGTCAGTTCGACGGTGACTTCGGCGAGCGAAGCCGGCTCATCGCCGCGCCGCAACCGCACTTTGGCGTCCCGTCCAGCGAGCCCCACACTGCTGAGTTGGACGTCAAAGTTCAGCACATCGCCAACGAACGCGATGTCGTCGACGAGCAAATCACTCAGTCGGACGTCACGCGGCGGCTGTTCGCTTCCCAGCCCGACGATATACAGCGGGATCGATTTGCTCCGGGCATACTCCGCGGCTTCGCCGAGTGTCGCGCCGTCGGTCGTGATGCCGTCGGTCAAGAGCACGATGGCGGCCGTTGATCGGCCGCGTTGCCGATCGATGATTTCGCGAACTTCTTGACCAAGCCGGCTCGCCGCATCGGTGGCGGCCAGCGCGTCCACGCCTGAATCGCCGCCGCTCGATTCCAGTGCCACCTCGCGAACGGCATCCCCGATGGAGACCAGCTTCACGCGATAACGTTCCCTGAAGTGTGCCAACCAACCGTATTCTTCCCCGGCCAACAACGATTTGGCTTGCCCCAAACGCGATGGATCGGCACCGAAGTACTGATGCACGGCTTTATCGACGCGTGATTCGCGATACGCATCGACGAGGGCCATGCTCTCCGAAATGTCGACGGCAACGATCAGTTCCGGCAACTCCGTCCGATGCCGATGCTCGACCCAGCCGTACATCATGAAGAGGACAAGTCCAACGATCGCGAAGCGAGTTGCCGCCAGCGGCAGCCACCGCCAGCGGCCCGCCAACGGCTCGCGACGATACGTGCGAAGCAAGAACACCAGCAGAAGAATCAGCAGCAACAACGTGACCCACGGCGGCCACATCCACGTGTGTGCAAAAGATCTTTGCATGCCCTCGCCATCGGCATGTGCGTCGTTGGCCAGCCAATTGAACAGCCTGTCCCATCGCGCCGAGGCAACACGAATCATCGCGCTGCCCTCCCGAAGTGACATGCTAAAAAGGTCTCGACCACGAGCAACACCAGCAAACCTCCGAGGGCCAAGCGGAACAGTGGAACATCCCGTTCTGCGAAGGCTTGCGCGGCGGTGTTGGGCCGCTCGGCTTCATTGAAAAAGCTCGTCAAGCCTTCTGCCGATGTGGCCTCAAGATCACTTTCAACCGTATTGACGTTCACGGCAAACAACGCCTGCGGGATGGCTTCGTCATCGAAAGCCAGGCGATAGATTCCCGGTTGGCCGGTTTGACCGTACGTCCAAACCTGTTCATCACCGGCGAGCCGAATCGGGAGCGGGTTGTCGTCTGGTGGCGTCAAGGTCCCGGTGGCGTTCGCAAAACCGGACGGGAGGCGCGACGTGAGCAGATCGCCGACCAGCACGTTTCGCTGGGCACCCCGATTGCTGGCGGCGAATCGGACGATCTCATGCATCAGCGGCGGAAAGCTCGGCCACGAGGCGAGTGCGGTCCAAGGCGTGGGAGGCTCGGTTGCCTGATCGACCGTGTCCGGCGAGGCAGCGGTCGCGACCAGCAGCACCTTCCCCTGCCCTGCCTCGGCCGCGATGATGGCCGGGTCGCCGTTGTCGAAGGCAAGGGCAACCGACGCGATTGCTTTGACTTGATCGAGCCGGATGTATCGCCAGACCGGAACCGTCAACAGTCCGGCGCGTTCATGCCCGCGAAACGGTAGCGTCAACGGGTGCCGGTACTCGAGCGGGTTAAACGTGTGGCGGCCATCGCTGACCATCTCATTCAACCTGGCCGGCAACAACTTCGTCGCGGACTCCGGCCCCATTTGTTCGTTGTAGAGTTCGGCTCGCACCAAATCGCCGAGCACGAAGACGAGACCGCCGCCTCGTTCGACGTACTGTTGGAGTCGCGCTGCTTCATCCGGCGTGAAACGGGCAACATTGCAAAGGAAGATACAGTCGTACTCCGCCAATGTCCGTTCGAGAATCGCATGTTCCGATGCAACTTCGGGAAGCAGTCCACCGGGCTCGCTGCCGGGCTGAAGAGCCAAGGCGATATACTCGGCGGCATGAGGGCGGCCCTGGATGCAGAGCACGCGGGTCGCATCGCGGACCGGAACGGACAGCCAACGTTCGTTGTCGACCTTCAATCCGTCGTCTCCGAGGGAAGCTCTCAGGACGTGGTCCCCGGCGACATTGAACGTCACGGAGAACGAAGCGGTCGCTCGCCCGCCGATCTCCAAGTCAACGAACTGCTCCCCGACACGTTGCTCATCGGCGGACAGTTCGACTCGAGCGCGGCGTTGCTGGTGACTCGCAAAGTTCGCGACTTCGACCTCGACCGAAACCGGGACGCCGACATTCACACTGCCGCTCGCCGCCGCGATCCGTGTGACGGCGGCATTGTCTGAGTCGACCCTTTTGCCGACATCGCTAAGCTGGCATGTGACGCGTTGTGACAACGCCGTCAGTTTTGAACGCCAGTTGTTCGAAGACGTGTCGGACCAAGTCGTTTTGCCAAGATCGCTGAAGATATGAACGCGTTGATTCTCGAATCGCCCTTCCGCCGCGTCGAGAAGGCGTTCCACATGCTCGAGTGCTGCGGCCAGATCGGCTCCGCGGTTCGTGATGCCCAGCCGGTTGAGTTCGTCGAGGACCGCCGTATGGCTCACCGATGGTTCACCAACGATTGTCTCGGGCGGATCGGCCAACCTGACCAACGAGAACGCATCACCCGGCGCTGCGTCTTCGACCAACTTGGCGGCCTGCGAGCGAGCCTCGGACAACCGGGTTGTGCCGGCCTGTTCGTAAGCCATCGAATAAGAAGTGTCGATGACGAGGATCGTGTACGCCGGCGGTTGCCGCATCCGGCCGCTGACGCCGGGAAGTCCCGAGATGAGTGGCTCCGCGAGAGCAATTGCCAGCAATAGCAGAATCGACGCGCGAATCGCCAACAGCAGCCATTGCTCGATTTGGATGCGTCGTTGATGGCGTCGAATGGCGGCCAGCAAGAATTGTGTTGCCGCCCAAGGCGTCTCCAAGTAACGCCTGCGGTTCCAAAGATGAATCAATACCGGCAGCGCCGCCGTCGCTCCCCAGAGCAACAACCAAGGACTCGCGAACGACCACAGGGCAAACAACGGCATCGGGACTTCCGTGTGAGGGGATGTCAATCCAGCGTCGATGCCCGCTCGCGGTTGAAAGTGGCACTTTCATAACCCTGTACGATGGCCTGGCCAGGCCGTCGTGAACCGATCGGCGGCCTGGGCAGGCCATCGTACGAAGAAGGCCATCGTACGAAGAAGGTCGTCGTACGAAGAAGGTCAGAGCAGACTTTCCAACAGCAGCCGCATCTTGCGCAGCTCGACCATGTGATCGACATCCGGCATTTCGGTCATGTGGACACAGAGGGCACGATTATAGTTGACGCGGTTCAGCTGACTAATCAACCGGCCATAGTCGACTTCGCCCTGCCCAATGCGGACCTGAAGCTGGTCCTTCTTTGTGTCGCGAAGCAGCACGTGATAGACATACTTCATCAGCTTGTCGATACTCTTGCCCTGATGCGGGCCACAGATGTAATGACTTGGATCGAGCGTGATTCCCAACCCCTTCACGTTGTCGCATAACACGGCCACCGTATCCGGGTCCTCGGACAAACGCCCGACCTGGCTTCGCATCCCCACGCGAACCCCTTCCAGCTCTGCCAGAGCGACCAACTTGCGAAGCCTTTCGACCTCTTCGTTGAAAGGTGTGCCATGTTCACCGGAAGGGACCGTCAACGTGACGACCTTCGTCGCCTTGGCCATTTGGCAAATCGCCGCGAACTGCCGGTAGTACTCTTCGCCTTCTGCTTCGATCTCGACCGAGTAGGCCGAAATGTTCAACCGATGCGTGTCCCGGCACAGAAACACGGCTTTGTCGAGGTCGGCTACCACTTCGCTCGGCTTCAGTTGGTTGCCGCTCTCGTGGACGGTAATTTCAAGCGTCGTATACTCCAGGTCTGTCAGCTTGCTGATGGCATCCGTCAGCGACAGATCGCGATAGCAGTCGGTTGATGCAGCGACGATCACTTCGTCTTCCTTTCCATGGAACTCCGTCAAAACGTGCCAAGCTGGTTGGCGAGCCGTAGCTTAACGGCAGTAGCCGTTTCGACGCAACACCGTTGCAACAGAGGATTTCCACGCGGGACAATCGCCCGGAGAATGATTACGATAGGAGTAGCTCAGCAATGCGAACGCGATTGCCGGAGCCGCCTGTCGACCGAACACCCAACTGAACGATATTGCTAGCTGACAGCTGCAAGGAGTAATCCGCGATGAACGACGATTCGAATCATGATGGCCCCCGACGTCCCCCGAATGTGACTCCCGCCTATCTCGCGGCGGGACATTACGCCCCCAACGCATCGCCACCATCCATCGTCATTCAACAAGGACGCAGCGGTGGCGGCCTGATGCTCGGAACGTTCGCAATGCTGGGGTGGATGGCCTTCGGCCTCTGTGCGATGTTTCTCGTCGCTCAACTCTTCACACTGTCTGACTACTTCGACAATTCGGGAGGCATTACCGAGAAGTATCATTCGGGAGCCAAGTTCGCCGACGACAAGGTTGCCATCATCTCGATCACCGGCGTGATCCTGGAGGGCGAAGGCTATGTGAAGAGCCAGATCGACCGTATTCGTGACGACTCGTCGGTCAAGGCAATTGTCGTGCGAGTCGATTCACCCGGCGGCACGGTCACCGGCTCGGACTATATCTTCCATCACTTGAACAAGCTGCGGCAGGAGAAAGGAGTCCCGCTGGTCGTCAGCATGGGGAGTATCGCCGCAAGCGGCGGCTACTATGTTTCGATGGCCGTCGGCGATCAGGAGAAATCGATCTACGCCGAGCCAACGACCACGACCGGTTCGATTGGCGTGATCATTCCGCACTACGATGTCAGTGGCCTGATGGCGCGATATGACGTGAAAGACGATTCCATCGCCAGCCACCCCCGCAAACAAATGCTGGCAATGACGCGGCCGATCCCCGAAGAACATCGCGAGTTGCTGCAGGCGTATGTCGACGAATCCTTCGATCGCTTCAAAGAGATCGTGAAACAGGGGCGTCCTGCGTTCCTCGAAGACGACTCCGCTTTGACCGAATTGGCAACGGGAGAGATCTTCACGGCACCGAAAGCGAAAGAGTTGGGATTGATCGACGAGATCGGGTTCATCGAAGCAGCCATCGATCGCGCGATGGAACTCGCCAATCTTGACGCCAGCAATACGAGAGTGGTCCGTTACCCGCAGCCGGCAAGTCTCTTTGACATCTCGGGACTGATGATGTCCAGCAGCCAGCGTCCAGATCTATCAACACTGCTGGAACTGACATCGCCGCGAGCGTACTATCTCGCCAGTTCGATGCCGCCGCTGATGGCAAGCTACTCGCTGTTGTGGCAAAAGGAATAGGCCGACGACTACTTTCCAGTGCCGAGCACCTCGATAATTCGATCGACGTCATAGACACATCCCCCCCAGGCACCGCCGCCCACGCGCTGCAGCGCCGCCCAGAGCCGTGTGTCATCGGGGAGATCTGCGTCCGGTCGAATGTCGTCGCGTGTCGCACGCTGCGCGAGGATTGCCGCTCCTTCTTCGGGAGTGAACTCGCGCGCAGCGTCGCCGACCAAATCGACCGTGCCGTCCAGCGTATTCCGATCGACGATGATCCGCACAATGTCGCCATCTTGCAGTTTGCCGATCGGACCGCCGGCCAAAGCTTCGGGGCCGACGTGGCCGATGCAGGCACCCGTGCTCACGCCGGAGAAGCGAGCGTCGGTGACGACCGCGACCTCCCGCCCCCACTTCAGGAACTTGAGAGCCGACGTGATTTGATACGTCTCTTCCATGCCCGAGCCGAGCGGCCCGCGACCCGCCAAGACTAAGATGTCGCCCGGCTGGAGAGGATTGTCAGTTTGACCTTTGATCGACGCGATCGCGTCGCGTTCGGTGGTAAAGACTCGAGCCGGTCCTGTCTTGCGATAGACGCCATCGTCGTCGACAACGGCGGGATCAATGGATGTCGCTTTGATGACCGAGCCTTCCGGACACAGGTTGCCACGCGGAAAACACACCGTGCTGGTCATGCCCCGGCGGCGAGCTTCGGCCGGCGGAATGATCACGTCGTCGGGCTGGACGCCGTCGTGTTGCAGCAGCAATTCGCGCATTCGCGTGCGACGATCGGACGACTCCCACCACGCGAGCACCTGACCCAGCTTCAGCCGCGAGACAGTCATCGCGTCCAAGTCCAGCAGACCCATCCCGCGGAGATGCAACATGACTTCCGGGACGCCTCCCGCAAGGAAGAGACGCACCGTCGGATGATTCGCCGGACCGTTTGGCAACACATCGACAAAACGCGGCACGCTGCGATTGACTTCGTTCCAGTCTTCGACAGTCGGACGTGGCAGACCAGCGGCAAAGGCGATGGCGGGAATGTGCAACAGCAGATTCGTCGAGCCGCCAACGGCTGCATGTACGACCATCGCGTTGCGGATTGATCCAGATGTGAGAACGTCTCGCATCTTTACACCGCGATCGGCCAGTTGCATCAGTGCCTTGGCGCTTCGCGCCGCCATATCCAGCCAGACAGTTTGACCGCTCGGCGCGAGTGCCGAATGGGGCAACGACAAGCCAAGTGCTTCGCCGATCACCTGCGAAGTTGCCGCCGTACCAAGGAATTGGCAACCACCACCGGCGGTGCCACAGGCGGCACAACCGGCGATCGATGCTTCGTCGAGCGTCATATCGCCGTGGACGTAGCGGGCTCCGATCGTTTGAACTTTGCCGGCATCTTCTCCCTTGGTCGGCGGCAACGTCACGCCGCCAGGGACCAGCACGCTCGGCAAATCATGCATCGCGGCCAGCGCCAGCATCATCGCCGGAAGGCCCTTGTCACAAGTCGCCACACCGAGCACTCCGCGCCGTGTCGGCAACGAACGGATCAAGCGGCGAAAGATAATTGCGGCATCGTTGCGATACGGCAAACTGTCGAACATGCCGGTCGTCCCCTGCGTGCGACCGTCGCAAGGATCGCTGCAAAACGCCGCGAACGGCACGCCGCCGGCCTGCTTGATCTCGCGGGCCGCTGCTTGAACGAGCAGTCCAACTTCCCAATGTCCCGTGTGATAACCCAGCGCGATCGGCTGGCCATCGGGCGCTCGGACGCCTCCTTGTGTGCTGAGCAACAGATACTGCGGCCCGAGCAGATCTTCCGGCTTCCAACCCATTCCCGCACTTTGCGTCAAGCCAAACAGATCGCCGCTCGACCAATTCCGCAGCATCTCGTCGGTCAGCGGCAACTTGCCTTGCGGACCTGTTGCGTTGGTGTGGATGTCAAAGATCGAAGCGTCGCTGGCTTCGAGTAGCTCAAAGTCATTACTCATCGTGATCGGTCGTTTCTGTTTCGGGGGGAGGTGTCGTACGCGAAGCGGGAAGGAAACGCGTCACCATTGTCGCCAACAATACCGGGAGTGCAATGGAGACGCCCAGGGCCAGCGGCAACCACTGGTTCTCCTCCGCGAACTTTCCAAACGCTGAATACGCGAAGGCGATAACGAGATTGCTGAGCAACACCGCGGGCAGAAACCGCCGCCAACTCAAATGATGAATGCCCATCAGCAAGATACTGGCTTCGGCGAGCACAGGCACACCGCGCCCGACGATCAAGACGGCGGGACCGAACCGCTGGCTCAAGCCGTGCATGCGTTCGAGATCCTCTTCGCTCGACAACCACAGCGCGAACGGCCTGCCCCAGCGTCGGGCCAGCAAGAATCCGATGACCGCTCCCAGCGTCATCCCGGTCCAGGAGGCCAATGTGCCGCCAACAACGCCGAGTTGCCAGCCACCCAACGTGCTGATCATGCTGGACGGGGTTGGCAGCAGGATGTCCGTTGCCAACAACGCGACGATGGTCAGCGCCGTCGCCGGCTTCGAATACGGCTGCTCGGACCAGTGTTTGACCCAAGCTTCAAAGTCCGCTCCGAATAACAAAAACGGGACAATCGGGATGAGCAAGATCAAGCTCATGACAATCATCGGGCGGATGAAGGGTTTCATGAAATTATTGTAGGAGTATTGCGTGACAAGGTAGGATTCTTGAACCGGAATCATTACCCTCGCGGCCAGTGATTTGGATTTCTACGCAACGTATTGTACAATCGACCGTTAAGCGGCAAGCGCAACCACTTTTCGGAACAGAACGATCATGTCGGGTGCCGAATTTCTTCGATCTCGGCGAGCACATCGCCCGCGACGCGGCGTGGCTACGTTAGACTATGTGTTGCTGTTGGCAATCGTGTTGCCGGCAGCGGCTTTTGCTTTGTGGGCTAGCCCGCGAATCATGAATCTGGTCTATGAGATGACGTGCGTGCTGATTTCCTGGCCCTTTATGTAAGGGAAGCCCGAAGCAGATGACGATTACATCACCCCAACAAGAATCGCCCGATCCAAGCATGGCTGCACTTGGAACCAACACCCGAGGCAAAGAGCGTCCCGCCAGATCATCCATCTGGAGCCTGCTCCGGCGAATTCATCGCGACGAAAAAGGTGCCGTGAGCATCGAGACGATTCTGATCATTGCGGCCATCGCGATTCCGATTCTGATCTTCATCATCAAGTTCGGTTGGCCGCGGATCAAAACATGGTTCAACCAAGGCATGGAAGAACTCGAAGGCGGGATGGACGATGCGGCGGGCGCATAACGAAAGTCGAGCATGGTGATGACGTTGATGCTTGTCGCTTTTTTGCTCGTGTCAGCATTCACCGACGTCCGTCAGCATAAGATCTATAACTGGACAACTTACCCTGGCATGGCCGCGGCGCTCGTGATGAGCGGACTCGCGACGTGGCTGGGTGTTGACGTGATGAACGGATCGCCGACACAAGTCGAAACCCTCGGGGTCAGCAATTGGCCTGACAGCGTGTTCGGGCTGCTGGCGTGCGGTGTGATGATGATCGTTTGCTATGTCTTCTTTCCCGGCGGCGTCGGCGGCGGCGATGTGAAGCTGGTGGCGATGATCGGCGCGTTCCTGGGAGTTATGTCTGGTTTGGAAGCGATGTTGTGGACGCTCGTGCTGGGCGGTTGCGCGGCACTTATCTCACTCGTATGGCGATTCGGCGTTTGGACACTTGTTGTTCGCTCGGCCCGCGTTGCATGGTATCGCTGGCGACTCGGGCCGGCGTTTGAGTTGGACGAGACGGAACGAGAGCCCTTGAAGACGGAGTTGTTTCTCGCGCCGAGTGCGCTGGTCGGTGTGATCATTGTAAGATTTCAGCTCGTGGAGCTTCTGTCCTAAGTAGCGTGCCGGCGTAAGCCGCGCCAACGAGTACATGAGTCGTGAACTAATCATCGCGTGTTCGCCGTTTCTCGCCGGGATCGTCGTCTCGGTCGTGGCACTGCGCGTGCTGATTGGGATCAGCGGCGCTCATCTACAACTTCCGCAACTTCGCCGGCTGCACCGTGACGAGCAGGGCGCCGTGCAGAGTCTCAGCTTCGTGCTGACGCTTCCTCTGTTCGTGATGATCATGCTGTTCATTATCCAGCTCAGCCAGTTGACGCTCGGCAGATTGATGGTCGAGTACTCGGCGTTCGCGGCAGCACGGTCGGCGATGGTCTGGATTCCCGCTTCCTTGGGCGATGATTTCGAGATGGAGAACCGAATCAGCTACCGAGTGCAATTGCCCGATACAACCGACGAGGCGGGGAATCTGTTTGCAGTCTACCAGGTTGCTCCGGGCAGCCCTAAATCTGAAAAGATTCGATTTGCGGCTGTATCAGCGCTGATGTCCATCTGTCCGTCGCGCGATACAGGGATCACGATGGACAGCGCGGGGCTCGCAGCCGCCGCGGCTCTTGAACGGACCTATTTGGCGATGTCTCCGACGTCGGCAAGTAACACGCGAATCCCCGTTCGGTTGCGGAACAAGCTGGCTTACGCTCTGCACAACACGAACGTCGAAATTGAAGTCCGGCACAAGGACTCCGAGCCGCCGCTCATTCGGCCGTGGCCCACTGCGAGCGAGTTTGAAGACAACGAAATCGGCTGGCAAGATCAACTGATTGTCACCGTCAACCACAACTTTGCGTTGCTGCCGGGTCCAGGCCGCTTTCTGGCGAAGCCGGCACCAAGGCAAGACACGGAGTCTGTTTCACCGCGTGATGCCGTCGCGGAAAGGATTCGCCGCGAGAACGGTATCTTCGTCTATCCGATGTCCGCCACGGTCCGGCTCAATAATGAAGGCCAAAAGTCCGTGCTGCCTTATATCCAATCACTCAACGGCGAGCTGCCTCTGACGCGGCCGCCGGAACCTGAAGATCCGGACGATTACTAATGGCACGTCGCGATCGCAACAACGCAGTTAGCTCCCAGGCGGGGGCCTGGGAACGAGTGGCTCGGCGCGCGCGCGGCTTGCATCGCGACGAAGGCGGTTCGCTCAGTATCGTCTCGGTGTTTGCGTTGATGATGCTGGTCTTGCTGCTGGGCATGGTGATGAACTCGTCTCGCCAGGTCGATCAGAAAGTCAAGCTTCAAAATGCCGCCGATTCCGCAACCTACGCGGGTGGTGTCGTGTTGTCGCGTAACATGAACACGCTGGCGTTTACGAATCACCTGCTCGCCGATGTGTTCGCGCTGACGGCCTATTTCCGCGAGGCCCGCGATCGCAGTTCCGAAAGCTTGACGCCCGAGATTCTTAACAACTGGCAGCGCGTCGCCCCGGCGTTTCAAGGCTCGGAGTTCCCGCCCTTCGACCAGTTGGGTTACGCCATCGAGGAGAAGGTGCCCGGCGAGCGTGACATGGTCTTCACGTTCAGCGAGTGGTCCTATGCCGCCGCCGAGATGATGCTGCCTGTCTTCGAAGAGATTCTCGCGCAACGAATGATCCCGGAATTCCAACGGGCTTTGACGGAGGCGACACCCGCGTTGACTCAGTACGCCGCCGATGAAGTTGCCCGACGACATGGACAAGCCTGGCCCTTGGGTACCGAACTGCGAGCCGTGATCTGGCGCACGAACGTCGATCCGGTCGGCGGCATCAGCGAGACGGCACGGCGCACGCTGCCGGTCGTCGATCCGGTAATGGACGTCACGCTTACGCAGGAACAATACATGAGCACAGCGCGGCGGCAGCGTGACGGCTTGGCGCACCATTATCTCCGCGTTTGGAACGATGATACGCTGCAAGCGTTCGATGAAATCGGCAAAATGTCGCAGTTCAGCAATCTGTGGCGGATCTTTACATGCGGCCAGTTGACACGATTGCTCGAAGTAGAGTACCCAACAACGAATTTGCCGTTTCAGATTCGCGACGAACGAAACAACATCTCCGACGTGAATGGTCATCTCGAAGGCGACTTCATGTTCGTTGGCGTCGTCTACCGGCAACAACTGCCGAGTCTGGTTCCGGGCGTTTTTCGGAACCCGATCGGCACCGATACGCAGGCCTATTCACAGATCATGATGTTCGTTCCGCGGCGGCGGCTGATCAAGGTGTATCCAGGCAGCCCCAGCAGCGAAGGAACGCTGGGCGGTGTCCCGGGCGAAGGCATCCCGCGTCCCGTTCCTCCCACGCCGCGACCCCCGCCTCCTTCTGCCCCCGGCGAACCGGTTCCGTGGTCGATCGCCTATCAATCCGAAGGTTGGCACCCACACAACTGGAATCTAATCAATCAGAACTGGACGATGCAGTTGGTGCCGGCAACGACATCCGTGCTGCCCGCAATTCTCAGCACGCCGCCGGATGTCAATGGCGTGACGGGATTCGAGACACCCGATTTGCTTTCGTTGACTCAAGACGATCTCCGTTGGATCAGTCATCACTAGTTGGTCAGCGCTACTGGAGGATTGGCCTGGAATGTCTAAGCTGCTTTCAATCAGTCGTTTAACCGCAAGCCGGAGGCGTGCGCTTCCGGCACGGATCGCGCAC